>CALMML010000097.1 GCA_937868485.1 uncultured Myxococcales bacterium | reverse complement strand
CGTCGCCTGTCACTCCTCGGGAAAAAGCGACGTCGTCACCCCGGCGAACTCCGAACTCGTCCGCACGTTCCGTTCCCCCCGTGGTCACAATGTCCTCGGTATCATCGTCCCGATCCGCAATGAGGCCTCCTCCTAACGTCCCCAGGTAAGACAGCGCATTGAACAGACCAACGACCCGCAGTGCCTGTGCTTGCTGATATCCGTATCGCTCGCAGAGCATCAGCGCCACCGTAGAAATGAGCGTGTACGCAGCGAATCGCTCGGACAGCACGAGCATACAGATGGCATACAGACCCTTCGGATGGCGACGGGGGGGACGGGCTTGGCAGCTAAACGATGTCCCCGTAAGGAATGGGGCACAAGCAACGGCTGGGAATGGTTCGCACGCTACAGACATCGAGACTCCTTCACTCCAGGGACAGCGCAGAGCACTGGGGAAATGTGGATATCAGCGACAGGTACTCGATTACCCTGGACTTGCCCTTGCAGTCTGAAGCGAGCTGTGCAACAAGCGGCAGTCATACAGGCGTCACTTTTTGTGACGATTGGCTCTCCTATTCGGTTTCCAAGGAGTCCCGCGATGCATGCCGAGGCTGCCAGTTCGTCAGAGTTTCCGTCCGTTCTCTCTGCTGAGCCCCAAGGGCTCTCGACCTATCAGGCCGCTCTGTTTCATCTGCGCCAGGGCTTGCAAGCGCTGAGCGACCTTTCCCCTGGTGACGATGCTGACAAGCAACAAGCGCATGAGGATCTGCTCGCACTACAGAAGCAGGTGCTTCAGCTGCTCCACATTCACTTTTCACCTGTGGGTGAGACCGAAGGAGCACGGCGATTTGGAGACGTGCTTCGCCAGCATCGTGACGAGGCGGGGCTGACCCAAGCGCAACTGGCGGAGTACACCGGGCTGTCCGAGAGCCTGGTGCGGAAGCTCGAAGCCGGACTGAAAGCACCTTCCCAGAAGACACTGCTGGCGCTCTGTACGATTCCTGAGCTGCGACTTGTACCGTCGGAAATCACAGCGACTTCGAGTAGCCGCGACCAGGGCCACCGACTGGCTCCGAACTGGTACGTGTCGCCGGGATTCGATTCTGTACAGATGATCTCCGAGCTTGCCCAGCAGCTCAACAGCAACGGTGGATCGGTCGAACAGACCTACGTGTATCTCGATCACAAAAGCGCATATGACTGGATTCAGCTCTGCAACAGTCCACGCTACTCCGCTGCGTTTCGCGACCAGATGCCACACAGCGCGATGGCGAAGCGCGTGGCAGAGATTCTCGGACCGGTCGGTCTCGATGTGATCGCGCTCGGGCCGGGAGATGGACGTAACGAGGTGCGGCTGGTCCAGCACATCCTGGAACAAGGACAGCGCCCGAACCTCCGCTTCTATCTGCTCGACGCGAGCCAACCGCTGCTGAGCTACGCATTCAAGCACGCGGTCGATACGTTCAGCAGCGAGCCCAACGTGTTTGTCTGCGGCCTTCAGGGAAACTTCCATCACCTCCCGCGCTATTTGCAGCTCCATTACTCGCCTGCTAGGTCGCACCGTCGACGACTTTATCTGATGATGGGAGGGACGATTGGCAACCTCGATCACGAACCGCAGTTTTTCCAGAACAGCTTCGCAGGAGCGGCGCCAGGGGATCTGCTCCTCTTTGACGTGAGCTATCCAGCGACTGAATCGATGGACCCAGAGCAAATCGAGCGCAGTGACACCGCACTCCGGCAGCCGGTCCCTGAAGCCCATCAGCACTGGCTGGCAGGACCAATCCGTCGCTACTGTCAAGATGCGCAGTCGGTGGCTTTCCGCTTCCGGCTCGATACCAACCGCCCGCTTGCCGGTAGTTACGGAATGCAGTTCATGGCGATGGTCACGCTGCCCGGCAATGAGCGACGCGAGTTTTGCATGTGGCAGGTACGCCGCTATCAACCTGAGAGCTTGGTGCGCTGCATGCGCAGCCTGGGCTGGCGACACGTCGGCCTTCTACCGTTCGGGGGCACCACCGGTCCGCAGAAAGCCGTATTTATCTTCCAGCGCGACCACGCAAGCCCGAAACACTGACGGAACCAAACTTCCCAGACCCTGCCCAGCGGAACAGCACGGCAACCACGCAGCCGCCAAGGCCTGCCGTGCTGTTCACGGGATGTTGCCGTGATGTTTGCGGAAAGAGCCGTCACTGAATGTAACGGATCGTCGACGTAGCTTTTGGATCTGCTGCAAGTTATGATGATTGGGGCATCACGCCTGGAGGTTGGATCCGATGGCATCAGGTCCGTGTCGTGCGTGTGGAGAGTCACTGCCGCGCGAGGGGCGGCGGGACATGCGGTTTTGTGATGGAACCTGCCGAATGCGGGCGTGGCGAATGGGCGGCTACATCACGCCGCGTCAGCGAGTGCGCCTGGCCCAGCGGCCGGGTCCGCGCTTTCACCGGAGCCCGGCTCTGCTCCGCGTCGCCTCACACATGCGACGGAGGGCCGAGCAAGCAGAGCAGTCCCACAACGACTTGCAGCAGCAGCATTCCGCCCAAGCGCAAGAGGTAGCGGCTCTCCGGCAAGAAGTTGAGCAGCTCCGCAGGCAGCTCGAAGAGGAGAGGCGAACACGGCAGACAGGGCAGACGACATCAGACGGAGCAACGGCCACCCCAGATGATTCGGGCACCGACGGACAAGGAGGAACTCGGGGTCCCCGCACGGGGCCGCGCACACGAAGGACCCGTCAGCCAGGAGATAGCTCGGATCGGCCCGAGCAGGACTTGGCGACCCGGCTCCGTCACTGCCAGCAGATGTACCGAGAACTCTCGACTGTTGCTGAAGAGCTGCGGCGAATTCACGAAGCTGAAATGAGACGAGGAGCGGAGCAGGATCGGCTGCTTCAGGAAGCGCTTGCGCTCGCCCTGGAAGGAGAGCCGCCGCACTCAGG
>CALMML010000096.1 GCA_937868485.1 uncultured Myxococcales bacterium | reverse complement strand
GCAGTGGTGAGCGGATGTCCCTGCCGTTGAACCATCGCAGGCGGAATGTAGGCGGGATGCGGGCGGGATGCGGGCGGGTGAGCGATCGGACGCGTAAAGACGGGCGCTTAGAACGGGATGGTCACGTAGTAGGAAGACTGACCGCGCACGACCAGCATGACGGTGTCGGTGCCGGGTCGAATCTCGCCAAGTGCGCCGTAGAAGTCGGTGGCCGAGCGAACCTGGCGCGCACCGATCTGCAAGATGGCGTCGCCGGGCTGAAAGCCGATGCGGTCGGACACCGAGCCTTGGTTGACTCGCTGAACGAGCGCGGCGCGACCTTGGGCGTCGATGACATCGAGTCCGAGCCGCTTTCTCGCTCGCTGCGACATCTCTTTGGGATCGATCGGCGTCGTACGCAGCGAAACGTCCCCGCGCGTCAGACGAACGCGAACCTCTTCCCCGGCGAGGATGCGGTGAACGCGATCCCAGAAGCGCTCGACGGTGACGGTGGCTTCATCGCCGAGGTGCGTGATGACATCGCCGGGAGCAATGCCAGCTTTTTCGGCGGGACTTCCGGCATCGACCTCGGTGACGACAACGCCGGTGGCTTGACGACGACGCTCATGAACGGGCGCGACGCGCAGGCCAATGAAGCCGTAGCGCACGCGACCAAACTGGAGCAGATCGTTGACGATGGTGCGGGCGCGGTCGATGGGAATGGCGAAGCCGATGCCCGGTCCGCCCGAGTGAACAGCGGTGTTGATGCCGATCAGCTCGCCGTTGACGTTGAGGAGCGGTCCGCCGGAGTTGCCAGGATTGATCTGGGCGTCGATCTGGATGAAGTCTTCGTAGGTGCGGTTTTTGGCGCGAACGACGCGGTGCAGCGCCGAGATGACGCCCGAGGTGACGGTGTGCGACAGGCCAAACGGGTTGCCGATGGCGATGACGGTCTCACCGATCATCAGATCGCTGGCGGTGCCGATCTTGAGCGACGGAAGATCTTTGATGTCTTTGGCATCCTTGCTGACCTTTTCACCGGACTCGATCTTGAGGACCGCTAGATCGAAGGACTGATCGGCACCGACGAGGGTTGCCGGAAGCTCTCGACCGTCGGCGAGTAGGACGCGAATGCGGGCAGCCCCGGCGACGACGTGTTCATTGGTGACGACCAGGCCGCGTGGATCGACGATGACGCCCGATCCGAGCGAAGTGCGACCGCTCTCGTCGTCGTCGTCGAGTCCGAAGAAGCCAAACGGGTTGTACTGCGGCTGGGGCTTTTGCTCGGAAAAGATCGAGACGATGGACGGCGCGGCGCGATGAACGGCATCAACGACGGGCGTGCGACGGCTCTGCTGGTTGGGTGTCAGCGCGGCAGGCAAGGTGGCGGCGGCCAGGTCGATTCCCCCCGTGGGAGACGTCTTGGTCGCAGCCGAGGTGTCCAGTGGACCCGCCAAGACCGGCGCGGCGCTCGGGGCAGCGGACGTCGCGGGCGGCGTTTTCGCGGTGGAAGTCCGAGAGCCCTTACACGCAGGAAGCACGCCGAGTCCCAGCGCGAGGAGCGCGACCGAAACGATGAACGAAGCAGGCTGTGGGCGGATGCGCATGATCGATAAGCTTTGGCGAGGGCGCTCGGCTGTCAAGCGCTAGGAAAATAGGTCGATTCGCTGCGTGTGCGTCCGTCGAGATCGTCCCCGAGCCAAGCCCCAAACGCAGCGAGTGGTTCGATGTGGTCGCAGATGATCTTGATGGCGGCAGCGATCGGCACCGCGAGCAGCAGTCCGACTCCGCCCCACAGCATGCCCCACAGCAGAAGCGACAGCGTCGCAGCGAGCGGATTGACCTGCACACGCTGACCGATGAACTTGGGCACGAGCAGGTTGATCGCGGCCAGGTGAATCACCAGCACTCCGACGAGCAGCACGAGCAGTCCGGTCCCGCTCAGCTTGCCCGCACCGATCAGCAGCGGCGGCACCAGCGCCAGCACGACGCCCAGGTACGGAACCATGCTGAGCATGCCGCTGAGCATCCCGATGATGTAGAAGTACGGGACGTGAATCGTCGCAAACAGGATCGAGCTGATCACGCCGATGAGCAGGCCGATGAGCACGTTGCCAATGAGCACGCTGCGCAGCATCGCGGCAATCTGACCGAGTGACTTTTTGACCGTCATCTGTCTTTCGAGCGCAAACAGCCGCACCGACGCGCGATACAGGTAGTCTTCCCAGGTCAGCAAAAAGTAGGTGATAAACGGGACGAACGACGACGGAAACAGGAACTCGCTGAGCGATCCCGCGCCGCCGATGAGGATCTTGGGCCAGTCGATCGGATGGCTCTTGCTGATCGCTTGATCCGTCGGCTGCGCCAGAATCTTCGTCGAGTTTAAGACGTGATTGACGCGCGCGAGCAGGGACTGAAAAAACCCGTCGATCTTGGCTGAGTGCGTTGGAAGCTCGTCGACAAAGTCGATCGCCAGGTCATACAGCAGCCGAATCGCGCCGTAGAGCACCGTCAGCGTGATGGTGATCAGCACAAACGCGGACAGCGGACGCGGAATGCGATAGCGAGCCAGAAAGTCCACCGACGGAGCCAGCGCGAGCGCAACCGCAACCCCAAGCAGCGTCGGAATCAGCACCAGTCGTCCGTAGTAACAGAGCGCAATCAGCGCCGCAGCGGCAATCACCGACTGGGTAAAGTGCAAAAGGCGTGGCGCTTGACTTGTCGTCGCAGCAGGCTCGGTCATGAGGCGGCCAGCCTAGCCCGATGAAGGCTGTTTCATCAAAGTTTCTTCGCTCGTGCGGGGGACCCTGCCATCGCAAGGCTTGCGGAGCTTTCTCATCCCGCGCTACAAGCGATCGATGTCTGCTCGCTGCTTGAGTTGCCACGCACCTGTCGCCGACGGAAATGAGATCTGTGAAAGCTGTCGTACGACGATGCTTCCTCGGATCGACTCGCTTCATTTTTCAGGGGATGAAACCGGGCAACACTACACGCTGACCGAGGAAGATCTGATTCAGCCCGAATCGAGCGACGCGGAAGTTCCGTTCTGCGGTCGCAAAGAAGAGCTTGGGCGGCTGCTTGGGCTCATCGAGCAGAGCATCAAGTCGCACAGTCTGCGAAGCTTTGTGCTGCTGGCTGCGACGGGACAAGGCAAGACGCGGCTGCTCGTGGAAATGGGTCGGGCGGCGAGCAGCTACTTTGCGGTGTCTCCCGAGCGAGTGCTGACAGCGACAGTGCCCGGTGAAGGTGCAGCGCCGCTCGCGGTGTTCATCGAGCTTTTGCGACGACGCTGCGATCTTCGTCAAGGCGAAGCGATTGGCGCGGCGCGAGACAAGCTGCTTCGACTGTGTCGTGTGCTGCTTCCAGCGGTGCGAGCGACGGAAGTGGCGCACGTTTTGGGCGAGCTGCTCGGGATTCCTTTTCCCGACGGATCGCAGCCGCATTCTTCGGGTCCGGTCTTCGGTGGCGTACGCAGTGAGTCGCGAATGTACTCGGCGATCAAGCGCTTCTTCGTCGCAGATGCTCGACGCGGTCCGCTGCTGATCTTGATCGATGACATGGATCAAGCCAGCCCCGAGACGGTCAACTTGGTCAGCTATCTCATCGACGGGCTGTCGGATCTGCCGGTGGTGCTGGGTCTGGCGGCTCGTCACGAGTTCGTCGAGACGTTCCCGGACTTTGGCGCGACGAGCACACCGCCGCTGACGATGAAGCTGGCTCCGCTCGACGGAGACGAAAAGCAGAACCTGATTGCCTCGATTGTCGGTGCGGAACCGGAAGAGCTGCCATCGTGGGTGGTGACGCAGATCGAGCGCTTTTCGGAAAGCTCGCCGCGCGCGATGGTGGAGCTTCTGAGGCTTCTCGTCGAGACGCAGGTTCTGTCGTGGCAGCCGGGTGAAGGCGAGCGGTCGCTTGTGCCAATGTGGGACGAAGAACGGCTGGCGGATCTGGATCTTCCATCGTCGCTGCCGGGTGTGGTGGAAGCGCGACTTGCGGCGATGTCGGACAGCTCGCGACGACTGCTGGAGCATGCAGCGGTCGCGGGGGAAAACTTTCACTTGGGCTCGCTGCTGACGCTGAGCCGCTGCGAGGGCGCGGGTCTTTTGGAGCCGGGCGCGGCGGACATCGACGGACCTCCGCTGTCGGATGTGCAAGAGGGCGACGCGGAGCGACTGGCGCAGCTGAGCGAGCGACTGGAGCAGCTCATCGGACAAGGTGTGCTTCTGCCGGTTCCGACGAGCCAGCTTGGCAGCGAACGCGAGCTTCGGTTTGCCTACGAGCCCTGGCAAGCGACGATTTACGAGCAGATCGATCCCGAGCGAAAGCGTCGCTATCACCTGCTGCTCGCGCAGTTTCTACAGCTTCAGCCGACGAGCGATCGAGAGGACATTCAGCAGCGGATCGCGCGACACTTCGAGCGGGCCGGGGAAGGTCGCTTGGCTGCCGAGTCGTATCAGCGCGCGGCGGAGCTTTCGATCGCACACGGAGCGACGGGACGAGCGCCTCGGCTGCTGCTGCGCGGCCTGGCTTGTCTGTCGGCGGAACACCTATCGGAGCGGCTGCGAATGTGGCAGACGCTCGGGCGGGTGCTGTCGCAGCTTGGCGATCTGGAAGCGGCGATGTCGGCGTGGGAAAAGGTCGTGCGGCTGTCGTTTGTGCTGGCGTCGCGTCGGCAGCGAGCGCAGGCGTTCTTGGAAATGGCACGCATCGTCGCGCACGATCCGGCGCGGGCGCTCGGGCTGGTTGAGCAGTCGCTGGAGCTGTTTCAGCAGCTTCAAGATCAAGTCGGAGTGGCCGATGCGCTCGACGAAGAAGGTCAAGCGCTGGTGTGGCTGGGCAAAAGCACCGACGGAATGGATCGGCTGGCGCGCGCGCTGGAGATGCGACGACGGCTGCTCGATCGCAAGAAAGTGGCGCAGTCGCTGCTTCACGTCGGACAGGTTGAATATCAGCGCGGTGCGCTCGACGCGGCGATGAGCTGTTTCGAAGAAGCGCTGCGCAAGCACGAAGACGATCCGGTGCTTCAGGCGGCAGCGATGACGGCGCTCGGTAGCGTCGATCTGGCCCGAGGAAGTGTCGCCGCAGCGCGCGCCCGCTTCGAGGAAGCGCTGCCGCTGTGTGAAAAAGCCGGTCCGTCGAAGGAACAAGTCGCGCTGCTGTGTTTCCTCGGGGAAGCGCTGCTGCTCGACGGGCTGCTCAGCGAAGCGGAGTCGCGGCTGATTCAGGCCAAAGATCTGGCGGTGCGGCTGCTCGATCATCGCGGAATGGCCGAGAGCAAGCGACTGCTTGGGCTCATCAACCTGCGACGGGGAGACAAGCAAAAAGCGCTGGATCTGTGTCAGCGTGCGCTGGAGCGGGCCCAGCAGTCGGGGCTGCGCAGCCTGATTGCGCGCGGGCTGCTGTCGCTCGGGGAAATTCATGCATCGACGCTGTTCGACGAGACGGTCGAAGGCGAGCATCCGGCGTGGGATTATCTGAAGCGCTCGGTGGCGCTGCTGCGGGAAGGCGGCGATCAGATTGAGCTGGCGCAAGGGCTGGCGGCCTTTGGAAAACTGCTCGTAGAACGACGCAAGCTGGGCCCAGGCAAGGCTGCGCTGCGTGAAGCGAGTCAGCTGGCGGGTCGGCTAAAAATGCGGCTCCACGATGATTTGGCGCCGCTTTTGAGCGATCTGGGCGGATAACCAACCGATGGCCCCGGCGCAAGCAAGACGAAGGTGGCGCTGGCTGGGGTGGACGCTCGGCTGTGTTATGTTCGGCGTCATGCTGCTGTCCGTCGTGATGCTGGGCTATGCAGGTCACTTGGAAGTCAAACAGCCCGTCGCAGAGCCGTTCGATGCGGTGATCGTGCCGGGCTGTCCGACGCTCGCGGATGGCTCGCTGACGGGCTGCTTACAGCGACGCGCAGTCTGGGCGGCAATGCTGTGGGAGCGACGACAGGCCGCGCACTTCATCACGTCGGGATCAGCGGTTCATACGCCGTTTGTCGAGGCGGAAGCGCTGGCGGCGGCGATGACTGCGATGGGCGTACCGGCGGATCGGATCTACCTGGAACCGCACGCGCTACACACCGACGAAAACGTCTTCAACTCGCTGCGCATTGCTCAAAAGAAAGGCTGGTCGCGGCTCGGGATCGCGTCGGATCGAGGTCAAGCGCTGGGTGCGTGTCGCATGCTGGCGGCGTGGCACAAGTCGTGCGGCGCGTTTTCGATGGACACCGACGCAGTGGAACAGCGACGCAGTGCGCTTCAGCCGCTGTGGTCGTCGCTGCGTGCGCATCCCGTGACGGACTTTCAACCGATCAAAGCGCGTGAGCGAGAGCGGGCTCGTCGGGCACAGCGATCGGAAAGACCGCCGTCGTTTGTGCTGTATCCGCTGATGCTGCTGCGACGAGCGCTGGGAAAGCCGCCGCTTCAGCCGTTTCATCCCGACGAGACACCGCTGATTACCTGGGCAGAGCAGTCGGTACAGCGACGGAAGTAGTGACGGGCATTACGAGCAGGCGCGCACCAGCTCGGACGCGATATCGTGGGCAAAGCGATCGATCAGCGCAGCGTCGGGACCTTCGATCATGACACGCGCTTTGGGCTCCGTTCCCGAGTAGCGAACCAAGACGCGTCCGTCGCTGCCAAGCTGCTGTTCAATGCCGGTGATCAGCGACTGAACGGTGCCTAGCTCTCCGAGCGGCAGTCGTCGCGCCACTTTCACCGACAGCAGCACCTGCGGATACGACTTCATCACGCTGGCCAGCGTCGAAAGCGGCTGATTTTCTTCCAGCATCGTCGCCAGCACCTGAAGCGCAGCAATGATTCCGTCGCCGGTCGTCATGTGATCGAGAAACACCAAGTGTCCGCTCTGCTCACCGCCGAGGTTGAGATCGTGCTGACGCATGGCCTCGACAACGTAGCGATCTCCGACGGCAGTTCGCAGCAGCTTGCCGCCCATGTCAGCGATTGCGCGCTCTAGTCCCAGGTTCGACATCACCGTCGCAACCAGCGTGTTTTTGCGTAGCTCACCACGCGACAGCAGCCGTCGCGCACACAGCGCCATGATGGCGTCTCCGTCGATGATCTTGCCGCGCTCGTCTGCGAAGATGACTCGATCAGCGTCTCCGTCGAGTGCAATGCCAACGTGCGCACCTTGTTCGACGACGGCTTTGCACATCGCTTCGGGATGCAGCGCGCCCGACTGTTCGTTGATGTTCTTTCCGTCGGGAGACACCGCCAGCGAAGTCACCGTCGCACCCAGCTCGGTCAGCACGTTGGGCGCGACGCGATAGGCCGCACCATGCGCACAGTCGACGACGATCTTCAGTCCATCGAGGGATAGCCGTCGCGGAAACGAGTTCTTCAAAAACACGATGTAGCGACCACGGGCGTCGTCGATGCGCTGGGCACGGCCAATGTCGTCGGGAGCAGGCAGCGGCTGCATGTCTTCTCCGTCGGACATTAGCTCTTCGAGCTTGGCTTCCGTCGCGTCGGGCAGCTTGAAGCCGTCGGCAGCGAAGATCTTGATGCCGTTGTCGTAATACGGGTTGTGACTGGCGGAAATGACCACGCCCGCGTCGGCGCGCATCGAGGAAGTCAGAAACGCAATGCCCGGCGTCGGCAGCGGTCCGCACAGCATCACGTCGGCGCCCATCGAGCAGATTCCGGCGGCCATCGCTTGCTCGAACATGTAGCCGGACAGGCGTGTGTCTTTGCCGATGATGATGCGGCCTCGATGTCCGGGTCGGTGATACAGCCGAGCGACGGCGCGACCAAGCCGCATCGCCGTCTCGATGGTCATGGGTGGAACGTTGGCAATTCCGCGAATGCCGTCGGTGCCGAACAGCTTGCGGTCGGGTGTTTTGTTAGCGCTTTGCATCGTCCTCGATCTCCAGGCGCAAAAAGTGGGTTGCGCACGAGATGCAGGGGTCGTGGTTGCGAATCGTCTGCTCGCACAGAGCGGTCAGCTCGGCTTGGGGCTTGCGAAGGTTCGCTCGCACCACCGCGCGCAGATCGTCTTCGATCGTTCGTTGGTTTTGGGCAGTCGGCGGCACAATCTTGCACTCGGCAATCGTGCCGTCGGAATTCACTCGATATCGCTGATACAGCAGCCCGCGAGGCGCACAGGTGATCGCTGCACCTTCAGCGTCGCGATACGGAGCCGCGACAAACGGTGGACCGTCGGCGCGATAGGATGAAATCACACGCAGCGCTTCGTCGCAGGCAAAGACCAGCTCGACGGCGCGCACGATGATGCTCTGAAATGGATTGCGACAGCGAGCGGGCAGCTTGGCGTCGCGGGCGGCTTGCTGGGCCAGCTCAGGCAGCTTGTCGCCGCACAGGTTGTAGCGCGCGAGCGGTCCGACGAGATACGGCGCACCGTCGGATCGCCGAAAGGCTTGCAGCGCACTCGAGTGCTCGACGTGCGTTTCGCCAAAGTGCTGCTCAAAATCACTCGGGTCGATGCACAGTCCCGACGAAGAAACGAGCTGCCCTTCATTGAGCGGATACTCGTCGGGATGACGCAGGCTCACAAGCTCACAGTCGCGCTCGACGTCGGGAAACGGAAAGCCAGCCACCCAGCGCACCGTCGCAAGGGCATGATCGCGCGCGCGCAGAAGCGGCTCACGCAGCGCGGAAAGCTCTGTCACCGTCGGAAGCTTATAGAAACCACCGATGCGGATGTTGATCGGATGAATCTCGCGACCACCGAGGACACGCAGGATCTCATTGCCGGTCTTTTTCAGTGCCAGACCGCCGCGCACCACGTCGGGAAAGGCTTTCGCCAGCGACACGACATCGGTGTAGCCCAGAAAGTCCGGCGCATGCAGCATGTAGACGTGCAGGGCGTGGCTCTCGATCCACTCACCGCAGTAGAGCAGCCGTCGCAGCGCACGAATCGTCGGGGTGATCGCAATGCCCAGCGCGCGCTCGATCGCATGCGATGAGCTCATCTGATACGCGACGGGACAGATGCCGCAGATGCGCGCGGTGATATCGGGCGCTTCACTGGCAGCGCGGCCTCGCAAAAACGCTTCAAAAAAGCGCGGCGGCTCGAAGATCTTCAGCTTCACGTCTTCGACGACATCGCCGCGAGTCCTGACGTACAGTGCGCCTTCGCCCTCGACGCGCGCCAAGTAATCGACGCTGATCGTGCGACTCTTTGCGCCTGCACGAACCGTTAGCTCGCTTTCCGTCGGTGAATGTGAGTCGTTTGCGTCGCTCATGATCGCTTAGCCGGGGCGCTGGCAATGGGGAAGCTGTTCCGCGCGAACGCAGCTTATCAAGTCGCGGGCGGAAAGCGCTTACGAGCCTGAACAAACGGTGCAGCTTGCGTCGTAAACGAAGACAACAGTCGCTCTAGCTCGACAAACGGAGCGCCAAGGTGCGAGTGAAGACGATCCATGAGCGACGACGGATTGCTGGATTCTTTCGGTCCGTAGCAGCCAAAGCAGCCTCGTCCGTAGCTTGGACACAGCGCCTCACAGCCTGCGTGCGTCACCGGGCCCAGACACGAAATCCCGCGCGTCACCGTCAGACACGGCGTTCCGCGTAGCTTGCAGTCGACACAGACCGAGTGCGAAAACACGCGCGGCTTGCGACCTTGCAAGAGCGCCGCGATCACCTCGAGAAGCTGCGTCTTGTGAATCGGACAGCCGTAGAGTTCGTAGTCGACGGTGACATGCGCAGACATCGGCGTGCTATCGCGCAGCGTCGAGATGTATTCGGGATGCGCGTAGA
Source organism: uncultured Myxococcales bacterium (assembly GCA_937868485.1). Taxonomy (GTDB): domain Bacteria; phylum Myxococcota_A; class Polyangia; order Palsa-1104; family JAEUJZ01; genus JAEUKA01. The sequence continues at coordinate 18,019 of CALMML010000096.1, read as the reverse complement.
CCTGACGGACGAACTCGTCGACATTGGCTCCGTTGCGCAGCGCTTGAATCCCGCCGGACGTCGCGCACGCTCCGATCGCGATCAGGTACTTCGACTGACGACGCACGTCCAAAATCCGCTCGCGATCGTGCTCGGTGGTGATCGATCCCTCGACGAGCGAGACATCGTACGGACCGGCATCGACGAGGCTCGACGCTTCCATAAAGTTTGCGATGTGAACCAGCTCCGCAAGCTGTAGCAGCTCGTCTTCGCAGTCGAGCAGGCTGAGCTGACAGCCGTCGCACGACGCAAACTTCCACACCGCAACTTTCGGACGCGGACTTGGCTTCACCTACAGCTCCTTCACCGAAAACACCGACGCGATGCGCGGATATTCGAACACCGGACCGTCTTTGCAGATGAAAAACGGCCCGAGCTGACAGTGACCACAGCTTCCGACGCCGCACTTCATGTTCCGCTCCATCGACAGATAGATCTGCGACGAAGGAACCCCACGCTGCGACAGAGCCAGCCTCGCAAAGTGCATCATCACTTCGGGACCACAGACCATCGCGCAGGTTCGCAGCGGGTCCAGCTCGATCCGATCGAGAAGCTGCGTCACCACACCGACGTGACCGTGCCAGTCTGCATCGCTGCGATCGACGGTGACTTCAAAGCGCATGTCGGTACGCGCCTGCCACTTCGCGATCTCTTGTCGAAACAGGATGTCGCTTGGTGTCCGCGCACCGTACAGCACCGTCAAGCTGCGATAGCGCCGTCGGTGTTTGAGTACGTGATACAGCACCGGACGCAGCGGCGCGAGCCCGATGCCACCCGCGACGAGCAGCACATCGTGACGCTCAGCCTGTTCGACGGGCCACGGAACACCAAACGGACCTCGCAAAAGCACCGAGTCCCCACGCTGAAGCTGCGCCAGCGTCTTCGTCACAGGACCGACGGCTCGAATTGTGTGAATCAGCACATCTTTTCGCCACGTCGGACCACTGACGGAAATCGGCACATCGCCCGCCGGAAATCCGTACAGCATGTTGAACTGTCCGGGCGCAAAGCGCAGCGCGTCTCCACCCGACGACGGAGCCAGCGTCAGCGTAAAGGTATCGACGTTTTCACAGACGAAGCGCTTCACCACGTATGGCGTCGGAACCAACGCGGAATCCGACGCCATCGGAGCAGCTCCGCCGAGCGAGATCATCGCTTCCTCAGCGCCTGAAACGAACCGCTGGTTCGCGGCGGCGCATACAAGTCGAGCAGCTGAAGTCGGGTGTGACGCAGCCGATCGCTCATCACCAGCGCAAACCGTCGCATCAGCAAGTAGCCCATGCGCGGATGATGCTCGCACTCTCTGAGCAGCGTCGTGCCATCGAACCCGAGCGCCGACGTCGGTTGAATCGTTCGCGCCGAAAACGAATAGCTCGCGTTCGGTGTCAGCCACGACCAGCCGAGGATGTCACCACGCAGCAGCGTCTGAAGCGTGACTTCTCCCCGTCCCGGCACGTTGGTCTGAACCTGAATTCTTCCGTCGAGAACCAGGAAAGACTCGGTCGCAACCTGGCCTTCTCGAATCACTTCAAACTCAGCCGGCCAGCTCATCGGTCGACAGTGCTTGGCCAGCACTTGCAGATCGTCTCGTCCAAAACCGGCAAAGAAAGGCAGCGCCAGCATCTGTGGCGTCAGGGTTTGCACAGAAGTCATGAATGTCTCGCTTGGAGCGTCGCGCACTCCGCCGTCAGATCAATTCCGACGGGACAGAACGTAATACAGCGGCCACAACCGACGCAGCCAGAGCGCCCGAACTGGTCGATCCACGTCGACAGCTTGTGGGAAAGCCACTGCCGATAGCGAGATCGTACCGACTGCCGAACCGAGCCGCCGTGCAAATAGGAAAAGTCGTCGTGAAAACAGGAATCCCAGCGTCGCCAGCGCTCGGAGTGATCCCCAGCCAGATCGGTCACATCTTCCACCGTGCTGCAAAAGCACGTCGGACACACCAGCGTACAGTTGGCGCACGATAGACAGCGCGTCGCGACGGAATCCCAGTGTGGACTTTCCAGCGATCGAGCGATCAGCTCTTTGAGCCCGTCCGTCGCCAAGTGTCGTCCCATCTGCGTCGCAGCATCGGCCACACGCAGCGCCGCAGCACTTTGTTCCGTAACACTCGCCGACGGCAAATGGAGCGGTTCGATCAGCGAAGCACCCAGCGCCGTCTTGGTCTCGACGACGAAGTAGTGCGCGTCCGCCGATATCACTTCCGTCAGCGCCAGATCCGCACCCGCATCGACCCGAGGACTGCCACCCATCGACGTACAAAAACAGGTTCCGCCCGCCGACGTACAGCTGGTGCCAATGATCAGCAGGTTGTTTCGCCGCGCCAGATACTGCACATCGGGATGCGCGCCGCCGACCAGCACCTGATCTTGGGTCAGCATCGCCTGGATCTCACAGGCTTTGGCGCCCAAAAACGCGATCTTTTCCGTCGGAATCGGCTCAGGAACAACCGACAGCGCAGACCCTTTGCGGATCGTCGCAAACAGGCGCTCTTTCGGAGGCAAAAGCAGCCGCTTGAGCGAGTGCGGTCCGACGTGAAAACCAAACAGCGCGCGATCCTCTCTCGACACCAAGCGATACTGCCCGGCCTCTTGCTGATCGGTCAGACCTTGCGGCAGATCGGACAGCGACCGCACCTCGCCGTACACAATCGCACCATCGCCTACCGTGGGGCCGATCACCCGATAGCCAGCCGCCCACAGCGCGGACAAAAGTGCAGCCAGTCCCGCCGGCTCCATCTTGAGCCGTTCAGCAGAAGCGATATCGGACGGTGCCGCAGTCGTCGTCTGCAATGTGACCCTCTTCTAGTGCCTGCTCTACTCGAATCCAAGCACGGCTGGTGTTACCCTGCGCGTGCTCAAGTTTCGCTCGTAGAGAACCAAACTCTTCACGTAAGGCCGCTAGGAGGTATCTCATCATGTCCGCTCAAGCCGCAACCCCTTTCCAGACAAGCGCTGCCAAGTGGGTGTATCTGTTTTCAGAACTGGACGCCGCTGAGCAGAAGTGTGGCTCTTGGGATGGAGTCCGAGGTCTTCTTGGCGGCAAGGGCGCAAACCTCGCCGACATGGTTCGCATCGGCGTGCCGGTTCCGCCTGGCTTTGTCGTCACAACCGCTGCCTGCAATGCCTTTTTGGCCGAAGGATCGAAGTTCCCCGTCGGAATGTGGGAAGAAGAGCTGGCCGCGCTCCGCCGCGTCGAAGAGCTGACGGGAAAGCGCTTTGGCGATCCGCTCAATCCGCTGCTCGTGTCGTGCCGATCGGGCGCAAAGTTTTCGATGCCCGGCATGATGGACACCGTCCTAAACATCGGGCTCAACGAAGAAGTCGCCGCCGGAATGGCCCAGCTGACCGGCGATCCGCGCTTTGTGTATGACTCGTATCGTCGGCTGGTGCAGATGTTTGGCACCGTCGTACTGAACCTTCCCGACGAGCCGTTTGAAGAAGTGCTGCATCACGCCCGCCAAGAGCGCGGCGTCGAAAACGATGCCAGCTTGAGCGAAGCCGATCTGCGTCGCATCACCACCGAGTTCAAGGCGATCATCGCCAAGCTCGCGGGTCACAGCATGCCCGACGATCCCTACGAGCAGCTGCGACTGGCCACCGAGGCTGTGTTCCGCTCGTGGAACGGCAAGCGCGCCATCGACTACCGTCGCGCGTCGAACATTGCCGACAACCTCGGAACCGCCGTCTGCATCGTCGCGATGGTGTTCGGCAACCTCGGGGACACCTCGGGAACTGGCGTCGCCACCACGCGCAACGTCTCGACGGGCGAAGACGAGCTAGAAGGCGACTTTCTGGTCAATGCGCAGGGCGAAGACGTGGTCTCGGGCACTCGTCAGACCGATCGCATCGCCGCACTCGGCACCAAGATGCCTGCGATCTTTACCGAGTTCCGTCAGATCTGCCGCACGCTCGAGCGCCACTACCGCGATGTTCAAGATGTCGAGTTCACCATCGAGCGCGGCAAGCTGTGGATCTTGCAGACCCGCGACGCCAAGCGCACCGCCCAAGCGGCTGTTCGCATCAGCGTCGATCTCTCCGACGAAGGACTGATCCAGCCCGAAGAAGCCGTCCTGCGCGTCTCGCCGAGCCACATCGAGTACTTTCTGCATCCGCAGTTTGATCCCAAGGCCAAAAAAGAGCGCAAAGCGGCTGGCGATCTGATCGCGATCGGACTCAATGTTGCGCCGGGAGCTGCCGTCGGTGAAATCGCGTTCGATGCCGACACGGCAGAGCGGCTCGCGAAGGTCGAAAAGAAGGCCGTGATCTTGGTTCGCGCCGAGACCAAGCCCGACGACGTTCACGGAATCCTGGCCGCGCGCGGAGTGCTCACCAGCCGAGGCGGACGAACCAGCCACGCTGCGCTCGTCACCCGTCAGTTTGGCAAGCCCGCCGTCGTCGGCGCAGCGACGCTGGAAATCGATCAAGTCAGCCGATCGTTCACCGTCGCGGGACGCACCTTCAAGGAAGGCGACTTCGTCTCCATCGACGGAACCAGCGGAGAAGTCTTCGCCGGACAGCTTCAGACCGTGGTGCCCGACATTCGCGATCCGTACTTGCTCAAGCTGCTCGGGATGGCGGATCGATTCCGTCGGCTCGGCGTCTGGGCCAATGCGGACTATCCTCGCGATGCCCAGCGAGCCCGCGACTACGGCGCGCAAGGCATTGGACTGTGTCGTACCGAGCACATGTTCTTCGAGTCAGAGCGACTGCCGCACATTCAGGCGATGATCCTGGCCCGCAGCGACGCAGAGCGAGCCGAGCCACTCCGCAAGCTGCTGCCGTTCCAGCGCAGCGACTTCGACGGACTGTTCCGCATCATGAACGGGCTGCCGGTGACGATTCGGCTCATTGATCCGCCGCTGCACGAGTTTTTGCCCAGCCACGACGAGCTGCTTCGCGAAGTCGCGATCTTGGAAACCCGCATCAAGCTGAGCGACGGAAACATCGAGACGCTTCAGCACGAACTCGACGTCAAGCAGCACATGCTTGCGTCCGTTCAGCTTCTGCGTGAGCAAAACCCGATGCTCGGTCTGCGCGGCGTTCGACTCGGCATTCACTTGCCTGAGCTGACCAAGATGCAGGTTCGCGCCATCTTCGAGGCTGCGTGCGCGTGCCAAAAAGACGGCATCGTCGTAAAGCCCAAGATCATGATTCCGCTCGTCTCGCTGTCGAGTGAGCTGAAGATGGAACGCACGCTCCTCGAAGAGGAAGCGCAGAAGGTCATGGCCGAGCAAGGCATCCGCATCAACTATCAGTTCGGCACGATGATCGAGATTCCGCGCGCGGCGCTCACCGCCGATCAGATCGCCGAGTTTGCGGAGTTTTTCTCGTTTGGCACAAACGACCTGACGCAGACGACGTTCGGCATCTCACGCGATGACGCGGAAGCCAGCTTTCTCGTCGATTATCTGTCGCGTGGACTGCTGCCGAAGAACCCGTTTGCGACGCTCGATGAGCGCGGCATTGGCAAGCTGATGGATATGGCTGTGCGGCTCGGACGACAGACGCGGCCCGGCCTGGAAGTCGGAATCTGCGGCGAACACGGCGGCGATCCAGAGAGCATCGCGCTGTGTCACAAGCTCGGGCTCGACTACGTGTCTTGTTCGCCGTATCGAGTTCCCGTCGCTCGTCTGGCTGCTGCGCACGCTGCGCTACGAAGCCAGAAACCGAGCGTCGCTTAGCCCATCACTTCCGTCAGAAAGCCGAAGAGTTTTTCACGAAACTCCGTCGGCTTTTCCAAGTGCGGCGAGTGTCCGCAGCCTTCCAGCACGATCTCTTCATACGCTCCGCCGTTTGCTCGATAGCTGTCGAGCAGCGCGCGCATCTGCGACACCATCGGCTGCGGCGGAAACGAGTCGTCTCCCGGCCAGCCCGGAATCACGCCCAGCTTGCCCAGGAATCCGAAGCAAAACAGCGAGGTATCCGACACGATCTGATCGTCGGTGCCACGAATCCACAGCACCTTCGGTCGCGACGACACTTTGGCAAAGTCGCTCAGGTTTACATACTTGGCCGAGATCGCGTTGTTCATGCCGCGCGTGCCCGGTGCCAGCGTCGGCCAGTTCGCCGATCCAGACGCATCGCCCGGATAGTGATCCGCGCCAAGCTGCGTCTTGAGGATCTCTTCGACATAGCGATCTTCGTCCTCGGCAGACAGCTGATAGCCCGTCTTGAAGAAGAAGCTGCGAACGATCTTGCGCGGCGAAAAGTCGGTGTCGGCGCTGCGATCCTTTTTGGCCAGGCACTCGACAAACTGCGGGCTGGCGGTTCCTGCGCCCGATCCCGCGAAGTCTGAAAAGCAAGGCGTTCCGACGCTGTCACGCGTTCCACCGAAGCCAAAGGGCGACATCGGCGCTTCCAGCACCAGGCCCGCGACCAGCTCGGGATACTTCATCGCAAAGCGCAGCACCACCGCGCCACCGACGGACCAGCCACACAGCACCACGCGCTTACCCGCCACGCCTTCGATCGTCGACAGCAAGCTGTGAATGTCGTCGACGAAGTCATCGACTCCGCGCGTCGCATCGATCGGCTTCGGCTCGGTGTCGCCAAAGCCACGCAGATCCGGCGCGATGCCGCGATATTCCGCAGGCAGCTTCAGCAGCAAGTCCGAAAAGAACTCGCCGGTTGAGATGTTGCCGTGAATGAACACCACCGGTTTTCCACTACCGCCAGTGTCCAAGAACTTGATGTCGAGCCGAGGGGTCTGAAGGTGTCGCGATACGATGCTCATGACCCACGATTTTATCGCGGTGTGCGGCCCGGGAGCCAGCAAGTTCCAGCGCTCCAAACTGTGCTACAAGCGCGACCATGAATGAAGGACGCACCGTCGTTTCAACCAGCGCGGCTCCGGCTGCCATCGGCCCGTATTCACAGGCGATCGTGGCGGGCAATCTCGTGTTTTGTTCGGGTCAAATTCCGCTGTCACCCGAGACTGGACAGATCGTGGGAGCCGGTGACATCGCAGCCCAGACCGAGCAGGTGATGAAGAACCTCTCGGCGGTGCTCACGGCGGCAGGCTGCGGCTTTGAGCAGGTTGTGCGCTGCACGATCTACCTTGCGAGCATGAGCGACTTTGCGACCGTCAACGGCATCTACGGACGGTTTTTCCCAAGCAACCCACCAGCGCGCACCACGATCCAAGCAGCGGGACTTCCGCGCGGAGCCCTGGTCGAAATCGACGCCATCGCGGTCCGCTCGTAACCCGCTCACCCACACCGCTGCGGGCCTGCACACACGCAGGCCGTCCGTCCCGCACGACCCTGTTGAAAATCGTCGCCCAAATGCGTCAAGTTTGTAGTGCGTATAACTGAATTTGGCGCAAGGAGACCGTTCCCAATGGCTATCGAATACACGCTCGCGATGGTCAAGCCCGATGCGGTGAGCAAAGGCTCCACCTGGCACATCATCCAAGACATGGCTTCGTCGGGACTGCGACCTGTCGCGGTGCGAATGACCAGGCTATCGAAGGAACAGGCCAAGACGTTCTACGCGGTTCACGCTGGCAAGAAGTTCTTCGAGGGACTGACCGACTTTATGTCGTCGGGACCGATCGTCGCGCTGGTGCTCGAAGGGGAAAACGCGATCCCGAAGTACCGAGAGCTGATGGGCTCGACCGATTCCAAAAAAGCGGCACCGGGCACGCTGCGTCAGAAGTTCGGAACCGATGTCAGCCAAAACGCGGTTCACGGCAGCGACTCACCGGAAAACGTCCGTCGAGAAGCAGGCTTCTTCTTTTCCGGCACCGAGCTGGCGGTCCTGGGCATCAGCATTGATGCGATCGGCGCGACGGTTCCGCCCGCTGCCCCCAGCACGCCAGCGGCCCCTGGACAGACCCCCGCAGCGACGGCAGCGCCCCCGGCCAAGCGATAGCCAGCCACCGCCATTGACAGCAGGGCGCGCGTTGGTACGCTCCGCGAGCCATGACACAAGTACGTACCTCCTCTCTCCTCGCTCTCGTCTCTTTTGGTCTTTTGTCCGTCGCTGTGGTCGCCTGTACCAAGGACGATGCATCCTCGGACGCTGGCGACATGACCGTTCGTTCGTGCTGTGGCAAGCCGGGCGATCCTGGCAACAGCCTCGGAGTCGGCAAGTACTGTTCCAGCACCGCAGGCGCAGAGTGCCGAAGCAACACCTCCGCGACGGTCTGTTCGCAGCTGCTCGGCGATCCAACCCGGCCCACCTATTTCTGCACCCAGCCGTGTGTTCCCGACGGTGGAACCAATAGCTGCGGCGACAACGCCAAGTGCACCCAAGACTCGGCGACGCAGCAGTGGGGCTGTGTTCCCTCGGTGTGCGTCGACAGTCCGCTGCCCGGCTGTAACTTGTGAGCGAGCGACGGCCTTTTGTGATCGGGCTCACCGGCGGAATCGCGTCGGGAAAGAGCACGATCGGCAGACAGCTACGCGAGCTGGGCGCCACCGTGATCGATGCCGATGAGGTCGCACGCGACGTGGTTAAGCCCGGTCAGCCCGCGTATCGACAGCTTGTCGCTGCGTTTGGCCCCGACATCTTGAGCGATGAACCCGAGAAGACCGAGCCAGCGCTGGATCGCAAAAAGCTGGCCGCACGGGTCTTTGGCGATGAAGCAGCACGACGCACGCTCAATCAGATCACGCATCCCGCCATCGCAGCACTCAGTGCGCAGCGCATGCAGCAAGCGATGCAGTCGGGCGCGCAGGTGATCGTCTATGAAGCCGCGCTGATCGTCGAAAACAACCTGTATCAGGGAATGGATGGACTCATCGTCGTCGACATTCCAGAAGATGAACAGGTTCGACGAGCGGTACAGCGGGGCGGGCTCAGTGAAGCGGAAGCGACGGCACGGATTCGCTCACAGACGGCACGACAGACAAGGCTACGCGCAGCCACCTGGGTCATCGACAACCAAGGCAGCCCCGAAGCCGCAACAGCCCAGCTTCTGGCCCTGTGGCACGAGCTAGCCAGTGGACGACTGCCAACTGCGCACAAGGCCTAGCGCGAACGACTTATTCCTCGTCGGAATCGTCACCGCACAGGTTCACCACGATCACACAAGAGCCTGCGGGCTTTTCTGCCGGAGCAGCAGCCAGCAGCGGAAGCCGCGCGAGCTGATCTGGATGCGGCAGCTCGAGCTGAAGCGAGGCAAGCCCCAGCTCACCGCGCGGCGCAGCAGATGAAAGCGAAGCCTGACGATGTTTGTGTTGGCTCTGGCGGCTGCGTACACGGTGCAACATGGCGACCTCTCAAGTGAAAAATGTTGCCTGTTCTTACAATAACATAGCGATTAGAAAGTGTGAACGGCTGCGCAGAAAGCCGCTGCGATTACGGGGGTTGAGACGAATTTCGTGGTTGTGCTACCTTGTATCGTCTTGCTTTCAAGCGGCCCAAAAATAGCAATCTTGGGCACATTCATGCGCAGTCGAGGATCAAATGTCTGACCAGTTCACATCGGTAGAAGAGAAGGGGCTTGGCACCAACTTGATTGACTCGATCAAGGGGGTTGCCGTCGGTGGTTTGCTGTTCATCTGCTCGTTTGTCGTGCTGTGGATGAACGAAGGCCGCGTCGACCTGTCCGAGGTCGCCAAAAAGTCCGTGGTCGCAAACCCAGCCAGCGTCGATAGTGGACTCAATGGCAAGTTTGTATCGGTGACGGGAGAGCTCAAGACCGACGAGCAAGTCGGCGATCCTGAGCTGCTCAAGCCGGGCAACTACCTTCGACTGCACCGCAACGTGCAGATGTTCGCGTGGGTCGAAAACGTCAAGACCTCGACGGAAAAGAAGACCGGCGGCAAGAAGGTCGAGACCCGCACGGTGACGTACACCAAGGACTGGACGAACAAGCCGAAGCTGCCGACGGAGATGGAGAACCCGAAAGGGCACGAAAACATCCCGCTGACGATCAAGGACGAGACCTTTTCGGCGCAAAAAGCCACGGTCGGTGCCTATCCGTTTGATCCGCAAGAAGCCAGCCTGCCCAGCGCAGAGCAGCTGAAGCTGACCAAGGACATGGTGAAGAGCGCGGCAGACGAAGCCAAGCCGGAAGCCACGACGGACGGAGCCGCAGGCAGCGAAGCCAAGGCCGCCGGTGATGAAGCCAAGGCCGAAGGGGATGCGGTCAAGCCTGCCGACGAAAAGGCCGACGAAGCAGCTGGCGACGACAAAAAGAGCAAGAAGAAGAAGCGCAAGGGTCGCTCGGTCAAAAAGCCGCGTCCTCCCGTTGCTGAAGTCGGCAAAGCAGAGCGCAAAGCGGATCTCATCGCCGCGCGCAAGCCGCAGACGTTCTCGCTGGCCGACGACAAGTACCTGTTCAAAGGCTCGGGCACGCTGAGCCAGCCGGAAGTGGGCGACGTTCGCATCTCGTATACCGCGCTGGTTCCGGGCGCGAAGGTGACGATGTTCGGCAAGCTCGACGGTGGATCGATTCAAGCGTACAAGGACAAGGAATCGTCGCTGTTCCGAGCAGTACCGGGCTCGCGCGAGGAAGCGATTCAGACGCTGGCGGATGAGCACAAGACCGTTGGTTGGGTGCTGCGCATCGTCGGCTTCCTGATGATGTGGTTCGGTCTGATCCTGTTCTTTGGCCCGATCAACACGCTGCTCGACATCCTGCCGTTCCTCGGGTCGGCGGGTCGCTTCCTGGTGAGCGTGGTGATGTTCCCGATCGCGCTGGTGCTGTCGCTGGTCACGGTCATCCTGTCGATCATCGCGCACAGCCCGATCTTGCTGACGCTGGTCTTCGTCGCGATGGGCGCTGGCGGCTACTTCCTGTATCAGAAGAAAAAGAAGAAGGCCGCGTAGTTGGCGCTTCGGCGACTGATGCAAATGTCGCGCTCGCTCGTAGTTCGCTAGACAACGCTTCCGCTCCGCGCTATACCGCCCGCCCGGCGGTGCCTATTTCCGCCCGACAACATGCCAGTCTTTGCCAGCTACGAGGAGTTCGCGGCTTCCGTCTCACCACTGGAAGCGTGCGCGCTGGTCATCGGAAACTTCGATGGAGTTCATCGCGGTCACCAGGCGCTCATTGCGTCGGCTCGCGAGCGAGTGGGCGCAGCCGGAAAAGTGGTCGCACTGACGTTTTCGCCACATCCCGCGACGGTGCTGGCGCCGCAGAATGCTCCGTCGCTGCTGCTATCGGCTCGTCGCAAACGCGAGCTTCTGTTGCAAGCCGGCGCTGACTTTGTCGTCGAGCAGCGCTTCGATACAGCGTTTGCCCAGCTAGACGCGCAGGCCTTTGTCGAGCGAATCTTGCTGGCCGGTCCGACGCTGCGTGCCGTCTGCGTAGGCCACGACTTTCGCTTCGGTCGAGCTCGGGCAGGCGACGGTGCGCTGCTCCAAAAGCTGCTGTTTGACGCGCGCGGCACCGAAGTCACGGTGCTGTCAGCGGTATCGGTGACGACCCCAAGCGGCGAGCAAGTGACGTGTTCTTCGACGCTGATTCGACGAGCGCTCAGTGAAGGCGATCTGACTCGGGCAGAGCTTATTCTGGGACGACCGGCGGAGCTGGAAGGAACCGTGGTTCATGGCGCAGGTCGAGGGAGAACCATCTCGGTTCCGACGGCAAACCTGCGCTGCCACACCGACATCAAGCTGCGACCCGGTGTGTATGCTGCGTGGGCCGAAATCCTCTCTGAAACTTCAGCTTCGTCGTCGGGAGTTTCGACGGTTGAAGCGAGCCACCCTGCCGCTGTCAACGTTGGATATAATCCAACGTTCCAGGGCCCCGCTGTTGGCACCGTGCCTCCCCTATCGGTGGAAGCGCATTTGCTGGTTGCTGATGGCATCGAGCTACCGTCGCTGTACGATCGAGAGCTGCGACTGTGCTTTGTGGCCCGGCTGCGTGATGAGCGGAAGTTTCCGTCGGTGGCGGAGCTGGTTGCGCAGATCCGAAGCGACATCGCCACCGTCAGACAGCTTACAGGGGAACGACGCTAGGCCGGGCGACACAAAGGCCCAAGCGGCGGAGATGGAGTTGCCATGGTTTCCAGCAAAGACACGGAGACACACGCGTTGAAGGCTTCGACTGCAGCGGATGCCGCCGCAGATCAGCCAGCCCTCGCGTCTGTCGATGAGCCAGCCAAGTCCAAACGGAATCTGGGCCATGAGCGCTCTGTCGACGGTGATCTGCCCGAGACGTACGGTCGCGACGAGGTAGAGATCCTGCCCAAAGATCCGCACTGGTACTTCATTTATTGGGAAGTCACCGACGCGGGTTATGGGACGGCGCAGCGTCAGCTTGGGCTCGGTGATGGCGATGGAAAGCTGGTGCTTCGGGTCTTCGTCACGACGCAGACCGCCCAGAGCGGCAAAGAGCACCGCGAGATTCGCGATCTGCACCTTCACACCCGTCACGGAAAAAAATACCTAGAGTCGCCTCGCGCGGGAGCCCATCTACGAGCGGCGGTTGGACTGCTGACGTCGGAAGGTCTGTTTTCTCCGATTGCGCAGTCGCAGCCGCTTCGGCTTCCTCCGACGCAGCCATCGCCGGAAACAGCGGTGGAATGGGCGCACGTTCAGCCGGGACAGCTCGACGGAAAACAGCGCGAACACATCATCATTTCGCGTCCAGAGCGACCGTACAAAGAGCGCGCCCTGCCCTGGCGCACCGGCAGCGCACCGCAAGCCAGTCAGCTGCCAGTTTCTGAGTCCGAGTGGATCGTCGACGCACCGACTGGCGCAGCCAGCAGCGGCAACCGACCCCCAGCAAAGAGCGGAGGGCTGTGATGTCGGCCAGTGCGAGGGGTGACTTGCTCCTGCTTCTGCACGCGCACCTGCCTTATGTGCGGCACCCCGAAAATCCGTATCACCTCGAAGAAAACTGGCTGTACGAGGCCATCACCGCCACGTATCTGCCGCTGATCGTCGAGCTACGTCAGCTGCAAGTGCCCGAAAAAGGTCCGTCGCCTCGGCTGACGCTGTCGCTTTCACCGACGCTGTGCTCGATGCTGCGCGACAAGCTGCTCAGCGAGCGCTATCGCGCGTATCTGGACCGACTGCTACGGCTCGGTGAAGAAGAGCTAACGCGGGCGCAGAGCAACCCGACGCAGACCGAGCTGGTTCGCTTCTATCTGTCGCGCTTTACCGAGCTGCGGACGCTGTATCGCGCAATCGACGGTGACATCGTCGGAGCATTTGCCGAGCAGCAAGAGCGTGGCGTGCTGGAGATCATCACGACCTGCGCGACGCATGCTTATCTTCCGGTGGTGCGTGAACCGTCGGCTCGACGAGCGCAGCTGCTCATTGCGGTGCGTCACCATCGCGAGTGCTTCGGTCGCTATCCGCGCGGCATCTGGCTGCCCGAGTGTGGCTACGTCGACGGCCTGGATCAGCTCTTGGCGGAGCTGGATCTGCGCTACTTCTTCCTCGATGCGCACGGTCTGACGTATGCCCGTCCCAGGCCGCCGCTCGGACTGCATGCACCGATCTTTACGCGCGCGGGCGTCGCTGCGTTTGGTCGCGATCTGATGTCGTCGAAGCAAGTCTGGTCTTCGACGGAAGGCTATCCCGCCGACGGTGTCTATCGCGATTTCTATCGAGACATCGGCTTCGATCGTCCGCTGTCCGAGATCGGTCCGTACATTCATCCCGACGGAATCCGCGTTCACACCGGCTACAAATATCATCGCGTGACCGGGCCGCGCGTCGACTTGCAGGACAAAGCGCTCTATTCTCCCGAGGCTGCGCGCATCAGAGCCCGAGAGCATGCGCGTGACTTCGTCGAAAAGCGAGTGTCCCAGATCGCGTGGCTGTCACAGCGCATGGATCGTCGTCCCGTGATTGTCTCGCCGTATGACGCCGAGCTGTTTGGCCACTGGTGGTTCGAAGGACCGACGTTCCTTGGCGAAGTGCTGAGGCTGTGTAGCCTGCCCGGTAGCGAAGTGCAGCTTCAGACCGCGTCGGACTATCTCGTAAACCATCCGGTGAACGCTGTCTGCGAGCCTGCTCCATCGTCGTGGGGCGAAGGCGGTTACTCGGCGGTGTGGCTCGATCACAGCAACGACTGGATTTACCGTCACATCCATCACGCTGAGACGAAGCTGCACGAGCTGGTGTCACGCCTGGGCAGCAAAGATCCCAGCGCGGCACCGACGCTGCTTGAGCGCGCACTCACCCAAGCGGGCCGAGAGCTGCTGCTTGCGCAGTCTTCCGACTGGGCGTTCATCATGAAGACCGGAACTGCCGTCTCGTACGCAGAGACGCGCGTTCGGGCTCACCTACAGCGCTTCAATCGCTTGGTCGACGGAATCGACGCCGGAAACATCGATGAAGCGTTTGTCACCGACTGTGAAGCACGCGACAACCTGTTCCCGTCGCTCGATCCTCGCTTGTTCTAACGCGCAGCGTCGACAAGCTCGCGACTGACCAAAAAGTGCGCGAGCAGCCGCGACATCAGCTCGGGATCCGCCGCACCGCACAGCTCACGCGCCGAGTGCATGCTGAGCATCGGATTGCCCAAGTCCACCGTCGGAATCCCGAGCAGCGTCGACACAATCGGACCGATCGTGCTGCCACACGGCAGATCGGTGCGATGTACGTACTGCTGAAGCTCGATGCCTGCTTTTTGACCCAGCGCCATCATCAGCGCTGCCGTCGGAAGCGACGTTGCGTAGCGCTGCTGCGAGTTGTACTTGATGACCGGCCCCCCGTTGAGCAGCGGTCGATGATTCGCTTCATGCCGATCGACGTAGTTGGGATGCACCGCATGCGACATATCCGTCGACGCACACAGCGATCGAGCCAGCGCCTGATGATACGTCTCGCGAGTGCCGCCCGTCGAAAGCACCAAGCGCTCGAGCACTTGCGGCAGCAGCGCCGACTGCGCACCGTGATCGCTCGACGAGCCGACTTCTTCGTGATCGAACAGCGCAACCACCGAAACCACGCCGCTGTCATCGTCGACGGCATGCGTTCGCAGCAGCGCCGACAGCGCCGCATGACACATCCCCAGGTTGTCGAGCCGTGGCGCAAACACCAGTTCCTTCGATAGACCGGCGCGCACCGACGGAGTGCTGTCGTGCAGATGCAGCTCCCAGCTCACGATTTGTTTTGGACTGAGTCCCAACTGCTGCGCGCACAGCTCTTGAATCAGCTGCGAGTCCGTCGCTTTTGGCTTTTTCGCGTCGGCCAGCCCAAGGATCGGCACCATGTGTTCTTGCCGATTCAGCGTCAGTCCCTTTTCGTGAACGTCGCGATCGAGATGAATCGCCAGCTGCGGCACGCGCACGATCGGCTCCGCAAGCGAGACAAGCCGCGATTTCAGGCGTCCATCGTCGTCGCGCACCACAGCTCGCCCGGCCAAGCGCAGATCGCGATCGAGCCAGCTATTGAGCAGCACACCGCCGTAGACCTCGACGCCAAGCTGTAGGTAGCCGACTTTTTCATACAGCGCACGCGGCTTCAGTCGCAGGTTCGGACTGTCGGTGTGGGCACCAATGATGCGAAAGCCCGTCACCGCTCGCCGAGGACGTACAAACGCCACAATCGTTCCGTCGCTGGCCGTCGCAAAGTATCCCCCCGGAGACAGCGCAGCAAAGTCCGTCGCCAGCGAGACGTGGGCAAAGCCAATGGCCGCAAGCCTGGCAGCGCTCTCTGCCACCGCGTGATATGGCGTCGGTGACGCGTCGATAAAGCGCAGCAGATCGGCACAGGTCTGGTTGGAATCTTGTTCAAACGTCACAGGGCTGGCAGTCGTCATCAGGATGCTCACTTGCGAGAAGGCGTTGCGTCGTCGCGCCACGGCGGCGGCAAGATCGGTGGACGCTCGGAGACATGTTGGGCGCGCTGAAGCTCAATTTCGGTAAACAGCACAGCCGGAGCCACCGTCGAGACAGGCGCCATTCCACTCTCGGCGCCACAATATCCATTAAACACACCGACGGTGTCCGACGCAGAGACAATCTTGGCCACACTCGACAGCGGAGTTCCCACCATCTCGACGCCGCGCACCAAGGTCTCTTCGCCGGTCTTGGCATCGACGCGATAGACCATCGTCGGCTGGCCGCGAAACGTCTGGCTGCCGAAGTTCATCGTGTTCGTCGAGCCCCCGAGGATGTCCCGAATGATGAGCCCGTACGGCTTGCCTTGCCGACGGACTTCTTCCAGAAGCTGCGCCTTTAGCTCCGCGAGCGGCACCGTCTTTTCAGCCCGCACCAGCAGGTTCGCCATTCGTCCGATCGGATCGCTCGTTCCCTCGGCGCGACCGTGACCGTTGGATCGCAGCGACCCGAGCACCGGCGTCCGCGACTTGAGGTAATCGCGCAGCACACCTTTTTCGATCAGCGTCACCGGACGCGCAGGCACACCTTCGTCGTCGAAGCGATAAAAGCCATTGAGCGCAGTCCCGCCCACCGCCGTCTGTAGCGTCGGATCGTCGAGCACCGACAGAAACGTCGGCAGCACTTTGTGGCCAATCTGGCCCTTGAAGGTGCGGCCTTCTTGCTCGCTCACCTGACGCTCTCCTTCGAGCCGGTGTCCGATCGTCTCGTGGAAGAACACGCCCGCCGCTTCTTCCATCAGGATCGCCGGACCGTTGTAGGGATCCGCCGCCGGAGCCGCCGAAAGAAGCGCCAGATCACGCACCAACCCATCGACCGCCGAAGCCAGTGCTTGTGCCGTCGGTAACTGCTCTGCTGATCGACCATAAAAGTCGCGCGCATTTGTCAGCGGCATGCCGTCTTTGGCACGCGCTTCCGCCGAGACGTGCGCCGCGAAGATCGTCCGATGCTCGACGGTTTCCGCGCCTTCGCTGCTGACAAAATAGCGGCTGACGCGATCGGCGTTTAGCTTGACTTCTCCGTCGAGAACCGGCGCTTGCTTCAGCCGCGCACCGGCCACCCGCACCGACTCAGACATCTGATCCAAGTTCACGTCGAAGCGAGGTTGCTCTCCGACGAACTTGCTCGGCTTTTCTTTGGAAAAGCTCGGCAGCTTGTCTTCGGGTTCCACGTCGCGCACGCCTCGGGCACGCTTGCGCGCATACGCCGCCAGCGCGGCTTTGTACTTTTGATCGGTCAAAAGCCACAGCGATCCGCGCAGCGCTTCCAGGTTGTCGTCGAGCGGTGCGTCTTTGGACACTTCCGAAAGGCTCAGCGCCAGATCGGCATCACCCTCGGACTCTCCCGCTGATGTGTTGTCGAGTTCATAGCTGCCGACGCGAACTTCGACGTGAAGCACCCGACGACGATCGCGCGCTTTGCCGTAGACCGCACCGTTTTTGCCAATGACCTCGGCTTCCTCGATGTCGCGCAGCGTGTAGCTGATGAAGTACGGCGCTTCGTAGCCTTTCAGTCGCAGTCGCTTCATCGAGCGATCCAGCTCCTGACGAAGCGCGACGAGCAGCGGCGAAGCATCTGGCGCTTCCGTCGTTGCCACCGTCGGACTTGCAGTGTTCGCAGGCGGACTTTGCACCGCAGCCTTGTTCTGTGCTGGCGCCTGCTTCTGAGGCAGCCCAACCAGCACCGACAAGAGCCCAACCTGAAGCAGCCGACGACGGAACGTAAGAGCATTTCCGACGGACAAACGAAGAGAGGAAAGGATGCGCGTCATCGAGTTTTGGCGACCTAACGATTCATCATAGCGCAGGCCATCTCGTCGAGTCGGAGCTTTGTCCACGTCGGTTTCACTTCTGTTAGGGAAAAGTTGCCGCAGACGAGGGCCCCGTGTGATAAGAAGGCCGCGCTGGTTCCCTACCAGTTCTCCTCGAAGGAAGCTCGTGATGAAGGAAGTCTCGCTGGCCAAGGCCTACGACCCGGCTCAAGTCGAATCGAAGTGGTACAAGGTGTGGGAAGAACAAGGCTACTTCCACGCCTCGGCAACGACGCCCAAGACCCCGTTTACCATCGTCATCCCGCCGCCGAACGTCACCGGTTCGCTGCACATGGGACACGCGATGTATGTCGTTCAAGATGTGCTGACGCGCTGGCGCCGAATGCAGGGCTACAACGCGCTGTGGCTGCCCGGCACCGATCACGCGGGCATCGCGACGCAGCTTGTCG
>CALMML010000095.1 GCA_937868485.1 uncultured Myxococcales bacterium | reverse complement strand
CGATGGACATAAGGACACCCTTGAACCACTCCTAAAGGAATATTTCTCGTCGCTGTCCTGGATTCATGATGCGAACGACACCACCATGGCTGCAGATCAGCTGACTTTGGCTGTCTAGTCCGATCTGGCCAGCAATCAGAACCCCTGACCGGCGGAAAGACCACGGAAGGAGTGTCGCAGGCTGGCACGGCATAGGAGTCAGTACTCCGGTAAGTGCGGTGGCAGCGGCGACAGCTGGATTCCCAAGCGAGCGACAAAGTCCGAACGGCCAGATGTTCACGAGCGGCCAGTGATCTCGGATGTTGGCAGCCATTCCGATGCCGCTGAAGTTGCTCGGGCGAATGACTACCAAAGTGGACGGAGTGAGTCCGCGATCACAGACCAAGGACGCACCACCGCAGACTGCCATACCCATGACGAACATCCCTCCTTGTACGCGAAATCCCCACCTGCGCCGGACCGCTTGCATTCCGCCCCGCGAGAGCGGGCGGAGTTCTTGTTGTATGCTCTAACCTATGGCTCTCTTTACGGATCTGCTGCGCTCATACAGTACACCTTCTGGTGTCCGCAGGGCTAGCAGAGAGCCGCCTTGGCCTGAGCCAGCCTGGGCTTCCGAAAGCTGGCAGCGACCGAGTGAGTTTTTCGTAGCGCTTCAGCAAGAATCCGAGCAGGCCCTGGGAGGACCCGCCAAGAGTCAGCTTGACCTGGGGATCGACTTTTATTCCGACTTGCTGACCCGATACCTACATCGTCCAGATCGCAGCCTGGCCGCTTTCAGAGAAGCGATCAGATGGTTTGAACCAGAGCTAGGCTGGCAGTCGATGAGTCTTGCGCAGCTTGATGCGCAGGCAGGTGCCTTGGCCGCAGTCCTTGTCGCGTCGGGAATGCAGGCCGGAGAGCGACTCGCGCTGGTTCTGCCGAGCGGAGGCCCGTTGCTTGTGGGAGTGCTGGCGACGCTTGCAGTCGGAGGTGTGGCGGTTCCGATTTTGCCAATCGGGAACACCTATGTGGAGCGGCTGATAGAATTGAGTGGCGCAGAGCGGGTGGTGACCTGCTCTCCGTATACCGCGCTGCGAGGTTTGCTAGAGCGCAAACCACTCGTGCTGTCGCCAGAACTGCTGTCCAAAGCCGGATTGCGTCCGCAGCCAGCGACCTATGCACCCAAGTCTCCTGTCCTCCTCATTGCGTCACCGCTTCATGCGACCGACTCGCTCAAGACAGTATCGGCGGCGCAAGCCTACGCTTCGGCGCTGCGCGATGGGCTACTTGTCTTCGGTTTGAGACCCGGTGATGTACTCGCCGCGCCAAGCAACCCACAGTATGTTCCATGCACCTACCTATCCGCGCTCCTGTGCGGGGCTGGGGTTGTGGATCTTTCGGTCGAAGCGATGCACAAGGATGCTTCTCCCCTGAGAACCGGGAAGCCTCGCGCCGTGATCCTGACGCAGTCGGTGCGTGATGCGCTGCTTGATGCGGGGGGCGGCCCTGTGTCCTGGGGCTGCTGGTTTCGCGACCCGCAAGAGGGTCTGGACCTTGCACGCTGGCAGCGGGCCGATGATCAGCTACGTCTCTCGTCCGTGCCATCCGCAAATCTGCTGTGGGATGCGGCAAATGGCGGGGCAGTCCTGGTCTCGATTCCTCGTCGATGTCTCCCCCATCCCATTGTCTGGCCAGCGCCTGGCTGTCGGCACTTTCTTGCCGAGCTTACGGGAGAAGCACCGGCAGTCACAGATGTGGGGAGGCTGCTCCTCCAATCGGAGGACGGAGAGCCAAGCCGCTCGCCGGGCGAAGCGCTGCTGCTGCGCACCGACGATGGTTACATGTACGGCGGCTCTGCGTTGCCAAGACGATCCGGCTGGTCCTATCCGAGCCAACAAGTCATCGAGGTGCTTGAGCGCTCACGGGAGCTGTCATGGCTGTCCGGGGTGGCGGTGGTGGAGTTGGCCGGCGCAGGCGGTGCCGGACAGGCGCTGGTGGTCGTTGTGCTGTTCACAGGAAGTGAGCCGGTCGAACGTGTCCAGCGTGAGCTGTGCTACGCAATCATCGATCGCGAGCTGGGTCCAGGTGCGCGGCCCAATCAAGTGGAGGCTTTTGCGCTCTATCCGAGACGACTCGGTGGCTGCCCAACCGCCCCGATCGATACTGATTGGGTGCGCGGACAGTACACCGGGAGCGATCTATTCCACAAGGCCCGAAGTCCGCTGTTCAGGGCCCTTACCAACGTCAGAACGGCCCTGCAAAAGTTGAAGGGAGTGGCAGGAGGAGGGGGCCCATGGACTTCATTGAAAGACTGATCGAGGAGCAGCCACCTCCGTCATCCGGCACAGAGCTGGAGCCGGATGATCTGCGACTGGAAGCAGCCAGCGCAGCGACGGTTCGTGGCGAGTACCTGCGGGCTGCTCAGATTGCAGAGGAGGTCTTCGCAAGCGGTGTTTACGACGCACGATTCCTAGGCTATCTGCTGCTCGGAGCGCTGCTTGCGCGCGGTCCGGCATCGCTAGATCTGCTCCTTCGCGCGACGATGATCGCCTTGACCAAGCAGCGGCTCGTGTTCACCCCCGAGCGCCGGCGGGAGGTTCTGCTCGACACAGGGCTGCACTGGTTTTTGACGCATGTGGTTCGCCAACTGGAGCTGTCCGAAAAGCTGGGTGATGGACAACGAGAGGCGTGGGAACAAGCCCTGGCCGAAGGTCACCTCGACGCGATGTTTACGACGGCAGAGCGGCTCTTGCCGGTTGTGGCAGAGCTGACACCGCGCGCCAAGTCGCCCCAACCTCTGCGCCGTCTGACGGAGCTGCTCCAGAAGATGCATCATCAGAGATCCAGCCAGGGTGATGGTAGGACGGAAACTCCACCCAGCGGCAGCTTCGTTAACTCGACACCGCCGCCGTCGGCGCCCACCTCACAACTGCTCGATCGCCCCGCTGAGAATCTGGAGCTTGAGCCCGAGGTCACCGCGCATCCATTGCCTGCCGACCTTGAACCGGAGCGCCCCCTTCGCTTGTCAAAAGCGATGGGCCACCGGTCTGGGCTCCCGGGCTTTGCTACGGATGATACGCTCTATGCTTCAGATGCGCTGTTGAGACTCGCAACCAATCTGCAGCGTTTCGGCTCTCTCTTGGCGCAAGGGAATCACCTTCATGCCGCCGTGCTTGGAGCCGAGCTGCGGCGCGAGCTAAAACGCTTCGATCCGAGCATCTATCTACCCAAACTGGTGACTCCCTTTCTGCGTCAGCTTGCGGATTCTTGCGCCGAGCTAGAGCCGTACTTGGCCCAGCGCGACTCACTCCGGTTCCAGACGCTCGTCAAGCTTTTCCGAGCTGACCCCGACGGATTCGTCAGCGCCGCTCACCCCAGCGTAAGCAACTTCGGTGATGATCCCCGACCTGTAGACGACGAGATGGACGGAGAATGAGCAAGCCTCCCCCTAGCCAGCCCCGCGCGCCAGGGCCAGCTACACCACCGGAAAGTCCCGAACAGACGCTGATGGCGACCATGGTCCGTCGCGCCCATGAGTTCACACTGCCAGCACTGCTCGACGCACTCCAAGCGGTCGGTCTTCGCGCTGAAGAAGTCATCTTTCGCAGCCACCTCAGCCATAGTCACCAAGCGTACCTCGTTTACTCCGTCGAGTTTCTTGGCGATCCACGTCGTGCCGTCGTCACGCTGAATATTGGGCTGCTTGCTGCACAGAGTCCGCTCCCATCGTACTTTTTCTCGGTCCTCGAACGAGGCGGTCACAACACCGAGGCCCTGTTGGCGGTGTTGTATTTGATTGACCATCCACTGCTCCGCGAACGAGCGCGATCGGAGTATCCCGAGCGCGACCGCCGTACCGTGTCTGACTGGGAACACGCCAAGGGACTGCTGCTCCGGCTACTGGCTCCGCAGAGCCCACGCACGCTGCACTGGCTCTTCCAGCGGGTTTTCCCTGAGCTTGGCCTTTCGGTCGAGCGCGCGACCTCGGAGCTGCCGCTGGCGACCGATCAGGTGATCATCGGCACCACGGCCCTTGGGGAGAGTCGAGCGCTGGGAGGACAGGTTCGTCTTTCGCACAGTGCCCTCACGGTAACTCTGTACTGCGAGGAGGCGGAGTCTCTCACCGGCAGACCGTGGACCCAGGAAGGGGCCCGACGGCTCCAGCAATTCATTCTGCCGTTACTCCGAGAGTCAGCACTGTATCTGCAGCTGTGGATGGCTTTCACCGGACGCGACGCCCTGGCGCGTTTGTCGAGCAGCCATCGCAAACCCGATGGCTTCTTGGGCCACGAGCCACTCAGTCGAGCGGTCTCGCAACCAAGTCCCCCCGAGCATTCCCTCATTGCATCGCAATCCTCTCAACGAGTGTTGCTGTTCAGCGGGTACACTGATTCTCGGGACTTGTAAAATTGGCTGTCTGTATCTAGTTGATACTGTTGCCAGAATCGGAACTGATTGACTGCCAATCCGCAATTTGACCAAAATCTCAAGCACCAGCGCGGTCTAGCTCATCTGTCCAATCGTAGCGTGGGGTAGTCATCTTCATCTTGACTAGATGGCCGATGACAACCCTGGGTTGTGTCTACTTTTTGGATCGCCCCTGACTGCGCAGAAAGGACCGCAGCTGTGGCAATTCAAAATGATCTCCCGCGCTCCCGACTTACGCTGACGTATAAAACAACCGTAAATGGGGTTGTGCAGAAGATTAATCTGCCGTTCCGCATGATGGTGATTGGAGATTTTTCTGCAGGACAACAGGCAGAAAAAGACAAAGACCTCGATAACCGAAAGCTCCATTCTATCACTGGAAATAATCTCGGCAACGTGATGAATGATTTGAATTTCTCGTTGCCGCTTAATGATATTCCAAATCGAATTCATGGCACAGGTACGCTCAATATCGATCTCCCGATGACCGGCATGCGCTCGTTCACTCCAGACGAAATTGTCAAGCATGTGCCACAGCTGAAGGCGCTACTGCTGATGCGCCAAATGATTCAAGAGCTTCAAGGTCAAATCGACAACCAGAGTGGCCTGCGCAAAGAAGTGCAGCAGATCTTTGCCGATAAGGATGCCTTGGCATCGCTGCGCAAGGAGCTAGAGCCATTCGTCGCCCTCAAGCTGCCAGACAGCCAACCTTCCAGCGGTGACTCTGCAGAAAAAACGCTCAAACCCGGATCGAAGTAGAGGAAGCGCACCATGGCAGCAACAACCGAAATAACCACTTCCAAGCTGGCGCGCCTTCAGCAGTCGTTTGACAATCGAGCGAGCGCCGAAGATCGCGCCAAAGCGCAGAAGCTTCTGATTTCCGACAAGTTTTCCAAGCTTGCTGAGACCAAAGATCAAGAAGACGCGAATATTCGTTTTGTCAACGCGTTGGCGGCACTCGTTCACAACTATCCAGAGACGATTGCCAGCGAATTCGCTGATGCAGAGCCAACCAAGAAACGATACGACAAAGGCAAAGTACAGGTCCTATTGTCGCAGATCGATGCACTTCTCGCCGCTCAGATCAATGAGATTCTCCACCACCCCAAGTTCCAAGAGCTGGAGGCGGTGTGGCGCGGCTTGGAGGATTTGGCCTCTCACACCAACTTCGGTGCAAACATTTGCATCGACATGTTGAACGCAAGCAAAGAAGATCTGCGCGAAGATTTCGAGAACAACTCAAGCTCGATATTCAATAGCGCGTTCTTTAACAAGGTTTACATTCAAGAATATGACCAATACGGTGGTCGTCCTTTCGGCGCACTGATTGGTCTGTTTGAGTTCTCCAACACGCCGGACGATATCGCCTGGCTGCAGAGCATGGGTAAGATTGCCAATGCTGCCCATGCGCCGTTTCTGGCCGCAGTCTCGCCACAGTTCTTTGGCTATGAGAAAGCGGAGCAGGTCGAGGCGGTTAAGGATTTGCGGACTCTGCTCAGCGCACCTCGCTTCGGTCGCTGGCACAAGTTCCGTGAGACGGACGCAGCTGCCTACATTGGTCTCACGTTCCCGCGGTACGTACTGCGTCTGCCTTGGCATCCAGAGACCAATCCCTGCCGTACCCTCAACTTCACAGAGGACTCCTACGGCACCAAAGAAAAGTACCTGTGGGGGAACACCGCGATCCTTTTGGCACGCAACCTGGCCCGCTCCTTTGAGACGTCGGGCTGGTGTCAGTATCTCCGCGGTCCGCGTGGTGGCGGACTGGTCGATGGACTTGCGGTGGACACCTATCCGGTGCGAGGCAAAGCGACAGGGCCTGACATCGTTCCAACCACGGAGTCTCGACTGCCGGTGGAGATCTGCATTCCGGACTACCGCGAGCTGGAGTTTGCAGAGAGTGGCTTCATTCCTCTCATCTACCGCAAGGAGACCGCCGAGGCCGCCTTCTTTAGCACGCAGTCGATCAAGTTGGTGCAGCGCTTCAAGGATCGCAACGACGCCGAGAACGCCAGTCTGGTGACCAACCTCGCGTACACCTTTTCGATCACACGCATTGCTCACTACATCAAGAGCATCATGCGCGACAACATTGGAACCACTGCCGATGCTGGCTACGTGCAGAGGACCATCAACTCGTGGCTAGGCCAGTATGTGACGACTGTCATCGATCCAGACAACTTGACCCTGCGCTACTACCCTTTCAAGGCAGTCAGCGTCGAAGTAAAGGCCCGGGCTGGCGAGATCGGCTGGTACGACTGCACGGTTGCTGTGCTTCCTCACATCCAGTTTGAGGGCATGAACGTCGAGCTGCGTCTCGAGTCACGGCTCGGATCGAAGGCGTAGGTCCTGGGACTCGGCAAGTCTGCTCTTTTTTGGGTTAGGAGAACAAGATGCCACAGTTTTCGCTCAACTTGAACGTCGACCAGGGCTTCAACTTCCGCAAGGATAAGAATGTCCCGGTTGGCTTTGTGACGTCGCTGTCGCTCAACGGCAAGGCGCTCACCTCGGACATCAAGTGCAAAGATCCGCTCAATCCGACGACCGATCTGGTGGTGTTTTCGGTGCTAAGCTCTGCGGCCTGGGAGATCGGCGTCACCGACGCGATCTACTTTTCGGGACAGATCTCGGCGCCAAACCGCAACCAAGTGTCGATGCTGACGTACCTGGACTTGGCCAACGTGGAGGTAAAGTTCAAGTACAATGTCTATAACTACGATCCTGTCGCCAAGACCTACTATATGTGCTTTCACTGCGGCGACACCGAGATGCTGGGCCTGCTAGAAAAAGTGGGTGAGGATCTGACGCTCAGGGTGGCCGATGAGGCCTCGACGGAGGTTCAGTCACCGATCAATTACTCGTTCTCGCTTGGCATCAAGCCGCAACAGACGGCGCAGACGCTGACGCTCGCCACCGCAAATCAGCAAAACGTCGTCAAGCAGTGGGGCCTCACCAGCGCCTAATATGAGTTATGTGAAATGACTCATATAGGATTGCTGGGCCTTGCGTGTTGAACCATGGCGACGTACAAGCTCGCTCCCGTCCGCTGGGAACTCGGGCAGATTCTTCTGCCCGAGCACTTTAGTACCCTTCATTCATCCGTTTTGGCCGAGCTGCGGGCCCGAGCTGCGGTGACTGGGGTTCCGGGTTTCGGAATCGCAGAGCTAATTTGGCACGAGCAGGCGCTGGAGCAAGGACAGCTCCAGATCCAATCGCTGACAGCCGTTCTACCGAGTGGTCTTTTGATCCATGTACCGGGCTCGGGAACGCTGGAAGGACTGTCGCTAAAGGCCTCTGGTCTTCCGAAAGTGAAGGTCTATCTCCACGTGCTGGATGAGCCAGCGTCAGCTCTAGGGAATCCACTGTATGCCTCGGACCCCAAGACCGTGCGTCGGCAGGTGTTATCGCTGCGACTCAGTACGCAGCCGTCTCTGGATCGTTCGATCGAAACGCTGCTTCTTGGGGAATTCCAGTGCGAGCCGGATCGGCGCTGGGTGCTTGGGCCAGGCAGCTGTCCACCACTTTTGCAGCTAGGCCCAAGTCCCTATCTGCAGCAGCAGCTAGAGACGCTGGCAAAGCGATTGGTGGAGTTTCAGGGACGGCTCCTGGATGACATGAAGGACACCCTGCTGCGCGGCGGCTATCTGAGCACGATGAGCGGTTGCCTGCGCGAGGTCTGCGTGGTCCGCTCGCTTCTGGCAGAGATTCCTACCGGTGTGTATCGCCATCCATACTACGTCTTCGATGCGCTGCGCCGTCTGTATTTTGAGATCTGTGCGTTTCACGAAAAGCAACCGGAGCAGCCCTGCTTCCCCTATGTGCATGAGGCCATCGCCGAAAACTTCCAGCGACTCTTTGAGTATCTGGAACGGAACCTGATCGCGCTCACTGCGCCGCGAAGACACGTCGAGCTGACGCTGCGAGATGGCCGATTCCTTTTGCCATCATGGCCCCATGAGCTGTCCCGGGCCGAGAAGGTCTATCTGCTGGTCAGTCGCAATCATCGACACGAGCGCATCCCGATGGATGCCGTCAAAATTGCTTGTCCAGACCGGTTGGACCTGGTTCATGGGGCGGCGCTGCGTGGTGTTCCCTTCGAGTCGATTCCCAATCCACCATCGAGTCGCTACTTCATCGAAGGAATGGAGTTCTACGAGCTTCACCTGGGTGATGAGTGGTCCCATGTGCTAAAAACGCAGGGACTCTGTTTCTATGCCAGCGGACTCCTGTCCAGTCCGGGAGTCCGGGTCCTGCTGTACTACACGACCCCCTAAGCGAGGGATGCCTTGCATGACGTTTCTACGTCGCTTTGAAGATCCGCCTTCCCGATTCACGGACCTCGACGCGGCTGAGGCCGACAGCATTGTCCGAAACCTGACCCACATCCTTCGCAGCCAGAGCGGTTTCGCATCCTTTGTGCCCGAGTTTGGACTTCCCGACCCTTGGCAGCTTCCACAGACATCGACCTCGCTATTGATTCTTCGCGATCAGATCAAGGAACAGGTACTTCGCTTCGAATCACGCCTGGGTTCTCCCTTGGTAGCGACGGTGCCTCGAACGCCTGAAGGCGCGCTCCAGTTCGTGCTGACCGGACAGCTGGCCAGTGGGAAGTCTTTGCGGATCCTGATCTGTATGTCCCGTAGTCCCAGTGGTGGTTCTCTGCTTGATGTCAGGATGCAGGGATGAGGGGGACTCCTTTTTGGGGCCCAGCTGGCTCCGCTGCAAGGAACGGATCTACGGGACGCGATCTCCTAAAGTGCTCACTGACTTTGACCATCGCAGGACGGCGCTATTCCGTTCCTGGCGGGCAGATCAAGTCGCTCGATCTGGACCTACAGAGTCATGGATTTTCCGTTGATGTAGCGTTTTTGCTGGTGGATGACACCGCACTGGGCGGTCCGAATGTCGACCCACTTCGACCGGCGTTTGTTGGGGACGACCTGATCTCAGTCGTGCTGCGGGTCGAGACCCCAGTCGTGGAGGAAAGCCCACAGAAGGGTGCGATTCCGCTGGAGCTGCATGGCTTGGTCAGCGAGCGCGCCCTTTCGGAACATACCATCGAACAGAGTCCGTCTGCGGTCCGCTGGCGTCGCTATCAGATCCGCTTTGTAGATCCGGCGCAGCTACTGTGGCAGCAGCACTTTCCCTGCGAGCTATACACCGGAAAGACCTGGCAGGACGTCATCGAAGCCCAGAAGGGAACCCAGATTCAGCTGATTTATGACTGGAATGTCCTGACCGCCAAGCGACCGCACGTATTTTTGGGACACGAACCAGAGGCGCAGGCTGCCAGCTTCTATGACTTTGTTTTGTGGCTCGTCGATACAAACGGCGGATTTTTTGTCTATGACTATGCGCAGCGGAAATACCGAATCTCGGGAGCTCGCCCGCCAAGTGGAGCCCAGACAGAGCTGCATCCTGATGACCTACTAGATCTCCAGCTCCAGTTGCCAGTGCTGCCGCGACAGACCGTGCGGGTGCTGAACACCGATGCGATGCGTCCGGCGGCGACAGTAATTCCCCCTCCGGTCGCAAATCGGGCGGTCTCTGGAGTGCATGCCGACTATTTGGTTCGGACTCCTGTGCTGGCCGAACAAGACAGTCGGGTACAGCTTGAGCGGACTCGGCTAAGCTTCGCGCAGGGTCCCAGTCTCGCGGTTTCCTTGCGACGCTTTCCCACCAGTCCGCTGTGTCCGGGGGCCTCTGTTCGGCTCACTGATACCACGCGATTTGTGGCAGCAGGGTCCGTTCTGCCTCCTCCTTTTGCGGGTGGAGTCGCGCACGTCCGCTGGTTTCGGCTCACTGCACACGCCGTCTCCCAAAAAACGGACGATGGCTTTGGATCGGATCGCGCGGCCTTTGATCTGACGGCAACCACGCTGCTGATTCACGACAGCAACCAGACCCCACCAGCGCTGCAGTATGTGCAGCCGAAATATCCCCGCCTTCTCGAAGGACGGGTGGTCTGTGAAATCGGACCTAAGAGTGACGAAACGTATCAGATCTACGAAGACACAAGTACGTCGGTAGAGTCCTACAAAGTAGCGATTCCGCTGTTTGCCAACCAACAGATTGTGGTCGATTTCCAACCGATGCTGGCGAGCGGTCATTTTTACTTTCCGGCGTACAAGGATGCACGGGTGCTGGTTGCGGTCGATCTCCAGAGGGCGTGGCTGGTTCGCTACCTAGATTGGCGTCCAGAGGCGCGGCTTCCCAAAGAGAGTCAAGGGAATCATCTGCTGGTTGGGAAAACGCCCCAAAACGGAACGTCTCTGCGACATCTGTACGAAGAGGACAAACCGGTGCTGCGGCTCACGCGGACCAACGCGGTCGACACCCAGATGATTGAGATTGGCGAAGGTCACCTCATGATCGAAGTGCAGGAGCAGAAGCAGCCGCACAGCACGCTGGTGTCGACCATTCGACTGGACAAAAATGCGGGCGGCTCGGTGGTGATCCGCAATGATCAGAGCAAGATTACGCAGAGCATCCGCCTAAATGGCACCTCTCTGGTTCTCGACGTGGAGGGCGGGCAAGCCAAGAGCACCATCACCCAAACCCAGACCGGCGTGACGATTCAGTGCAACAACTTCTTGCTCGATGCCGAGACGATTACCTGCAAATCCCGGAGCACATCCGTACACCAGAGTCAAAGTACGATGTCGCTCACCAGCGACAGTGATATGCGGCTGACCAGCCACAAAAACCTGGCCACGCAGGCGTCAAGCAGTCTGACCGGGTCTGCACCGAGCATCAAGCTGTCTGCAGATCGGGACTTGACGGCCACCGGTGGCGGCGCGACCTTCAAGGCCGCGACTGCCACTGCGACGGTGCAGGCTACCAATGTGAAGATCAGCGGCGCGAGCCAGATCAAGGCGACCGGGACGATGATCTCGCTTTCGGCAGCGGCGACGCTCAAGTGCGAGACCGCCGGCATGAACAGCATCAAAGGCGCAATCATTTCTGTCGGAGGCGGGCTGATAAAAATCGGATAAGATTGGACTATGTCGGAGTCTAAGACCCGCATTGATCCGCAGCTCTATGACGAGTTCTTGCTAGAGCTACGTGCCCTCGATGAGTTTCGGGTCCAGATGGCGGCGCGGAATCCCGAGCACGCGGTGCGACGGGATGATCCCGATGTACGGCGAATGCTCGAGGCGGTGGCCTACTTCACGGTGCGCTCGCGGCAGCAGCTGCTCCACAACATGCAGTCGACGTGGCTGCGGCTGTTTGCCGACCAGTTTGAGCCGCTGCTGCTGACCCTGCCTGCGATGGCAATGGCCCAAGCGGTCGTCGAGCCCCGCCGTGCCGAGGCCACCTTGCTGCCGCGGGGAACCGAGCTTCGGATCCCGTTTCCAGATGGACTCTCGGCGAGTTTTCGCACCCTGGAAGATCTTCGGCTGCTGCCATGTTGGCTCGACAGTGCAGTTCTGCTGCGTGATGCCGGCGGGGCGTTTTTTCGAATTGCCTTCCAGTTCTCTTCGCGGTTCGGGCGCACCGATCCGGTAGGTCTGCTCCGGCTGCATACCCGCATCGCCGATGACTATGCAGCATCGGCGCGGCTCTTGTATGGGCTCCGGGCCCACCTTGTGCGCGCCCATGTCGTCTATGACTCGCCACTCAGCGACCATCAGGTGGGCGACGCCTGCACCGTCAGCTATGGCAGTACGCTCCCACCGGCGCGAGGGTCGGGAAGTGGGGGTCCCGAGGGGGGGCCGGAAACGACCCATCCCTTGTTGCGAGTCCGCTCGCTGTTTCAGTTTCCCGAGCGAGAGCTGTTTTTGAACCTAGAGGTCCCGCCGGTGCGTGGCAATAAGCCGTGGCAGCGCTTCCAGGTCTATCTGGACCTAAGCCCCGACTGGCCGACAGAGGAAATCGCCTCTGATCTGTTCCAGCTCCATGTCGTACCCATCGTCAATCTCGTTCGCGAAGCGGCGGTACCGCTTCTCTGTGACGGCACCCAAGACGCGCTGCCGGTGCGTCATCCAAGTCCCGAAAAGGGCTTTGCGCTGCACTCGATCCGGGGGGTGTTTGCTGTCACCGATTCGGGGCTCTCTCCGCTGCGCACAAGTACGCTGCCGGAGTCGACGACGCTGCAGGGGCTGCCGTCAAGTGATGCCGATACGTTGCCCAGCTTTCAGATCGAGGAGCGGCTGACGCCGCTTGGCCCACGGCCCAATCTGGTGATTCGAGCACCGCTGGCGCTGCTGTCACCGCTGCGGCTGTCGGTCGATGCGACTTGGTATCAGCCAGGGCTCGCGGCGCTGGTTGCCCGTTACGGCATCGGCCCCCGGCCCCAACTGACGGGACGCGTGCTGGATGGGGTGCAGTGGTCGCTGCTCGGTGGCGTGCGTGCCGAGACGGAGAGCCCACTTCGCAATGAAATGGGCGCGCTGCTGCGCATTCTGTCGATGGGCATGCGTCCGACGCTCAGTGATGCGGATCTGCGCTGGCTGATGATCTTGCTGATTGGCTCGGGTGGCCCGGCTGGGTTTCGCTCCATGCCGTCGCGACTCGAACAGCTCACCGCGAGTCTCGCGCCGGACAGTGCGCTGCGTGGCTCGGGCACCCAACATGTCTATCGGGCGCGACTGCGCATCGAATCAAGTGAAGATGAGGCGCTGGTCTGGCTCTTCCTGCGCGCCGTCTTCGACGTGCTGGACGCTTGGAATCAAGACAGCTCGGTGGACCTCAAGATCGACACAGGAGATCACGCTCTGCGCCTGCCGCTCTCTACCCCCTTTGCCTAAAAAGAGGGTAAAGTAGCTACGATGGCCAAAAATCCCAGCGAAGCCGACCACTTCACCTATGTGAAGGTCTGGCACTGCATCAGCTCGGTGATGCAAAAAGTCGACGCGCTGGCTGCGGGCATTGCCACGGCGAGCCCCGAGGGGCTCTCAGAACTGCGCAAGCAGATTCGCACCGAGCTGGGACAACTGGCCAAGCTGCTCTCCGCAGAGCTTGGAGCGGGCGAAGCGCAGGAGATCTTGCTGCCGCCGGTCCTGACCTGTGATGAGTTGGTCTTGAGACGACTGCCCAAGAATCTTCGTCAGAGCTGGCCGCTGCTGCAGGCTGAGCTATATGGAATGACCGACGGTGGAGAGAAGTTCTTCCAGCTCATCGATGAAAAGCTGCTGGAGGTTCAGCCCTCACCGCTGCTGCTCGAAGTGCTGCTCTACTGCATCGGCCACGGCTTCCTCGGTCGCTTCGTTACTGAGCCAGCCAAGGTGCTTGCCTACAAAGACCGACTGAAGGAGCGGCTTCGGCTGCATCCTCGGCAGGAGCGGCTCGCCTCGCAGTATCGACAAGCCGAGCGCAAGGCTTTGGGAGTCAAAGATCCAATCGACGCCGATGGCCATCGGCCACTGATCGCGCCGCTGGTGCTGTACCTTGCGACGTTTGTGGTGATCGTGGCGATGCCACTGGCATTGGTGGTGCTGTCTAACCTTCCGTTTTCCCAGGTTGTGACGATGACCACGGCACCGCCCAGCGAGCCGCCGCCGAGTAGCCCACCGTCAAGCGACGCGCGGCCCGCCCTGCCGACCCCACCAGCGGCTGGTGAGATCGGGACGACTGTCGACCACGCGTCGATGCTGGGCCTGGCCCAAAACGATGCCGAGGGCTCAGTCGCTGAACCGTCGCACAAGTCCAAGCGCCACCCACATCGGCACCATCGCCATCGCAGCCCCGAGGTGCGGTAGATGTCAGACGGAAAACCGTCCATTCAGCAGCTCTTGGCCCTGGCACGGCAGCGTGGGCTGTGGCCCGAGGTTGCTCTGCAGACCGAACCGCCCCTTTTGCCGCCGATGCAGGGCCAGGTGAACACGGCGCCGCAGCCAGACGCGGCAGAGGCAGAGCTTTCGCTGCGGACGGTCGAGCTTCGCGATCAGATCTCGCAGGCGTTGGGGTCAAAGCAGGCCGCCGTCCAGCCGATGCTCGATGAACTCGGGGAGCTCTTTGCCGCTGGAGCTGCGATCGACCTCAACGCAGCCTGGGCCGCACTGGATGAACTCGAGGACCAACTGGAAGCGCTCTCTCGATGACGATTAGGCCAGGATGACAGCAGGTGGACTCCCCATAGCAGTGGCTGCGAGCGGCTCGGGACTGAGCGGCGGGCAGCTCATTGTCCTGCTGCTCGGGATTGTCCTGATATTCCTCGTCGGGCTTCGGCTCTGGCAGTACCTGCGTGAGCGGTCGGCCAAACCACGCGTGGCACAGGGCCGAATCTTGGCGGACTCGCTGCTCGCGGTGTGGCGGACGTTTCTGGACCGACAGCCTCCAGCGGCGCGAGCCCTGGTGAGTCGCTATCCATGGGTCGTGCTCATGGGGGAGTCCGGCGCCGGGAAGACCGCGCTTGTCGACGCCAAGGCAGACTGTAGGAGCCAGCAGCTCAACGACTTCCCGAGCTACACCGACGATCCGCTGCTGAAGCTGCATCTGGGACGCCGGGCCGTGATTCACGAGCTGGGGCCGGAGCTGCTGTCCGACAACACCATCGGGGCGAAACTGGCCCTGTCGCACCTGTGGAAGCCGCTGTGCCGAACCCGTCCTCCGCTGGCGGTGATTGTGCTGAGTCTTGCCCAACTGCACCGAGCCACGCCGACCGAGCTGCGAACCTCTGCCCTTCGGCTGGCATCCCGGCTGAAGCTGCTGAGTCGCTTGCGCGGGGCGCGGATCCTGACTCGGGTCTGTGTGACCCATCTGGAAATCCTCGACGAGGTGTCAACGGCAGCTCAAGTACGCAACGCTACGTCGCAGACACCGTCGGGCAGCGAGAGCTTGGCCCAGCTTCTCTTCGAGCGACGAGTTCCGCTGGTGCTGGATCTCGACGGGCTGTCCGTCCCCAAGGGCCCAAGTGAGCCGCCTGTTTCCCTGCTGCACCCAAGCGAGCCGCAGCCCTTGCCGTCTGAACCGGGGCCACTGGCGACGCGCTTTCTTCACTACGCGGGACAGCTCAAGTTTGCGCTGCCGACGCTGCCAGCCGGTGGTTTCGACCAGATGGTTCACGCCATGGCAACGGCGCCGCAGGCTCTGCTGCCGGTTGAGACGCTGCTCGTCGAGCTGCTACGTATCTGCGAAGACACCACGCCTCGCAGCATGGCCGCCATCCAGCTCGACAAGCTGTATCTTGTGCCGCAATCACAGCAGCTTCAGCGCGCCAATCCACTGGTCGTCGCTGGCGTCATTCCACCAAGGCTGTCACCGGCACTGCACTTTCGGGGGCTGCGTGGTTTGTGGCTGGCGCTGCGGACCTCGAACGTTCTCTCCAGTTGGCATGCGGTGCTGTGTCTGCTGCTCATTTCCGTGGCTGCGCTGTCCTTTGGCTCGCTGTACTTGAACCATCGGCAGACGGTGCAGCGGCTCGCCAGCGACTGTGCTCGCCTGGTCGAAAACATCCCGAGAGCCAAGGAAGCCAGTGGTCGCCCCGGAGACTCACCGGTGGTGTGGCGCAATGCCCATATGGCCGCTACCAGCCTGCAAGCGGTCGCTGAGGCTGAGCGCTACTGGCCGCTGCTGCCGCGCACCCTGCGTAGCGAAAAAAACCAGGCACGCGCCCAGTTCGTCGAGTCGGTGCGACGGCTGTATCTAGAGCCAGTGATGGAAAACAACCGGCCCCTGGCGAGAGACGGCGCAGCGACGCTGAAGCTTGCGATTGCGAAGCAGTCCTTTGTCCCTGAGGATCACGTCGGTACCGAGACGGCGATCACCAAGATGATCTACGCCCTGGGGGCCTGGAATGCGAGCGG
This sequence comes from uncultured Myxococcales bacterium, assembly GCA_937868485.1. Classification (GTDB taxonomy): domain Bacteria; phylum Myxococcota_A; class Polyangia; order Palsa-1104; family JAEUJZ01; genus JAEUKA01. Next base: position 11,288 of record CALMML010000095.1, on the reverse strand, counting down.
CAGCAATGCCCTGGGCGACCTGATTCGCAAAGATCCGCCCACTTGGGCCTCGCTCCTGGAGATTCCTGAAGAGACGCTCCTGCGCTATGTCGATGTGGCGCCGGGCTGCGCGATCCAGGCAAACCGCAAGCCACCCTCGACAAATCAGCAGGATCAGCTGAACAGTCAATCAGGCTGGTTCGCGTTCATCGAGCACATCAAAGCGGCGATCAGCACCAAGGTGCAGCCTGCCGCCAAGCCAAGCACGCCAACACGTAGGCGTCACGGGCACTCGCAGTCCCGTCCGACGCACTCCGCAATGCTGGGCAGCAGCCCGCCACGCACGGTGCTTGACTCCATCGATGCGCTGAAGCGCGAAGCGGCCCTGCTGCTCTCGGTGTTGCAAGCAACCGACAGACTGCTACATGTCAGCCTGCTTCGCGACATCGCGACCGGGCTCGCGGAGGAGTGCCGCGAAAATGTCTCGGATCTGGTGGGCCCACTGGGTACTGCGCTTCGCACCGAGCGCTGGCTCGAACAGAACAAGCAGGGACTTTCCGACATTGCCACTCTCGTACTGAAGAGCGAAGTGAAGCCCGTGGACTGTAGCGAGCCAAGTGCCGAGGATGTCCTCACCCAACTCAGCGGGCTGGTCGCCAAGGTACCTACACTGGTCGCGCCAAGCAAAGTGTACTCTGTGCGGCTTGTCTCGCCCCGCGATCTGAAAGAAAAGACGCTCTCTGTGAGCGAGCGCGAGTGGGAAGAGCTACTCACCAACATTCGTCGGCAAATGCTGATCAACTGCTGGCACGGTGGAGGATCGGCCAAATCCAAGCTCGCCGGGTCATCACGATTGGGAGTCCCAAAGGCTGCTCATCAGCACCGCCACCGTCATCGGCCGGGGGCCGCCGCCGAGCGACTTTTGGCAGGAATCAGCGAAAGAGACCCTTCGGATCGCTCTGGGAATCCCTGTGGGACACCATCCTCTCCAGTAGAGCTCATCGATCCCTACAACAAGACTTCTTTCGAGCAGAAAGAGAAGCCCCCAAGGGTGTCTTTCGACAAAGTCGTGACGGAAGCCGGGCTGCCTCCCGAAGAACAAGCGCGGCTCGCCAAGTCCATGCTCGAGAGCACGAGCAGCTACGGTCGTGCCTATCGTGACAAGCTTCGCGCATCCTTTGTTGCCTTTGGAGTCCGCGCAGACTCTGCATCCGCGCTGCATGCTGCAGTGATCGAGATGATGCTGGCCGACTCCGGCTTTCAGACCCATCTGCGGAAAATTGCTGACAATGCCAACTTAGGTGATCTGTCCGGGCCCTACCTAGCGCCGCTCGCCGAGCAGCTTGCGCCATTTCGACCGCTTTTGCGGATGACGACCCCAAACAAAGACGGCGTGTACCAAGATCTCGATGGCTACCGGAGTCTGCTCGCGCAGCTTGCGGGGGCGATTGACAGCGCCACCACCCCCGAAAAGGGAACCGAGTTACCGCTGAGGGAGTCAGTCACAGGAATCGGACGAGTGGCCCTGGCGATGCTGGCGGAAGAGGAGTCCTCTCCCCTTCTGGCAACGCAGCGCTGGCTCGACAAATCCGGAGTCATGCCGGAACTGCGGGGGCCATTCCTCGCGCCGATGCGTCGAGCTCTCTGTCTGGGCCGCAGTGTTGTAGAGGATGCAGTCGCTCGCCGCTGGGTCAAAGTTCGGGATGAACAGGTCAAGCCGCTGTATTCCCATTTCCCATTCAATCGGGACGCGCAAGAAGATGTGCCCATTGCCGCCCTCGAGGTCATTCATCCCAAAGACGGCTCGCTGTGGCGCTTTGTTCGCGACGATCTGGCTCCGTTTGTGCAGATACAGCCCGACGGACGAGTGACGCCCAAACGACTCCCTGGCGGTACCGTGAAGTTGCCGCCAGACATGCTGCCCATTCTCAATCACTTGCAGACGCTTGGACGAAGGCTCTGGGATGCAAAGGAAGGGACTCGCAAAGCGCTAGAACTGCGAGTAAAACCGCTTCTTCTGCAAGGGAACATCGGTCCGTACAGCGTGACACGAGCCTTCCTAAGCGTTGGGAATGCCGCTGCAGTTGGTTACAACCAGATGCCCGCTGAACGGCCGCTACCGGTAACTTGGTGGAACCAGGAAAATGCCTCCGCAGGAATTGATCTCGCGACTCCCAATTCCGCTGCGCGGCTGCACTCCTCTATCGATGAAACCAAGTCCGCGTGGTCGATGTTTCGCTTGCTTCGGCGCGGGACGCTGTCCACCGATCACATCGCAACCTTCCTGATTCCGGTACAGCTTGTGGATGCCAAAGGCAGCGTTACCGTGAAGTTTGTGCTGAGCGAAGATCCGTTTGCGATGTTCCAACCTCCCACGGTGAGCGGAGGACGATAGACCATGCGGAGGGGAGTTTGGCGCGGACTGCTCGGCGGGTTCCTTCTTTCTGTGCAAGCAAGCAGCGGCTGTATTCCCGGCTATGTGCGTGTGCAGCTCTTGACCACTTCCGAGATGAACGGTGGCGCTCCGCTTTACATGGTGATCCGCAATATCGAGCTGAAGCAAAGTGGCGCCGCTGTGGGCGAGTCGGGGGGACTTATGGATCTCATCGTCCGCAACACCCAGACCCGTCAGACGGCCGGTCAGTCGTACGGTGAGATTGTCGCGCTTCTCGATGCCCCCGATGGCTCGGTCGTGCGCACCCAGATCCTTTATCCAGGGAATCTGTACCGCTTCTACCTGAAGGCGCCGAGCAAAGGAGCGTTAGGAATGTACTTTCTGTTCAAAGAGCCCGGCGGCACTTGGAATCTCCTCCTCGACCAGCCGCTGCCTTGGCGCCTGCAAGCCACCCTTCACGGCAACTCTGTAAGTCGACAACACGCGAAGTAAGTGGGAATGCCCCCTGCTCATGCGGTACTGATGTCTAAGGCTAAAATCGCCACTCATTGACGCGCTGATGCAGCCGCTGAGCAGAGCAGGTCGCATCTTCCACATTAAATCCGGACACCTCCTTCTTATCGGTCACTCGGTCTTTTATCAATTTGAGGGCCATCACGGCGGTTTCGATGAAGAGCTGCGTTTGAGCAGATAGAGCACCCAAGTACAGACTCAGGTTTTGTTTGCCGGTGTTTGAAATCGCCTTGTCATGATATTGTCCAGAATCCTTAATATCATTAAATCTACCCTCAAGCCCTGAAATGTACCACATCAAATCAGACTTGAGCGCTTTGCTGATGTTTTTTGCATAATTTCCTTGAAGAGGAAGCCGAGGTGGACATGGATCCCAGTTCTCCCAGTGGATATTCCGATTCTCATTCTTCCGCTGAATGGTACCATTGTCAGTAAAATATTTTTCGTCCAAATGACAGGCTGCTTCAATGTTAGGGTGACAGTTCATTGGCGGAAGGAAGCTGTCAACGTCGATGAGCACCAACTGCTGCGTGGTGGGATTGAGGGTGATGTTGGCAGGATTGGGATTTTGGAGCCGATCGCCCATCCCGATTGCCACGTCCAGTGCGTGGAGCACGGCTAGCGATTTGATGTGTGCAGAAATGCTGGAGATCTGCCGCTGATCGCAGATTAGATATTCTAGTATGCCGACTACTCTGGTTCCTTCGGAAATGGTGATTGATGAGAATGTTGCAGTATTAAACTCTTTTCGACGATCTGTGTGTAGCTGCCTGATCCATTGGTATAATTGCCTGTATTCTGCTTCCTCTGCTTCAACTCCAAAGACAACACGCGGAACCTGTATCTTCTTTATTGTTGTATCTGTAAGCCATGATTTCTTATTGTATATACGATGAATTGTTGACCTATAAAATTCGATAATTTGAAAAAATGCCTTCGCAGTTGTCATATTCATTCGCGCATAAAATGTAACGTCCTGTTGGTTGTTATCGTTTCCGTCTCCGCTTTTTTGTTGCTTTGTCTCGAAAATAGGGCTCGCGGTTCGAGTCGCCTTTTGTCGCAGATCAAATCGGACGACATTCGATGCCATGCCACCACCAAAGGCCTTTTGATTCCGAGCTTCTCCAAGTCTGTCAAGGATGCCTCTATCAATCATGTAAATTAGCTCCCTGTGCCGTGGTATGAACGACGCTAGCTCTCCGGGACATGCCTACATGGTCGTATCCTTGATGGGGACCCTGCGCTTAGCTAGCCCGACCCGGCAAGCTGGTGTCTAAGGCCTCATTATCTCGCGAAATAGGTCCGAAAGCAGCCCCAGAAAATCGGAAACGAAACAGGCTGGCAAGTATGTATAACGCACACATTCAGGCATCAGATCTCACGCAAGCTGACTGCACCGACTGCGTGTCACTAGTCCGTAAGAAGTGCCGACTCAAACAACGTCTGTACTGCTTTGGGAAGGTGCTGGGTGACGATGTAGCGCTCGACCGCCCGACCTCCGGATTGCGAAGCGGATCCCCATGGGGTCCATTGACCACCAGCACGCCATCGAGAGCCGCTTGCTTCATCGCATTCACTAGCCCTTCATGACTGCGACAAAGTATGTGTCCAGGGTCATCCGGTTCGGAATTATGTGGTTTGGTGGCCAGTGAATTTTTGACGGTGCAGGGGTTTACTAGGAGTCGGTATTTTCGACGCGCCGTGGCATTCAAGATGGTGACACTGCAACAGTGGCTCGCGCCCCGGGCGATGGGAAGGTCCCTGGCCAAATCAAACGTTTCTTCATGCTGTGCGCAGGGGGTGATACAGCCGTCCGTTTTCACAGCCGGGCCCAACGACGCGGTCTGAATTGAAGCCCACCCCTGCGCGATGATATCTTCGCCGCAGACTTGTCTGAGATGGAGCCATGGATCACCTCCCAGGTACGCAGTCGCTGGCAGCGCTATTCACCCGACCGGCGGCCGAGATCGAAGCAGAAAAGTGGCAGCGGCGACACGTACCGCGTGGCATGGTCCTTTGGCAGGCCGGCGATGAAGCCACAGATCTGGCCGTGGTCGAGCGGGGCAAACTCTCCGTGGTCCCCGTGGTCGGCGTACCGTTTGATGTCTCGGCTGGTGATGGGCTTGGCTTGGTAGCGGCCTTCTTCCCCGGCGCGCGCACCGATGAAACGGTCACAGCGCTTGAGGACTGCCTGCTGTGGGTGCTGCCGCAGGCTTCTCTGCTGGCCGCGCGCACTCATTTCCCGGCGACGTACTCCCGGCTTCTCCATGGCGCAGAGCAGGCGCAGAGCCAGCGCACCTTGAGCCTGGGCGCGCTGCTGGTTGCCGAGGCTAGCACGCGGCCCGAGCGGTTGGCGCTGTCGCCCGGTGGTGATGCCGCTACAGGTTCGCGTTCAGCCGATGGGGAGACCTTTGAAGCGGCGCTGCCGTCCGAGCGCGCCCCTGGGCTCTCCCTGGAACAGGCGCTGCGAGGTCTGCCAGTGCTGGCTTCTGCACCACCGGAATGCCTCACCGAACTGGCGTCGGCCATGGGACGCCGAGTGTTCTCGGATGGTCAGCCCCTGTTCGGACCGGGCGAGCGCAGTACGACGCTGCTTCTGCCCACGTCGGGCCGCATCCGGATGGAGTGGCAACCCTCGCCAGAGCAGCGCTACCAGTTCGCGATGGTGGATCCCGGCACGCTGATCGGAATCGATTCGTTCTTGGATCCTGCGCGGCTCCGCATGCTTTCGGCGATGGCGGTCGGTCCGGTTGAAGTCTGGATGCTTGAGCCACACATGGCAGCGGCCCTCTCGGCGGAGTCCAGCCTGCTCTTGCACGAGTGCTTGCTTGCGATGCAGCGCACGCAAGCGATGATCCTGGCCGGGGTGCTTCCCCAGCTTGGCGCGGGCGAGGGGCTGGCCGACATCGGCTCGCTCCTGGCCACGGTGTTCGGAGTGCAGGGCTGGCGGGCGGGTGCTCCCCTGCATGAGCTCCCGGCCAGCCAGCTGCCGAGCGTGGATGAGATCCCACGGGCTCCCGATGAAGAGCACCTGTTTCAGCGCATCCGCAGCGCCATCATCGGTCGCGATCTCGCGCTGCAGACTCCATTCGGACTGCGCCGGATGGTCTACGCCGACTACACCGCCTCTGGGCGCAGCCTGGACTTCATCGAAGACTTCTTGCGTAGCGAGGTGATGCCTTACTACGCCAACACGCACACCGAGGCCTCCGAGAGCGGTCGACGAACCACTCACTTTCGTGATGAGGCGCGGAGCATCATCGCCCGCTCGTTGGGTGCCGACGAGGACTATTGCGTCATCTTCGTCGGCTCAGGAGCAACGGGGGCGATCAACAAGCTCATCGACATCCTGAATCTGCGCCTGCCGCCGGATCTTAGCGCTCGCTACAAGCTCGATTCGCACATCCCCGACCACGAGCGCCCGGTGATCTTCATCGGCCCCTATGAGCATCACAGCAACATCCTGCCGTGGCGGCACAGCAGTGCCGAGGTGGTGGTCATCCCGCTGGATGCCGAAGGGGGGATCGATCTGGCTCAGCTTGAGCAAGAGCTAGTCCGCTACCGCGACCGACCGCTGCGCATCGGCTCGTTCTCCGCCGCTTCGAACGTCACAGGCATCGCCAGTGACGTGGAGGTTATCGCCGAACTCCTGCATCGTCATGGCGCGCTCTCGTTTTGGGATTACGCTGCCGCCGGGCCCTATGTCCCGATCGAGATGAATCCGGCCCAGGCCGGGGCGCTCGCCTACAAAGACGCGGTGTTTCTGTCGCCGCATAAGTTCATCGGTGGTCCGGGGACGCCGGGGGTACTGGTGGTACGTAGGGCACTGGTAAAGAACACCGTGCCCACCCAGCCCGGCGGCGGCACTGTTGACTTTGTCACCAGCGGCGAGGCGCTCTACAGCAGCGACGTCGAGCACCGCGAGGAGGCGGGGACGCCAGCGATCCTAGAATCCATCCGCTGCGGGCTTGTATTCCAATTGAAAGAGCAGGTGGGTGGGCACAGGATCCATGCGCAGGAATCGAAGATGATCCGCACCGCCATCGCCTCGCTGCGCCAAAACCCGAACATCCGCGTGCTGGGCAGTCCCAGCGCACATCGGCTGTCGATCCTCTCGTTCATGGTCCGCCATGGCGTGCGCTATCTGCATCACAACTATGTCATCGCGCTGCTAAACGACCTGTTTGGGATCCAGGCGCGTGGCGGGTGCTCGTGTGCGGGGCCGTATGGTGGGAGCTTGCTCGGCCTGGGGCCGGACAACGGCAAGGAGTTCCTACACATCGTCGGGCAGGGCTATTCATCGCTAAAGCCGGGCTGGGCGCGCGTGAACTTCAACTACTTCATCAGCGCGGCGGAATTTCGCTACATCATCTCGGCGCTTCACATGATCGCAGCGCACGGGTATGCGCTGATGCCGAGCTACGCCTTCAACCCGCGGACCGGACTGTGGCGTCACGTGCAGCATCAGCCGACTGAACCCGGGCGGCTGTCCTCGCTGCAGCTCGCAGCCTCCCTGACCCCAGGTGACTCGGCGGGCCACAGCCATCCCACGCTGCCAGAGAGCGCACTTGCTGCGCACCTGAACCAGGCGCGCAGCCTGCTTGCCGATGCCCTGAAGAGCACTCCCGCAGCGCTCCCTTCACCCCACCTCGATGCAGGTTTTGAGCAACTGCGATGGTTCCCGCTGCCGCACGAAGTCGCAGCGTTCCTTCGTCACCGCAATGCCGACCGGTCGGCCCACTAAACTACCTATGTGCAGAGCCCTTGCATATCTTGGGAAAGAAGCGCTGCTCGACGACTTCCTGTATCAGCCGGATAGCTCGCTGGTGCGGCAGTCCCACGACCCGCAACAGCTCCATCTGCTGAACCTGGGCGGATTTGGAATGATGGCCTGGCACCCGCAGACGCCCAACCCAGAGGAGCCCCTCAGCTTCCACTCGACAGATCTGCCGATCTTTGACCGCAACCTCAAGTCCCTGGCTCTGAAGGTCCGGGCAATGAGCGTGCTGGCGCACATCCGGGGCATCGCCTACCGGCCGAGCCCGGGGTATGGGAGCCACAATCTGCACCCATTCCGCTACCCCGGCTTCAAGATCGCCCTGGCCCACAACGGGGATCTCGCGGGCTTCGAGCAGATGAAGCTCGACCTCCTCCCCTACATGAAGCGCTCGATCGCAGCCCAGATCGGTGGGACGACGGACTCCGAGTGGGTCTATGCGCTGCTCATGTCGCAGCTTGTCGATCCGACGCGCTATGCCGATCGCGAGACGCTAGCCCGGGCGCTCAAGGACACGCTCTGCATCCTGCGCGAGGTCCGGGCTCGCCACGGCATTGCACAGAGCAGTTCCCTGAACCTGTTCCTGTCTGATGGCCGCATGATTGCCGGTCTGCGCTTCACGTTCGACTTCGGCTGCTATGCGACAGAAGACTGGCGGAGAATCCACGAGGCCAACCTGCGCTTCCTCAGCATGTGGTTCACGGTCGGCAGCCGCTACGGCCTCGCAGGTGGGGAGTGGAAGATGATCGAGGAATCCTCGGGTCCTGACTCTGCGCTACTCAGCTCCGAGCCACTTACCCGCGATATCTCCTCGTGGATCGAAGTCCCGGAGTATACGGCCTTGATCATAGAGCGCGGCGCGATGCCCGAATCCAAGCGTGGTGCCCCTGGGGAGCCAGGGAACGAAGCCCATCGGATCGGGGTCTCGGTGCTGCCGATGCATGCCTGAGCCGAGTGGTGCATGTGAATGATTGGAGCTTCCGACATGGCAGATGAGACCAGCGAGCTACCTTGCCAAGCCAACCTGCTCGACGCAACGGCTCTATTGGAGGTCGGCGAGGTGCTTGGTGGACTGCGACCCGTGCAGCACGCGGATGGCGCGGTCCTGTTTGGTCAAGGCAGCCGACCGGAGGGAGCCCTGCTCATCCTGGACGGAACGGCAGCACTGCGCACACGCTGGCCGGGCTTGGGCGAGCTTGCTATTGGCACAGCCACTGCTGGCGATTTGATCGGCGAAGGTGCGCTGATCGGAACCGCGCCGCACACCCTGACCGCTGTTGCGATGGGCCCACTGAGCCTACTGCGGATCGAGCCCAGACACTTCGCGGCGTTGTGCGCCATCGCCAGCCCATGGCACCGGCGCATCGTCCATCACCTGGCGCTGCGTCTGGCCTTGCGCGCCCGCAGCGCGATTCGCTTGGCGCAGCCGATCCTTGGCATCGGGTCCCGTGAACGAGCCGGAGTTGCGCAAGCCCATTCCCCCGGCTGCAGCTTTGACATCCGGCCGTTTCTGCCGATTCTCCCGTTCTTTCGCGGCTTCGCGGCGACAGAGGTGGACAGCTTCCTATCGAGCGCCCAGATCTTCGAGCTCTCATCTGGTGCGTGGTTGTTTACTCCCGAAAGTCCCGCGGACTCCGTGCATATCGTCCTGCGCGGAGCCCTTGAGCCGGTACAGTCCCGGTCGTGATCATGTGATTGATCAGACTCCGTGCATATCGTCCTGCGCGGAGCCCTTGAGCTGCGTCTGCCTGGACTGCAGCTCGGACGCCGACTTGGCGTCTTAGGGCCCGGCCGCTTGGTCGACTGTGTCGAGCTGATGCTCGGTGGACCGCGGCGGACCGAGTGCCAGCCCTGCGAGCGCTCGGTGGTCCTTCGCATCTCGGTCGCCGCCTTCCAAGAGGCGCTAGGTCGTGACGACCGAACCGCCTTTGCCGCCCTGTGCGCCACGACCCACGAGCTGATCGATCGCCTAGCCCGCGGCACGCGCTTGATGGCAAGCACGGGCATCGCGCGCATCCTCGGGGTGTAGCGCACCTCTCGCTCCTCGGTGCGGATCGTCTGTCACTCCGCCGCGCCGAGCGACCTCGTTCTGCCGACAAGAAGCAAGCCGACCGGAAAAGGCTAACCCGCGACGCAGTCGCTTGTCTGATTGCTCTTCGCGCGTGGCTCAGTCAGCGCACTTTGGTCCACTGAACTGGAATCGACCATTCCTGGGCCCACCTCTTAGGGGAGGACCTCTCACATCACAAGATCGATGCAGGCTTGTCGCGAACCGATTGAGGTCATTCGCTGTCCCGCTATTCCCCCAAGCATCGTAGCCGTGCTGGAAACATAGCCCGGTCGGCTTGCCGATTACGCTGGCTTTCCTGTGGGTGTCGGGCTGGCCAGGATGGCCCTGCCGGAGTCGGCGGTTCTGCGATCGGACTCGCCGATCATGTTGCGCACTTTCCAGGGGGCGCGTTGGCGAGATCACCTACACTTCGCCCTTGCTCGGCGTCGTGCTTGGCCGATTTTTCCTCGGCTCTGAACCGAGCTGTGTCCCAAGCGGTCTGCTATCGCCGCTTGTGCTTTTTGTTTGCGCTGCCGCGAATCGGCGGGCGGTGGTTTTGGCCCAAGATTCCGAGGCTGGGCGGGCCGGATTTGGGGCTGCTTGCTGGCGGCAAATTTCCGCTGAAAGCCAGTCTATGGATCACGATCCCGGTGGGGCCAGTCGGCGGTGTCGAAGCAGCTCCCGCGTCTGCGGTGGCTGCGTCAGCAGTCGCATCGGACGCATCACTCGCAGCGGGCGCTGCTTGATCCTCAGGCTTTGCGGCCAGCTCATCGCGCTGACGCTCGACCGCAGGCAGCTTCGCGGTCAGCTCGGTTCGTTCGCGCGCTGCTTCCGTAGCCCGATTTTCGAGCGTGATGAGCTGCCTTGCCAGCGTTGCGTGCCCAAGCTTTTGTTCGACAACCAATGCCTTCAGCGCGTCGCGTTCCGTCGTCAGGTCGTCGCGTTCCTTCGTCAGACTCGCATTCCCTTTCTCCAGCTCGGTCACGCGGCCCCGTAGCTCCGAAAGCGACTCCCCGAGTTTTTTCAGCTCGTCCCCATGCGCCCGATTCTGCGCCGCTAGCAGACGCGACACGCTGTCGTCCTTGGCTGGCGGTTTGGGCATCGACTTGGCGAGCCGCAGCTTCTGCTCCAAATCCAGACGGAGCGCCCGTTCTCTATCTATGGTAGCGAGCAGATCGGTTCGCTCTTTCGTCTGGCGTGCCTGCTCCTCTTCGAGCTTCTTCACAAGCGCCACAAGCTCTGGATCCGGTGCCCGCTGTGCTGGCATCACCTCGGGAACCCGCTCGGTGCTTGGTGCTCTCACGGGCTGCGGTCCGATCGCCGCTGCTGGCCTTCTTTTCCTTCTCTCCGTCGGCGGTTTGGGGGGCTTCGGTGCCTTCGGCGGAATCACCTCGCCTTTCAGGGTGTACCGCTGGCCCGTCTTCTCGTCGTAGAAATGGACCGCCGGAAACGCTCTCCGTACCTCCACAATGAGGTTCGTTTCGGTGGGCTGAGCGTTGCCCTCGTACCAAACCTTCACTCGAAAGCTGCCTACCACGGGCACCCGAGGCCCCTCGAACCACGGGCTGAAGCTG
>CALMML010000094.1 GCA_937868485.1 uncultured Myxococcales bacterium | reverse complement strand
TTGCGTCGGGAAGTCAGTATGCGATTCACATCCTGGGTCGCTATTCGCTGATTCGAGAGTCATCGCCGTCGCTGTCGACGCTGGAAGCCGCGCGCGAGGCGCTGACCGTCGCAGGTCCGCCGGTGATTGTGGCTGCGCTGAACTGCTGCGTCGGATTTTTGTCGTTTTTGGTGATGAACATCTCGGCGATGCGCGCGTTTGGCGTCGCATGCTGCATTGGCGTCATTGCCTGCTGTGCGTTTTCGGTGACGGTGGCTCCGTCGATGGTTGCGCGCTTTCAGTCAGAGCGGCCTCCGTCGGAAGTGACGTTTACGCGGCTCGGTGATCTGCTGAATCGGCAGTTTGCGTGGGTTCGTCGGCATCGTGCGCTGGTGACGCTGTTTGTCATCGCAGTGTCGACGGTGTGCGGGTTCTTTATGACGCGCGTGCAGGTGCGGATGGAACCCAAAGCGTTCTTTCGTCCGGGCTCGGAGCCGGCGCTGGCGCAGAAGTTTTTGGACGAAAAGTTTGGTGGTGCGGCGTTTGTGCAAGTGCTCGTCGAAGGCGACATGACCGATCCGCGCGCGCTGCATGAAGTTCGTCGGTTGTCGGCGCTGTCGCGATCGCTGCCCGGTGTGACGCAGGTTCAGACGATTGTGCAGCCGCTGGCGATGGTCGGTGACTCGATGGCGGGACTGCGCGGGCTGCCGGAAAACGCGCAGCAAGTGGTGGCGCTGCTGTTCTTTTTGGAAGGTGAGCCGTCGCTGAGGACGATGCTGGCTTCGGATCGGCGATCGGTGCTGGTTCACGCTCGCGTGCTCGGAGATGCGGGTCCGGCGATTGCGTCGCTGCGCAAGTATCTGGATGGGCGCTTTCCGAAGACGCCGCAGCGTCTGAGCCAAGCAGAGCTGGCCGAGGAGCTGTCGTGGCTTTTGCCTGAGCACGAGCGAGCGGGCAAGCGCTCGCTGCTGGAGCGTGAGGTTGCGCAGCTTGCGACGGCAGGACTGTCGCTGGCGGGACCGGCTCCGGTGAAAGCGGTGACGACGGATGGCGATGCGAGCGCGACGGGTGATGCGGCGGGACAAGCGGAAGATGAGCAGGCTCGGTTTTCGCGGGCTCAGACGGAAGCGAAGAAGCGCTTGCTGGTCGTGCTTGGTGCGGAAACGCCCGATGGAAACGGTCAGCTCCTGGGCAAGCCGTCGGACGAAGTGGAAGCGTGGGTCGAGTGGGTTGCCGCAGCGATCTTGCAGCCTCCCGTCGATGGTCCGAGCCAGAAGCTGTCGGTGTTTTTGACGGGCGAGCCGATGCTCGATCAAGCGTTTTCGCGGGCGGTGGATCGCAATCAGTGGTCGAGCTTGTCGATCGCGCTCGGCGGTGTGCTGCTGGTGCTGCTGTTTGCGCAGCGATCGGTGGCGGGCGCGATTTTGTCGACGCTGCCCGCGATGATGGCGCTGTTTGTGGTGTTCGGTGTGCTCGGGTATTTGGGAAAGCCGATCGATCTGGGCACGTCGCTGGTTGGATCGATGGTGACCAGCTCGGGCGCGGACTTTGCGATGCACTACATCTGGTATCTGCGACGACAGCCCGCGAGCCAAGTGGTGCCGCGCGTCGGTCCGGTGATCTTGACGACGGCGATCGTGCTGGGGCTGGCGATGGGTGTGATGATGCTGGGTGCGTCGCCTCCGCTGCGGCTGTTTGGAGCGCTGGCGGCGGCGGGGATGCTGCTGTCGGCGACGTTTACGTTTTTGCTGGTTCCGGCTCTGCTTGGAAAGCTTCCGCCCGACCACGCGTCTTAATGGACGCTGACCCTGACGTTGTAAGGAGAACCGAAGATGGTGATGCAATCAAAGCGGCTACTGGCTTATGGAACGCTGTGTCTGGGCCTTCTTGCTCCGACGGTGAGCTTTGCGCAAGCGGCGGCACCGCAGCCGGTCGCGCCGCAAGCCGCTCCGGTGATCCAAGCGGAAGCGCCCGATGCGCTGCTGGCGCGGATCGACAAGCAGAACGCGGCGTTTTCCGACGCATTTTTCCACTTCAAGATGGTGGTAAAGAGCGCGCAAGGTTCCGTCGAGCGTGAGGTCGAGTTTACGACCAAGCAGAAGGGCAACCAGAAGCGGCTCGTGCGGTTTTTGTCGCCGGGAGACATCAAGGGAATGGGCTTTCTCCTCGAAGGTCCGGGTGTGATGTACGCGAAGCTGCCAGCGTTCGGGAATCGGATTCGTCGTCTGGGAACGAGCCAGATGAACCAGAGCTTTATGGGCTCGGATCTGACGTCGGAAGACATGAGCGCGATTGACTATGCTCCGTCGTACGCGGCGTCGGCGGCAGGTCAAGACGGGGCGGAGACGGTGCTGGAGCTGAAGCTGCGTCCGGGCAAAGCGTCGGAGTTTCCTCGTCTGAAGATGTGGATTGATCCGGCGCGCGCGCTCGTCACCAAAGTCGAATATTACGACGCGGCGGGCAAGAAGCTGCGCAGCAACCTGCGTTCGGACTTTCAAAAGGACGGCGAGGCACACTGGTCGCCGGGCAAGATGACGTACGTCGATCACCGTCGAGGCGATCACAAGACCGACATGATTCTCGTCAAGAGCACGCTCAACAACGGCTTCAAAGACGACGAGTTTACCCAGCGAGCACTTCAGCAGGACTAAATGCGACGCGGCCTTGCTTGTCTCCGAATCGGTCTGCCGCTTCTGGCACTGCCTCTGTCCGTGATTCCGGCGCGGGCGGATGTGGATCTCAAGTTTTCCGGCTCGATCTCGTCGGATATGCGCTTTCGTCTGCAAGGCGAGTCACGCGCACTTCCGACGCCGACACCTTCGCAGTGGACGCTGCTCAAGAATGGCTTTTCTCGCAACGAAAACCGGATTCGCGCACAGCTGGGCGTAAAGCTCGGTCAGAAGATTCGCGGAGTCGCCGACGCAGAGCTGATGCTGTACGGCTTTTCGGATCTGCGCGACATTGACTCGACGACGCTGCGCGATCGGGTGGATCCGTACTATCTGGAAGTTCACGCCGCGTACATCGACGTGTACAACCTGTTTGGCGACGTGATTCCGCGCTTCGATCTGCGGCTCGGTCGTCAGACGGTGCCGTGGGGAGCGGCAGACAAGTTCAACCCGATCTCGAACCTGAACACGCTGGATCTGTCGGATCCGCTTTTGTTTGGTCGAGCGCTCGCCAACAACATGATTCGCGCCGACTGGAACCCGATCGGCGACTTGCAGATGACGGCGGTGCTGGTTCCGGTGTTTCGTCCGGCGCAGCTTCCGCGTACGGCTCCGTTTGCGCTGCTTGATCCGCTGCGACCGGCGCCGCTGCTCGATCAAGGGGTGCGAGCGGCGCTCGATAACGAGCGCGCGGTCTACGTTCCGGTCAAAGATCCGGTGACGGGCGTGCTGCTTCCGGCGGGACGAACGCTGACGGTTGAAGCGGATGTGCTGGCGCCGGAAGTCTCGGCGGCGAACATGCAAGCGGGCGCGCGGGTTGCGTGGAAGCTCGGCGGTCAGGACATGGGCCTTTCGTACTATCACGGACGGTTCGGAATCCCGGTTCCTGCGTGGTCGGTGTCGACGGGAACGCTCGATCAGAACGTGACGCTGACGCAGCTGATTTATCCGCGCATGGACATGGCGGGCGTCGAGATTGCGGGTTCGATCGAGCGGCTCGGCGGCATGGGCTACTGGATCGAAGCGGCGGTGTTCTTTCCCGGCGAAGTGCGAATGGCGCTGTACGACGCGATCACGAGTCCCGCTGCGCCGCGTCCGATGCAGTACGTCAAGGCTGCCGACGGACGCTATTATCGAAACACGCTGCCCGTCGGGGCGCAGGCGGATCGTCCGCTGGTGGTTGACTCGACGCCGTTTCCAAAAGCCACCATCGGGGCTGACTATGCGTTTGGCGGTCGCGTCTACGTCAACATTCAGTACGTTCACGGCTTCATCGACGAGTTTGGCGGAGGTCGTGTCGCGCGGCCTCGCAAAGATGCGATCGATGTGGCTGCGCAGCCTCGAGTGGAAGCTCGCATCGGTGACTACGTCGTGGCGGGCGTCGATCTGAAGCTGCTCAACGAGCGACTGCTGATGCGGCTGTTTGGCGTGCTGAAGCTGCCGTCGATCGATCTGCAAACGATGCTGTGGGACGACTGGGCTCCGACGGGAGTTCTGTTTCCGCAGATCGTCTGGAACGTCTTTGACGGCACCGAGCTGATGGTCGGTTCGTTCGTGATGCTCGGCGATCGCTCCACCAAGTTTGGCGATCCGGCTGCTGGTGCGACCGAGGTCTTTGTGCGCGGCAAAGTCAGCTTCTAAGTCTCATCCTCTGTGCGATTCGACGGGTCGGACCGATGCTTCCGTGGACAGTCTGCGCGCAGGCTCTGGCGCTATACTGTCCGCGGAGGTTTGTGCCATGGCAAAGATGACCGTGAGGCGGAAGCTGGCGATCGCTGCGTACGATGCGCCCAGAGAGGGCAACATTTACGGCAAGCTGGTCGTCGACGCGGGCCCTGGCTTGCGCTACCTCGAAGAAGTGCGAAAAAAGACCGGCGAAAAGGTGTCGTTTACGCACCTCGTCGGTCGCGCGGTGGCCGAAGCACTGAAGCAGGCTCCGACGCTCAACGGACGGATCGTCTTCGGTAGCTTTGAGCCGTTTCCGACCGTCGATATCGCGTTTTTGGTGGCGCTCGAAGACGGACAAGATCTGGCGCGCGCCAAGATCTGCGAAGTCGAAAAGAAGTCAGTGGCCCAGATCGCTTCGGAGCTGTCCAGCAAGTGCGGCAAGCTGCGCAATGCGTCGGACGAAGCGTATGAAAAGTCGAAGCAGGCGATTCGGACGATGCCGACGTGGCTGCTCAAGCCGATGCTAAATTTCACCGGATTTTTGGCGTCGAGCCTGGGTCTGAACATTCCCGCGCTGGGCGTCGAGCCGTTTCCGTTTGGCTCGTGCATTGTCACCAGCGTCGGCATGTTTGGTCTGGAAGAAGGCTTTGTGCCACCGACGCCGTTCACTCGAGTGCCGGTCTACATCTTGGTGGGCGCGGTCAAAGAGCGTCCGGCGGTGATCGACGGGAAGATCCAGATCCAGCCGCAGCTTACGCTGACCGCGACGATCGACCATCGCTTCATCGACGGAGCACAGCTTGCGGTCCTGGCCAAGGTCGTGCGCAGCGTGCTCGAAAATCCGTATCAGCTCGACGAGCAAAAAGCCTAGCTGGCGGCTACCGGCCCGCTTGGGTCAGGTAGAAATCGGCAGGCCTTGCTTGAGACGCACGCGCTGCTCTCGCAGCCACGCTTCGGCGCTTGTTTGTTCATCGAACATCTTGAGCTGAATCTGTCGTCCCGAGAGCAGTCGAATCGCGTTGAGGAGCAGCATGCCCACCGCCGAGGCCGTTCGACTCGCTCCAAATGCAGCAAACACCGTCTGCGCCGGATGCGAGCGCACCCACGACGAGATCACGCGACGACTTTCCGCATCGGCGGGCGTTCCGTTGCGCGAATCAAGCAGCACAAACGCCGTCCCATGCTTGGCAATGACCGGCACGATTACTTCGTCGAGCAGCCACTGAATCTGCGACACGTTCATGTGTCCGTGTGGCTCGACTTCCACATAATCGTCCGTCACCCGGATGCGATGACCTGCGACGGTCTGCCAGTCCCCCATCTTTGGCCAGAATATCACGTCGCGCAGTACAAGCGCGCTGCGCCAAGGCTCCGATCTCAGGCGAACGCCTGTCGGTTTTGCGACGGAAACGTGTGCATCGTCCGAAGGTGTGTTAGGCAGACAGACACATGAACAGACGGCGTTTTTTTCAGGTCTCGGCGCTGGGTTCGGTTGGGCTGCTGACGGCACTGTTTGTCGGAGAACATACCTACGGACGCTCGCTCCCTGGTGTGCTGGAATCGGCGCTTTCGCTGTCTGTTTTGTCTGACTCGGAAGCCGTGACCTTGCGCGCAGTTGCTCTGCGGATTCTCGACGGAGCAGATCCCAGTCCCAGCACGGACGGTGGCGCGGCGATCTGTCAGTTCGCGGATCGCTATCTACAATCGCTTCCGACGGGACTTCGTCGAGATCTGCGCGCGCTGCTTCACTTGGTCGAGCTGTATCCGCTGCTGACGCTGAAGCTGGCGCGCTTTAGTCATCTGCGTCCCGATGAGCAGGATGCGATGCTGTCGTCGTGGCAAGACAGTCGCGTGGGTCTGTTCCGTCAGGGATTTCAAGGGCTCAAGTCGCTGTGCTGTCTGGCTCACTATCAAGATGCGCGCAGCTTTGCGTCGATTCACTATTCGGGGCCGCTCGTGTAGCGGGTGCGAGGCTGTCTGGCATGGACTCTGCATGGAGCCCGTGTCATGCAAGCTGGGATGCGCACGTCGGTCGTCGGGTTGGGACTGCTGCTGATCGGGCTGGACGTGCTGCTGCTAGCGCCTTCTCCGTCGCCGCAGCGAGTGGTTTCGTCGTCCATCGCGCTCTGTGCGTTTCCCGTTGAGTTTCCGACGCAAGGCGTACGCTGTCTGTCGCAAGACGAGGCACATGCACTGTTTGTGACGGCGGGTGACGTGGTGCCGCTTGGTCCGCATGGCGAGCGGAGCGTAGGACCACCGAAGCGGATGAGCGGTGCGAGGCAGCTTGCGCTTGGACTGCGCATCGATCCAAACCGAGCGACGGAGGACGAGCTGCTCGCGCTACCAGATGTTGGACCGACGCTGGCACGCGCAGTGTTGCAAGCCAGACAGCAAGCGCCGTTTCGTCAAGAAGCCGATCTGCGCAAGGTGCGCGGCCTGGGTGAAAAGCGGCTCGCGAAGCTGCGACCCTATCTCGTTTGGCCGGGAACGCAGTAGGCTGGCGCTTGGCTGGCATCCAAGTCGACAAGACACAGCCAATCAGGTAGGCACGACGATGAAAGTCTTTGTGACGGGCGCGACGGGATTTGTCGGACAGCGGCTCTTGCGACGGCTGCTGCTCCGCGGCGATCAGGTGGTTGCACTCACGCGAAACAAACGCAGCATGGCGCAGAGTCAGCCTTCGGATCGTCTGCTGATCGTCGAGGGAGATCCCGCTAAACCTGGCCCATGGCAAGAGCAGGTTGCGGGCTGCGACGCGGTGGTGACGCTGGCCGGGGAGCCGGTGTTTGGCGAGCGCTGGTCCTCGGCATTCAAAGATCGGCTCGTCGAGAGTCGCATCGAAGGTGCCAAGCAGATGTGCGAAGCGCTGGCTCCGCTCGGTCCGCAAGAGCGTCCGTCGACGTGGATTGCTGCATCGGCGATTGGTTATTACGGCTCACGCGGCGACGAGCCCGTTGGGGAGTCTGCCCTCGCTGGGGACGACTTTTTGGCTCGGCTGTGTGTGCGCTGGGAAACGGAGACGCGAGCGGCGGACTCTCTCGGGATTCGTCAGGTGTTCTTGCGAATTGGCATCGTGCTGGGCGAAGGCGGTGGAATGCTGGCCAAGATGGTGCCGCCCTTCAAAGCCTTCGTCGGAGGCCCGATCGGAAGTGGCCGACAGTTTGTGTCGTGGATTCATATCGACGACGTGATCGGTCTGATCGAGTGGTCGCTGGAGCGCTCGACGCTGCGTGGTGCCATCAACGCCACTGCGCCGCAGCCCGTGCGGATGACGGAGCTGGCGCAGACGCTCGGGGACGTGCTGCATCGTCCGTCGAAGCTGGCTGTACCGGAACTGGCACTCAGGGCTGCCGTCGGAGAAGCTGCTGCGGTGATCCTCGCGAGTCAGCGTGTCCTGCCCGAGAGAGCGCTCGCCGAAGGCTATGCCTTCAAGCATCCTGAGCTGCGCGCGGCCCTGCGCTCGATTCTGTCGTAAGCCTGCGCGTCCGGCCCGCCGGACATCGTCCGTATCTCGGATCTGCTTCCGCCCATCCATCGAAAGTTCTCGTCGACAAATCGCGAAACCTGGCTGGCACAAAGGCTGCTTTGGCCATCCTTCGTGCTTGCCAAGACGCTCTCCGCTGGAGTTCTCGGAATCGAGGCCTATCCAGTTCATATCGAAGTGGATGTCAGCCTCGGGCTGCCTCAGTACAACCTCGTCGGACTGGCTGACAGTGCGGTCAAAGAAGGCGCGGTTCGGGTTCGTGCTGCACTCGAAAACTCAGGCTTTGCGCTGCCGCCTAGGCGCGTGACCATCAACCTGGCTCCGGCGGACATTCGCAAAGACGGTGCTGCGTTTGATCTGCCGATTGCGCTCGCGCTGCTCGTTGCGCTGGAACTGCTACCGCCAGACTGTCTCGACGGAACGCTCTGGCTGGGAGAGCTAGGTCTTGACGGAAGCATTCGACGAGTCAGCGGCGGAATGCCTGTCGCGCTGTGGGCTCAGCAGCAAGGTCCGTCCAAGCTGGTGCTGCCCGTCGATAGTGCCAGTGAAACCGCCGCCGTCCGAGGTCTGACCGTCTACGCTGCTAGCTCGCTCTTGCAAGTCGTCGAGTGGCTTCAAGGTGGGCCTTCCCTTCCGACCGTGGAGCAGCGCGCTCTGTCTCCGTCGCTGCTTGATGTGGGCTGTGATCTCAGTGATGTACGAGGCAACGAACAACCCAAGCGCGCACTCGCGATTGCAGCGGCGGGAGGCCACAACCTGCTGATGCTCGGTCCCCCGGGAACCGGCAAGAGCATGCTTGCGCGGCGTCTGGTCAGCATCTTGCCGCCGATGACGGAAACAGAAGCGCTGGCCTCGACGGCCGTGTACTCAGCGGCGGGACTGCTCGGTGGAAAGCCCCTGCTTCAGCAGCGACCGTTTCGTGCGCCGCATCATGAGGTCTCGGTCGTCGGACTTGTCGGCGGTGGCAGCAACCCTCGTCCCGGCGAAATCAGCTTGGCTCATCACGGCGTGCTGTTTCTCGACGAGCTACCGGAGTTTCCTCGGGCCGCACTCGAATCGCTGCGTCAGCCACTGGAGGAGCGTCAGATCACGATCGTCCGAGCCCGCTGCGCGGTGACGTATCCCGCTTCGTTTTCGCTGATTGCCGCGATGAATCCCTGTCCGTGTGGTTTTCGTGGCTCGAGCTTGCGCTCGTGTCGGTGTGACCTGGGAACCATCGCACGTTATCTGGCCAAGCTGTCAGGTCCGCTGCTCGATCGCTTTGACCTTCATGTCGAGGTTCCTCACGTCGATTATCAGACGCTGCTCGATGGAAAGCGTACGGGGGAACCCTCATCGCTGGTTCGTGAGCAAGTCGTGGCCGCTCGTGCACTTCAAGTCGAGCGTGCGCAGCGAAGCGGTCCGTCGGCGCTGAGCAATGCAACCCTGACCGCAGACATGGTTCTCGACGTAGCGCGACCGGATCCTGCGGGGGAACGGCTGCTGCTTGCCTACGCCCGCAAGCATGTCCTGTCCAATCGTGCCGTGCATCGCGTGCTGCGAGTGGCTCGCACCATCGCCGACCTGGCGCTTCAGTCATCCGTCGGTGCCGCACACATTGCCGAGGCTCTCTCTCTGCGCGTCCTCGACCGTCCTGGGAGTGGCGTGCAGCCCATCTAACCGAGTCGCTCACTGACTCGGTGTGTTCACAGCAACAGTCATCCTGGAGGAAGCATGTCCGTCTCGAAAGCAGTGAAAGAGAAGTTCAAGGTGATCGCCGGTGCGGTCGCCGCCATCGAAAAGCAGTTTGGCAAGGGAGCGATCATGGCGCTCGACAGTCGAGAAGTTGCAGATGTCCAAGCCATTTCGTCGGGCTCCATCGCGCTCGACTCGGCCCTTGGCGTACTTGGCTATCCGCGTGGTCGCGTCATCGAAATCTACGGCCCGGAGTCGTCTGGCAAGACCACGCTGACACTGCACGCGATTGTTGAAGCGCAAAAGCAGGGCGGTGTCTGTGCCTTCATCGACGCAGAGCACGCGCTCGATCGAGGCTACGCAGCCAAGCTGGGCATCAAGCTCGACGAGCTTCTGATTGCGCAGCCTGATTGTGGAGAGCAAGGTCTGGAGATCGCCGACTCGCTGGTGCGCTCCGGCGGCGTCGACTTGATCGTCATTGACTCGGTGGCTGCGCTGGTTCCCAAAGCAGAAATCGATGGTGAGATGGGCGATGCGCACCTGGGACTACAAGCGCGGCTGATGTCGCAGGCCCTGCGCAAGCTGACTGCGGCTTCGGCCAAAGCCAACTGCACGGTGATCTTCATCAATCAGCTTCGTCAAAAGATCGGTGTGGTCTTTGGCAACCCCGAGACCACCACGGGCGGCAATGCGCTCAAGTTTTATGCATCGGTGCGGCTCGATATCCGGCGAATCGGTCAGATCAAGCAAGGCGACGCAGTGGTTGGCTCTCGCGTTCGCGTCAAAGTCGTCAAGAACAAGCTTGCTCCACCGTTTCGCGATGCAGAGTTTGAGCTGCTCTACGGTGTGGGCGTGAGTCGCTCGATGGAGCTGCTCGATCTGGGTGTCGCGAATGGTCTCGTTGAAAAGAGCGGTGCGTGGTACTCGCTCGAAGGCGAACGGATGGCGCAAGGTCGCGAGCGCTCGGCGCAGTGGTTGACTGATCATCCGGCGCACATGGACGCACTGCGGGAACGACTCTTGGCGGTGCTTAAGCGCGGCGACTCGGTGATTCGTGCCGTTCGTGAAGCCGACACTGAGACAGCCGATGCCGAGGGAAATGACGCAAACAAGGAGCTTGCGGCCTAGCGGCCCTCACAAAAACCCGGAACACCCAGTGTTTTCAAGGCCTTGACAGCACCCAGACCATACAAGTAGGCTTGCCGACTCGCGAGCGGTCTCGACGAACGGACTATCTAGCACAGCTATTTTTTGTCAGACCGCCTACTGAAAAACCAATCCCGCCGAGGCCGTCCGTGCTCGATTGCGGGTGAATCGTCAGACGAAACAGATAGGACCAATAGACATGGCCGTAAAGATGCGACTGGCTCGTGCTGGAGCGAAGAAGTCACCGTTCTACCGGGTCGTGGTGGCAAACTCCCGCAGTCCTCGTGATGGACGCTTCATCGAGCACATTGGTGTCTACGATCCGACGCGGACTCCGACCGAAGTGCGGTTCAAGATGGATCGCGTTGACTACTGGCTGAGCCAGGGTGCGGAGCCATCTGAGACGGTTGCGTTTCTGATCTCGCAGGTGAAGACCGGCAAGCTCGGAACCGCTAGCGCTGCAAAGTAACAGAGCATCTGTCGCGCGGAAGCAAACCGTACGCGCCTCATCGCAAGCAAAGTCACCGTCGATATCTAATCGTTAGGTGATGTTCCAGTCAGCAGTCCATGGGTCAACGTCAGAGATTGCAGGTCGATCTCTAAGAGTCGTTGCCCTGGCTGCTGTCGATTGTGTGAGCGAGTCAATGCATACGGATGTTGTGGTCATCTCGCTTGAGGTTTGGCTGCAAACAGTGCCTACAGGCTGCGTTTCCGTGAAACGGTGTCCGCTGAGTGTGCGCAGCGGCACTTTATGCTGAAATCTCATGTCACGTTCTCTGCTAGAGATCGGCTCGATTTGCCGTCCGCATGGCCTGCGTGGTGAGCTTCGTGTGAAGCTGCACGACCCGGGCTCTGATGCATTGGATGTCATCGAGCACATCTGGACAGGCAGTGATCGTGCGGAGCCTCGAAAGTGGCGATTGAAGTCATCCCGAGGGGAAGCAAACGGATTCTTTGTTCTCACTGTCGAAGGCATTTCTGACCGTACTGCGGCAGAAGAGCTGACTCGGCAGAAGCTCCTCGCAGCTCGGGACGAGTTGCCGGAGCTTGAGACGGGCGAGTTCTATCTGGTCGATCTGATCGGGTGTGAAGTCCAGACGGTGTCTGGTGAGTCCGTTGGCGTCGTCTCGGAAATCCTTAGCTTTGGTGCTCAGCCTCAGCTTTCGGTTGCTCGCCATGAGAGAGAGCCTGCGCTGGTTCCTGTCGTTCCCGAGATTTTTCTCTCTTACGATGCGGAGCGCCGTCTGGTTGTGGTTGATCCACCAGCTGGGTTGCTCGATTTGGATCTTAAGTAGGCCGGAATCATGATCCAATCGATCGATATTGTTTCAATCTTCCCGGAGATGTTTGAGCCCGTATTGAAAGTTAGTATTACGGGTCGTGCTATTACTAAAGGTGCGCTGATTGTTCGTCCGCACAATTTGCGTGATTATACAACAGATCGCCATCGCACAACCGACGATACGCCGTACGGTGGTGGCTCTGGGATGGTGATGATCCTTGACCCACTGGTTCGGTCTATTTCTGCGATCGAGGCAGAGCATGGACGAGCACGGAAGATTGTACTTGCACCGACGGGAAAGCCTCTGACACAGAAGCTCGTCAGAGAGCTGGCCGAAGAAGAGCATCTCATCTTATTGTGTGGTCGCTATGAAGGACTGGATGAGCGAATTCATCATTATGTCGATGATGAAATTTCAATCGGTGACTTTGTTTTAACTGGTGGT
The DNA here is from genome assembly GCA_937868485.1 of uncultured Myxococcales bacterium. Classification (GTDB taxonomy): domain Bacteria; phylum Myxococcota_A; class Polyangia; order Palsa-1104; family JAEUJZ01; genus JAEUKA01. The sequence continues at coordinate 15,135 of CALMML010000094.1, read as the reverse complement.
GAGCTACCTGCGATGGTCTTGGTTGATGCACTGGCTCGGCTCATCCCTGGTGTGCTGCATAATGAAAATTCGTCTGAAGATGAGTCATTTGAAAGTGGCTTATTGGAATATCCACAATATAGTCGACCTGCAGAGTCAGATGGATATGCAGTCCCGGCGGTACTCTTGTCGGGTAATCACGAACAGATTCGCCGTTGGCGACGGCAACAGTCGCTGATTCGGACGCGTGATCGTCGGCCAGATCTGTTTTCTGCAGTGAATCTGACGGATGAAGATCGTCGTTTGATCGCTGCATGGGATGCCGAGCAGTCGAGTCGTCAGACCGTGGAGGCCGCACCATGAGCACCCAGGCAAAGAGCCCGGCCGCTCGCCTGGCCAGCAGATCATATGTTGCACTTGTTCATCACCCCGTGTATGACAAGCAGCATCAGGTCGTAAGTACTTCGGTTACGAACCTTGACATCCATGACATTGCGCGATCCTGCTCCACATACGGCGTGGCTGGTTACTACGTCGTTCATCCCGTCGCTGCTCAGCGTCAGCTGGTCGAGCGAATCTTGGGCTATTGGAACGATGGACCGGGGCAAAGTCAGAATGATTTCCGTCGAGAAGCACTCTCGTATGTCCGAGTTGTGCCGTCGATGGATGAAGCGATCGAAGCGATTCACAGAGAGCAAGGACAGCGCCCTGCCATTATTGGCACCTCCGCTCGTCCAACGGGACCAGCCGTTTCGGCCTCTGCTCTCCGCGCCGCGTGTTTCAACGATGCGCGGCCGCTGCTGTTGGTGATGGGGACCGGTTGGGGTCTCACAGATGAGTTCATGTCCAGTGTCGATAGAGTGCTTGAGCCGATTCAGGGAACGGCCCCTTACAACCACCTCTCAGTGCGCTCTGCGACTGCAATCATTTTAGACAGGCTCTTCGCAGAAGATGCCGGAACGTAGGAGAATCACGAGATGAGCGATGTTGTCCCCGCTGTTGAGCTGATAGAGAAGACCCTTCTGCGCAAGCAGGCGCTGCCGGAGTTCCGCGTGGGAGACACGGTCCGGGTATGGGTGCTGATCAAGGAAGGCGACAAAGAGCGCGCTCAGGCATTCGAGGGCGTTGTCATTCGTCGTCACCACCACGGACTGCGTTCGTCGTTCACCGTGCGCAAGATCAGCTACGGCGTCGGCGTCGAGCGTATCTTCCCGGTGAACTCGCCGCGTCTCGACCGCGTTGAAGTGGTGAGCCGTGGTGAAGTGCGTCGCGCTCGCTTGTTCTATCTCCGCGATCTGTCGGGCAAGGCTGCTCGCATCAAGGAGCGCACGACCAAGCGTCCCACCGAGACTGCTGCGACGACGACCGAAGGCTAGTTGCCTTCCGCAAAATAAAGAACACGCGAACAGGTCCGACGGATTCGCTCGGGCCGCTTGTTTGGGATTGTGTTCTGCCAACTCATGTTGGCATACAGAGCTGTACGGTTTTTTTCCGTACAGCTTTTGTTTTTTGGGGGTCAGTGTTTTTCCAGTCGGGAGCCTATCGATGTCTCACGCTGTGGGCCAATTGGGAGAAGATCGCGCGACGCAGTATTTGATTGATCAAGGCGTGCGCATTCTGGCGCGCAATTATCGAACGAAGCGTGGTGAGATTGATGTTGTGGCTGATGATGCTGGAACGCTGTGCTTTGTAGAAGTTCGCCTGCGAGAATCATCAACATATGGTTCTCCGCTTGCAACGGTATCTGCAAAAAAACAACAGCGAATTACTTATGCAGCGATGGAATACTTGGCGCGACATGTGTCTCTTGCGAAGAAGTATCCATGTCGCTTTGATGTCGTTGCGATTGAGCAGATTCCTTTGCGAGTGACATGGCTTAAGAACGCATTTTTTAGCGCAACCAGATATTGACAACAGTCAAGCGGAAGTGACTTGGCTTCACTGCGTTGACGACGGAAGCAGCGCATAGGTAAGATGATCGCCATGAAAAAAATCGCGGTCCTTGGTTCCGGTACTGTTGGTGAAGTGTTGGCAAACGGTCTCCTCAAGTATGGCTATGAGGTGATGCGTGGCACTCGGGAAAGCAGCAAGCTGGCCGAATGGCATGCCAAGGCTGGGGCTTATGCCTCAGTTGGATCGTTTGAAGAGGCGGCTCAGTTTGGTGACGTCGTGGTGCTGGCTGTCAAAGGCACTGCGAGTGAAGAGCTGGTGAAGTCGCTCGGCAGCGCGCTCGATGGCAAGACGGTGATCGACGCGACGAATCCGATTGCGGATGCCGCGCCGGAAAACGGAGTGCTCAAGTTCTTTACGGGGCCGAACGACTCGCTGATGGAGCGGTTGCAAGCGGCGGTGCCGGGCGCTCACTTTGTGAAGGCGTTTTCGTGTGTCGGCAATCCGTTCATGGTGAACCCGGACTTTGGTGGCCAGGCTCCGACGATGTTTATCTGCGGCAACAGCGCGGCAGCCAAGCAGCAGGTCTCGACGATCCTGCGTCAGTTCGGCTGGGACATCGAGGACCTGGGCGCGGTGACGGCTGCGCGGGCGATCGAGCCGCTGTGCATGCTGTGGTGCATTCCAGGCATGACGCGAGGCAGCTGGACCCACGCGTTCAAGCTGCTGCGAAAGTAAGCGATTCGGACTGGACGGCTACTTGCGCTGGCGCAGTCGGTAGGCTGACAGCCAGCCTCGGCGCGGTGGCGCGTCAACCGAAGAAGCGATGCGGACATCATCGACGACGTAAAAGCACTGCGGATCGAGCCGTCGGGACTCGTTGATGATGCTGGGAACCCGTCGCCGCTCTGACTCTAAGTAGAGCATATGCACGGGTCCGTCTCGTCCCATGCCGTGAAAGAGGGTGACACGGAAGCCTTGATGTCGCAGCGCATCGGCGAGCTGATCGCCTCGGCGGGAAAAGACGCGAAGCACTTGGTTGCCCATCGCGGCCCAGCGCTCGATGGTGAGTCCGACGTAGTTTCCGACGGCAAAGCCCGCAGCATAAGCCACAGCTAGATGCGGCTTGTTCAGGTTTCCGAGCACTCGCGAGGCGGCAAAAATCCAGATCATCACCTCGCAGAAGCCCAGCATCGCGGCCCGACCCCGACGGCCTTGTGTGACCATGACCACACGGATGGTTCCCAGCGACACGTCGCCGACACGGGCCAGAAATATCATCAGACAGCTGAGCGCGAGCGAATCAGGCATATGCGTCGCCAGCTTACCAAGCAATTGGCGTCTTACAGGGTTCTTGTTAACGTAGCAGAACGCTCCTCGTGGTGAATACAAACCTTGGGAGTCCGTCCGAGGAGTAAAGGATGACGGACTCAGATGATGGCAATCCTTGGCGCATACATCCGACAGCTCAGCAAAGGTCCTTCCGCTGCCTACTTCGGCTGGTCGCGAGGTGAGCCCATCCATGGCGACGGCAACGGCAAAAACCGATGCGCAGAGCGACGAGCTGAGGAAAGCCGAAGCGGCACTGGTCGAGCAGGCTCGGCGAGGCGATCAGCGCGCATTTCGGACCTTGGTCGAGCGCTATCAGCGACGGGTGTTTTCGCTGGCGCTCGGGCTGCTGAAGGATCCCGACGAAGCGCGCGACATCTCGCAGGAAGCGTTTCTGAAGGCGCACCGTCACCTGGGATCGTTTCAAGGAACCGCCAGCTTCTATACGTGGCTGTATCGCATCACGGTGAACCTGTGCATCGATCGCAAGCGCAAGGCTTCCCGTGGCAGCGAGGTCGAGCTGGACGAGCGGATGTCTCATCGTCAGGTGGGAAGTCCAGCGGATGTGATGGCAACGCAGAAGCTGTCGTTCAATCCTCATCGCGTCGCACAGTCGAGCGAGCTTCGGAAACGGATCTTTGCGGCGCTCGAAAAGCTGTCAGAGCAGCATCGAGCGGTGCTGATCTTGCGCGAGGTCGAGGGGCTGTCTTACAAAGAGATTGCCGATTCGATGGACTGTCCAGAGGGGACGGTGATGAGCCGACTCTTTCATGCCCGACGGCAGATGCAAGAGCTGCTTTCGGACTTCGCCGAGGACGCAGAGCAGGAGGGGGCTGAATAAGCCCAAGCGACCATGGCAGTTGCCGACGACAAGCTACAAAGGCTGTTTGATAACGAGCTACCGAGCGATGAAGCGGAAGCGCTACGGCGAGACTTGTCCGACGAGGACTTGCTCAAGCTGGAGGCACTTGCGGAGCTGTCGGAGACGGTTCGCGGCACAGTGTCAGCCGAGGCTGCGACGCACGAGCTGGATCTGTGGTCGTCGCTGGCCGATAAGCTGCCGCAGCAGTCGCCCGCTCAAGTGATTCCGCTGCGTCGGAAGATCTTGCGACGGACGACGGCGATCGTGTCGGCGCTTGCGCTGGCTGCGTCGCTTGTGTTTGCGCTGCGACCGGGATCTCCCGGCGATAGCAACTGTGAGATCGAAGAGTTGGAAGTTGTCGGCACTGGCGCGACGGTGATGAAGGTTGCTGACGAGCGCGGCAACGACACGACGCTCATCTGGTTCGATCATCAGGAAGAAGACGAATGGGAAAGTCTGTAATCGGAAAGTGGGCGTCACCGCTGGCGGTGCTGGCTCTGTTTTCGCTCGGGCTACCGCAGGTGAGCGCTGCACAAGCGGACGCGCCAAAATCTGCACCGTCAGACGGAAAAGCTTCACCGGATGCGGCGGGGAAGGCGGTGTGCTCGGTGCGCGTGATTCATGCGACGGCAAACGGAACGGACTTCGACGCGCGACTGGAGCCGCTACGCCCACAGCTCAAAGGACAGGCGTTTCAGTCGTTTACGCGCTTTGCGCTTCTGAAGCAGCACGAGCTGTCGATCGCGGGCGGTGCGTCGCAGAACTTCGACATGCCCGGCGAGCACCAAGGTGTGCTGGCGTATGAAGGACGTGCCGACGCGAGCGGCAAACACCGGCTGCGACTGCGACTGGAAATTCAAGACGGCAAGGCCAAGCTCTTGTCGACAAAGTTCGTGATAAACGACGGTGGGACGGTGATGCAGGCCGGTCTCAAGTACGACAAAGGGGTGCTGGTGCTCGGCATTACTTGTCGTTCGGCGGGTTAGACCTTCGCTGCGCTCGCCTTCCGCGAGCGACGTAGCCTGCATTTGGGGTAAAGTGGGACGATAATCGGAGGACGCATGCGAGTTCTGTTCTGTTCTATCCTGCTCGGCTCGGTTCTGCTTTCGGGTTGTAGCTCGGGGCCGAAATACAAGATCGATGACGCGCTGCTTGCGGATGTGGCGCCGGGCGAAAAGACGCAGATGCTGTCGGTTCAGTCAGAGCTGAACCAGGCGACCGAAGAAAAGAACAAGGCGGCCAGTGACTCGGCGATCGCTGACAAAGAGCTGACCGTGGCCGACGCGGAATACGACAAGACCAAGGCCGACGTGAACATGGCCAAGGCGGAGCAGTCGCTGGCCGAGTCGACCAAGGATCTGAACCGGATCGCATCGGCAAAGAAGAACCTGGAGCTGAAGCAGCTTGCCAAAGATGTCGCCGACGCGAAGGTTGATTTTGCGAAGGCTCGTCGCAGCCAGGCGCGCGCGCAGGTTGACTTTGCGGAGCAGCGGATTGTGTCGCTTCAGGCCCGCTACGAGCAGTCGAAGGCGCAGCTGGCGGCGGCCAAAGGCAAGAAGCCGACGGCAGACTTTGCGGTGTCGACGTTCGATGAGCAGGCGACCAACGCGCAGCGTAAGGCGGACGATGCCAAGCTGACTGCGGATCGTCGGCAGCTCGACGCGACCCAGGCGCAGGGCAAGTACAACCAGCTCGTCCAGAAGCTCCAGATGCTTCAGGGATCGCAGATGGCGCCGGGCGGAATGCAGCAGCAGCCGGGAATGCAGCAGCAGCCGGGAATGCAGCAGCAGCCGGGAATGCAGCAGCAGCCGGGAATGCAGCAGCCGATGGGTCAGCCTCCGGCGCAGTACTAGTCAGGCATCCAGTCCAACCGTTCCGTAGCAAAACCTTTGCAGCGTACAGCGGAGTGCTTGGCAGTCCGTCTGTGCAGGCCGCTCGATGTGCATCACTGCATGCGCTGGCTGTGGCCGTATGGCTGCATGTGCTAGCTGCGGCAGCCACGGCTCAAGCGGCGTAGCGGCTTCGAGCGTCTGTTTCGGCCTGGGATCCGCATCCTGCAAATAGAGGATGCCGACGGAAATCGGCTCGGACACACCCATGTGCTGCTGGGCTGCGTGGGCGAGGAGCGCTCGACGGGCACGATGCCACGGACTTTCTTCTGTCGGCGGACTGGCCAGCTGCACATCCAAGACGTGATGGGTTCCGTCGCGGTCTTGCCAGTACGCGTCGAATTCACCGCAGAGCGATATCGCTGTCCCTGGAACATTCACCAGGTATCGAACCGCGCGGCGCAGCGACGGTGAATGCATCGCATCAAGCTGCCCGTGGAGCCAGCGACTGCGCAGAAGCTGCGACAGCCACGTCACGGCTTCTTGTACGTGCGGTCCGTCGCGTAACATCCCCAGCGTACCGAGCCACTCGTCGAGATCGCTACCGTGCTTGCGCCAGTCCAGCCGCGACAGCAGTCGCTGCGGCAGCGTTCCGGCGAGAAGACACGCAAACGGCGACAGCTCCATCGTCTCATCACTGGTTCGTGCGCGTCCCTGCGGTCTGGTCAGCGCCGTCGGTGTGAGCGAGAGCAAGTGATGCCGTCGCGGACACGCACAGAGCTCAGCCGCCTGCGCACCAAGCAGCGTCGTGCGCATCGGCGCGTGCTGATCGGGATGATAGAGCGCACGCGCTTCGGACTCGATGCGAGCTTGCTGTGGCTGCTGCGTCGGCGGCGGCATCGCCAGCGACGGAATGAGCTGCTGTGGAGAAGGCTGCCACTCGTGAATCGGACCGTCGGGACCTTGGCTGGATACAAGCTCGTCGATGGCCTGTCGCCAGGTTCCGCTGACGCTGCGATCGGACTCTCCCACCCAGATCAGTCGATCTTTGGCGCGTGTCGCAGCGACGTAAAACAAGCGATCGGACTCGGCCTTGGCTCGCAGCTTTCGACGGGCAACGATCCGACGCTGCGGCAGCGACATCACGCGCTCACCGTCTTCGTACAGCGACAGACCCAGGCCCAGATCGCGATCGTAGACCACTTGGGGCACGTCGCCGCGCTCTCGAGTGGTACAGCCTGCAACGATCACCGTCGAAAACTCCAAGCCCTTCGACTGATGCACGGTCATGATGCGGACGACGTTGTCGTGCTCTCCGAGCACTTGCGCGGTTGGCTCGTCGGACGGATCGCCGTGGGTTCGAATCAGCTCTGGATCGGTCTGGAGACGAACAAAGCGCACAAACGCACGCAGCTTCCCGGCATACGCAGTCGCTCGACAGAGCAGTCGCTCGACGTTGGCCAAGCGCTGTTCTCCGTCGGAATCGGCAGCCAAGATCGCCAGATAATCGCTGTGATCGAGCGCCAGACGCAGCAGTCGTGCTGGATCGAGTCGATCGGCTTCAGCGACGAGCACACGAAGCAGGGCTGAACAGCGCAACAGACGCTGCATTTCGTCGGCGGGAAGTCGAAGCTGTAGGTCCGCTGGGAGCTGAAGCTCGTCGGGTTCTTCATCGTCGCGAGGCTGCGGCTGATCTTCGGTCAGCGCGAGCAGCGAAAGTCGTCCCGCCAGGTGCAGTCGAGTCAGCGATTCGTCCGAAAGACCGACGAGCGGCGAGCGCAAGACCGCCAGCAGCGCCAGCAGATCGGTGGGATCGTCGATCAGACGAAGCAGCGACGCGAGATCGAGCACTTCTTGGGCCGCAAAAAAGCCGCGTCCGCGCACCACGTAGTATGGCACTCGCTTCCGTCTGAGCGCCGACGTGTAATGCAGCAGATGCGTGAAGCGTCGCAGCAGCACCACGATCTTCCCCGGTGCGGTTCCTTCGTCGATGAGCGCGCTCACTCGCTGCGCGAGAAGCTCTGCCTCGCGAACGATCGCGGGCTGTTTGGGCGTCGCGTCATCGCGTTCAGTCGGCGGCAGCGCGCGCAGACATTCCACCTGATTTCCGTCGGTGGGATTGCTGCGATGCGCCGACAGCGGATCGCGTTCCGGTTCCCAGCGAACAAACCAATCGGGCATCGCTCCCGTCGGTGGCTGCATCACGCGAGCAAACAGCGTGTTGACGTGATCCAGCACGCCGGGCAGCGATCGATACGATCGAGAGAGCGTCTCTTCATCGGCACCGTGTGCGATAAGACGCTGACACAGCTGCGCAAACGCCGCGACATCGGCCCCGCGAAAGTCATAGATCGACTGCTTGCGATCACCGACGATGTAGATTCGACCGGGCGAGTGTCCTTCGTTTCCGACGAGCAGCGTCAGTAGCTCTGCTTGAAGTGGGCTGGTGTCTTGAAATTCATCGACGAGAAACACCACAAAGCGCTGGCCAAGCTCGTGACGGACTTCGGGATGATCGCGCAGCAGATCGCGCGACAGTCGCAGCAGATCCGAAAAATCGAGCACCGCTTCTTCTTGCTTCACCTTCGCAAAGCGCGTCATCAGCGGCTCAAGCAGCAGCGCAAGTCCCGTCGCCAGCGGCGCCGCTTTTTGCGAGATCGCGATCGCAAACAGCTCATCGAGCGCGTCGTAGGTCTGCTGCCGACAGTCTTTGATCGCAGCAGTCAGCGACGGATCGATCTTGGCTCCGCTCGGCGTCTTCAGCCCCTTCATCGTGTCGCGAATCTCGATCAGATCGGGACGACACGCGTCCAGATCATCGAGGCTGCGGAGCTTTTCGTCGAGCCGATGCGCCATTCCGTCGAGCACGCGGGCACGCTCAGCGGTCTTTTCACCCAGCTCGCTGGCCCGACTTCCCAGCTCGTGCAGCGTCGTCGAGAGTCGCTGATGGGCTTTTTGCAGCTCGTCGCACAGCTGATCGGGCTGATACGCGGCAGCCATGCCGTCTGCGGCTTTCCCTTCCTCAGCGCGCTGACGATACAGCTGACACAGCACTTCGACGAGACCGCCGCTTCCACCAGCCCCCGAGGAAAAGCCCAGCTCCGCCAGCAGTCGTACCATCGTTTCGCGCAGGGCTGGATCGTCGCTGATCGATGTCGGATCTTCAATCGCACCGAGGACCAGCTCTTCGCACGTCTCACGCAGTCGCAGCGACGCTTCGTCTTCGTTGAGCAGCGAGAACTCTGGATCCAGTCCCAACACCTGTGCATAGCGACGAAGCAGCGACGCAGCAAACGAGTGAAACGTGCTGATCGTCGCACTGCCGAGTGAAGCCAGCACTTGTTCCCAGTCGGATGCCGTCGGAACCGCGACATCCAGCGCTTCCGCCGTTTCGACCAACGTGGGCTCTGTTTCACGGAGCGCAGCGACGGGATCGACATCTTCACTGTTGCTGAGCTGACGACAGATCTGGGTCATCCGTCCGACCAGCTTGCTGCGCATCTCGGCGGCGGCTTTTTCGGTAAAGGTCAGCGCACAGATCTTTTGCGGTGGAATCGCTCGTCGGTGAGCCGTCAGACCCGCACACAGATGCAGATACTGCGTGAGCAGCGCGTGCGTCTTGCCCGTTCCGGCTCCGGCTTGCACGACGCGATCGTGCTGTAGCAAAAAGCGCAGCGAGCCGCTCATCGGTTGTCTCCGTCGATAAAGTCGCGTGTCGGGGACAGCTGACTGGGCGGGCTCGACTGGGTTGATTTCGTCGAGTGGGCCGATGGGCTTGCGCTGCTGCTTTCGTCGCTGTCTTCTTCGGAATCAGGTGTTACTGCGCCAATTCGACAGACGCTTTCCAGCCCGCAGCCTTCGCAGGTCTGCGGTGCGATCGCAAAGTCTCCGTCGCGCAGCCGTCGCCACAAGCGATAAGCCACTTCGGCAACGTTTTCGTCGGGATGCTGTAGTCGCGTCTCCCGATCGAGCGTCGTCATCGTCGCATCGTCGAGCGATCTGGTCACTCGTCCCTGACGCAGCGAGTAGTAGCGCGCGGTGACGTGATGAAGTGGTCGATCCGCGTTCAGCGTCGGATCCGCACGCAGCGCAGCGACGTACAGCGGCAGCTGAAACGAGGTCTTGAGCAGCTCGTGGTTCAAGTAGTGCTGATAGCGCTCGCGACGACCGGCTTTGTAGTCGAGCACAACCGCTTTTCCCGTCCCGAGATCGACGCGATCGATGATCCCGTGAATGTGTAGCGCCATGCGTCCTTCGTCGCCGTGCGCCGCTGCGATCGCGAGCGGTCCGAACTGCCACTCAAACAGCGCGGGCTGACAGTCGGGATCGGGTGGCTCCTTCGACTCATGCTCGATGAGCCGCCACAGCTCGCTGCGTAGCCGAATGACCCGCACCTTCAGCAGCTCGGGATGACCGATGTGCTCCTGCTGCGTAAAGTCCGCGAGCACTGTGTCCACCGCGTCGTCGAGCGCCCTTCGATCATCGGCATCCGCGCGCAGCGGCAACCGACGGTTGGCGACGCGATCTTTGAAAAACGTCTCCAGCACCGCGTGATGCAGTCGTCCCGACGCCAGCGGGTCCAGCTCTTCGCCGCCTTCACCGAGCGGCTTGAGCCCGAGCACGCGACGCGCAAAGAAGCGAAACGGACAGCGCGCAAAGTCTTCGAGCACCGACGCAGACAGCGGATGCTGCGGACTTCCGGGCAGACGCGGCTGCAGCACACCGATCAAGCTCTCGTCGAGGATTCGTCCGACAAACGGATGACTGTGCTCGCTTTGGGCTTCGGTTGTGGCGACGGAAAAGAAGCGACTGCGCTGCTCTTCGATGTGGGTGAGTGCGACGATGCGACTGGCGCGCGACCGATCCAGCGAAGCCAGCGACGGAAGCAGCGACGCAGTGCGCTGGACGTTTTGCCACAAGTCGGCCAAGTGATGACTGCTTGGCATCGTGCGGACGTGCAGCGGGCTCGGCTCCGGCAGGCTGGCGGCTTGAATCACTTCGTCGACAAACAGCGATCGCGCGACGGGACGACCTTCTTCGTCGGACTGAGTCCAAAACAGCTGGGCCGACGAGACATGCGCAAGTGCCACCGCCAGCTTCAGCGGCTCTGCGTCGAGCTCGTGCTGCGACTGAGGAAACAGCGATCGACCGAGCTTACTGTCCAACAGCCGTCGGTCGTCGTCGGGCAATAGCCCATCATCGGGACGATAAGCGGGCAGCTCTCCGTCGATGAGTCCACAGATCACCAGATGCGCAAACGTCTGCGATGGAAGATCAGACAGCTCACCGATGGAAATCGCCTGCGGCTGCGGGATCGCAAGCTGCTCGTCCCACAGTCGTCCCATCGTCAGCTTGAGCAGCGTCGCAAACTCTCGCTGAGAGAGCGTCTTTCCGACGGCACCGAGCCTGCGCGCTTGCAGCGGAAGCTCTGACAACAGGTGCGACAGCAGCTGCGTCGCTGTCTCGTCACGTTGCTGCGCGGCCAAGATCTGGGTCACGACGTCAGCACTCGCGGAATCTTCGTCGGGAAGAAGCTGCGGCAGCGCCCGCGCCCGATCAAAAAAGCTCAGTCGATGAAGCAGCCGATCGAGTGCGCGACAGTGTTCTGAAATCGTCGCTGTCTCGGGAAGCGTCTGAAGCTCGCGCAGCACCGAATCGGCTTGTTCTGCGACGAGCTGATGGTTCGATGGCTTGCTTCGCTTGCGCTTTCCGTCGGCCAGCGTCTGAGCCGCCAGCCAGGTGCGCAGCCGAACCAGTCCCCACGTCGGCTCGCTGTCGCTTGGCTTGTCCCACAGCTCGTCGCGCTGCGTCTTTTTCCGAGGATGTCGCAGGCTACGAACACCGGCTGCGCGCATCGCTTGCGCCAGCATCCACGGCTTGTCCGAGAGCGGACCTGGAAAGCGCAGAAAGCGACTCGTGAGAAGCTGAATCAGCGCTTCTCTCGGCATTCCGAGCGCCATCACTTCATAGAGCTGCTGAATCAGACGAAGCGACGACGGAAGCGGCGCGGGTCGGATGCGGGGGATTGAATCGTCGTGGCCAAGTGGTGTCGTCGGAAATCCTGCTCGAAGCAGCGCACTGGCCAAGCGCTCGCGACGTTCCGGTGTCTGTGCGACGATGGCGATCTGACTCGGCGACAGCCCGCGCGACAGCAGCTTGCTGATGTGTGCGACGACAGCTTGCGCTTCCATCTGCGGCGATGCGACCGGGCACAGCGACAGCACATCGTCCAGCTCTCCCGGCGTTGTTCGCTTCGGCATCCCGAGCGGTCGAAACAGCCCAGCGACGAAGCGCGCCCACGGTGAATCATCTTGCGCATACGGACCGAGCGGACAGCTCTCTTCTTCGAGGGGCAGCTCGTGCTTGCGATAGACCGCTTCGAGGAGCGGCTTGATGGCGCGCTGAAGCTGTGGTCTGTCCTCGACGGACGGGATGAGCAGCCTGATCGGAAGCTCGGCCTGCGCCAGCTCATCCAGCGCCTGGAGCAGCGACGGAAGCGATGACGTTCCGATGCCTCCGACCGCGAGGTGTAGACCGTGAAGCTCGATCGCTTCGATGTCCGACTGGGTCAGCTCTTGGGCTCGTCGTCGCAGACCTTCGTGGAACAGCCGTCCTTCGCTGATGCCTCGCTTGCCGAGAGACTCTTGCGCGAGCCGACACAGCTCCACCGCTTGGACGATGCGTGTCGCTTGGCTCTGTTTGTTGGGATCGGATCCCGCCTGTTCGGTCAGTCGTGCGCCAATGCTTTTGAGCTGCGTGACGGGCAGCGTGACCGCTTCGGCGGCTCGGAGCAGGCGCGCGATGGCTCGATGCAGTCCGGCGCTGTCTCGCAAGCCAAGCTGCTCACTGGCCGAAGACGCCACCAACCAGTCGCGCAGCACTTCGCCCATTGGCCCGACCAGCTTGGTTCGTAGCTCCATCGGCGCGGCTTGCTTGGCCCAGTCCCACAGCGAAATCGTGGCGTCTGGCTCCGCTCGCGGGGAGTCGCTGGCTGCTTTTGCTCGGTGCGGTGGATTGCCGCGCAACGTGGTGAGCCGGAGAACCCGCATCCGCGCTGCATACCACAGGCCAAGGACCGCTGACCATCCGTCGGACAGGAAGGCCGAGTGGATAAACCATCAGAACATACGCTACGATGGCCTCTTGTGCTGGAGACTGTGAACATGACCCGAAGTAAGGGGCTGCGGATCTCTGTCTTGGTGGCGCTTGGTACGGTGGCGGCACTTTGCGCAAATGGAGCTTTGTACGACGCTTCAGCGGCACCTCCGGCTCGTCCGGCTGCGGCAAGACCGGCACCACCTGCGGGAAAGCCTGGAGCCAAGCCAGCGACGGCACAGACGACGACGGCTCCGAAGCTGGTCCTGCTCATCGTCGCGGATCAGTTTCGCGCCGACAACCTGACCCGCTGGTCACATCTGCTCAGCGAGGGCGGCGTCAAGAAGCTGATGACGCAAGGCGCGCGCGCCATCGGGCGTTATGGTCAGCAAAATACGTATACCGGACCGGGTCACGCGCTGATTGCGACGGGCTCGTATGGTTATCTGAACGGGATTACGCAGAACAAGTTCTGGAACCGTCAGGCTGGGCGCGCTGAGTCGATGCTCTACGACGGAAACGTCAAGATCATCGGCGAAAAAGACCTGTCGCTGGAAGATGACAGCTCGCCGCGAAACTTGCTTGGTAGCACGGTGTTTGACGAGCTGCGCTTTTCGAGCAAAGACAGCAGGGTTGTGTCGGTGTCGCTCAAGGCGCGCGGCGCGATCCTACTTGGTGGACACACCGGCCAAGCCTACTGGTTTTCCGATCAGACCGGCGAGATGACCACGTCGACGTTCTACGGCAGCGATGTCCCGGAGTGGGTCAAGCGCTGGAACGGCGGCAAGATGGCCGACAAGCTGTTTGGCAAGATCTGGGATCGACTGCTGCCCGAGTCTTCGTACATCAACATTGATGCGTCGCCGCACGAGGCAGACTTGAAGGGGCTCGGACGGGTGTTTCCGCATCCGACCAACGCCAAGCAGCAAGCGCCGGGACCGGGTTACTACGAATCGGTGAACTACACACCGACGGGCCTAGAAATCCAGATGGACTTTGCGCGCGCTGCGATCGAGGGAGAGCAGCTTGGACAGCGCGGAGTCACCGACGCACTGGCGATCTCGGTGAGCGGTACGGATCTGGCGGGCCACCTGTTTGGACCGTACAGCCACGAATACCAAGACATGGTTCTGCGCTTCGATCGCGCCGTCGAAAAGCTTCTGCAAGACCTGGAAAAAAAGTTCAAGCCGGGTGAGCTGGTCGTCGCGTTTACCGCCGATCACGGTGCCGCGCCGATTCCCGAAGAAGCGATGCAAAAGAGCCTGCTCGCCGGTCGGGTGCGCAAAGGGATCGTGAAGGACACCGTCCAAAAGGCGCTGTCGCAGCACTACTCGATTCAAGGCGAGTGGGTGGCGGCGCTGGAAGATCCGAGCGTCTACATCTCGCCGAAGATGATTGCGCAGGCGAAGGCCGATCCGGTGCAGGTCGAAGAAGTGGCGGGACGCGCGGTGCTCGAGATTCCGGGCGTGCTTGGCTACTTTACGCGGTCGCAGCTGATGCGCGGCTGGATTCCTCCGACGGACGCAGCGACGGCGGTGGTGCGTAGCTACTTCCCGTCGCGGGGCGGCGAGCTGGTGCTGATGATGGCGCCGTTCTATTTTTGGGGAAAGTACGGCGAAAAAGAGCAGGGCACCTCGCACGGGTCGTTCTATCGCTACGATACGGAAGTGCCGGTGGTGTTCTGGGGTCCGCAGTTTAATCCCGGCGAGTATGGTGTCATCGATCAAGTCGACTTTGCGGCGACGCTGGCGCATGCTCTGCGGCTTACGCCTCCGTCGTCGTGCGCGGGGCGACCGGTGATGCCGATGCTCAAGCCGCGAACGCCGTAAGATCACCTGGCATGGGGAACGAAATGCTTGATTGGGCTCGGCGAGTGTCTCGGCTGGTGCTGATCGTCGCAGCGATGGTCGCGCTGGGTTCTGGCGACGCGCTGGCCAAAAAGAAAAAAGGTTCCGATCCGGTTCAGCAAGATCCGATGGAGACGGAGTCCAACCCGCAGAACACCAGCGGTGGCTCGGGCTCGACGGTTGGCTCGGATGCGGGCGGCGGATCTGGGGCTGCTTCGACGGGCGGAGGCTCGGGAGGCGGCAGCTCGTCCAGCGGCGGCGGCGGCGGAAGCTCAAGCGGCGGCGGAAGCTCAAGCGGCGGCGG
>CALMML010000093.1 GCA_937868485.1 uncultured Myxococcales bacterium | reverse complement strand
AGTAGCAGCTGTGGAGGTTTGTCGGTGGTCTGTACGTCGCTGTGTCTTCGCTTGGACCGCGGCTTCCGTGGTTTATGCTGTCGCGGCTGTCGGATGCGACGCTGCTGTCGCGGCTGTGGCAAGACCCCGGTGGGCAGGCTCCGCTTGGGCTGTCGCGCGGGCGAAACGCGCTGCTGGTGGCGCTGCCGGGGCTGCTGGTGCCGCTTGCGCTGTATCCGCTCACGAGGCTCTACCTTCAGCAGTTTCATCATCGCGGGCTGATCTCGCTGCTGCTCGGGGCGACGGCGGCGGGGCTTGCGATTCCGGCGATGCTGACGACGCTGGTCGTCGAAGCGCTGCTGCCCAAGCGCTCGATGCAGCCACAGAAAACGCCGCGCGGACCGCGTAGTCTGTATGCGCTCGGCTGGCTGCTGGGCGTCGGTCTGTTTGCAGGCTGTGAGTCGTTTGCGCTGTGGAAGCTCATCGCGAATCCGAAAATGGATGCGGGCTTGCGAGCGCTCAACCTGGCGTTGTGGACACCGGCGGTGTGGATGGGCTGCGTGCTCGTCGGACACTTCGTCGGGCGAACGCTGGCCGCGTCCGTCGGTTCGCGCTGGCCGTTTTTGCAGACGAAGACCGCGCTTGTGACGCTGCCGCTTGGGCTCTTGATGCTTGGCGCAGGCGCGCTGTGGCTTTCCTATCGCTCGACGCTGGTGCAGATCGATCTGCGTGTGGTGTGGAGCCTTTCGCTCTGGTTTCTGCTGCTTGTCGCGGGTCTACGGTTTTTGCCTCACCTTCGTCAGTCCCGTCTGCGGTTTGCGTGTTGGCTGCTGCCGCTGCTGCTGTGGATCGTCGCTGTGCAGCTTGGTCAGTCGGAGCGCGTTCGCAAAGCCGCGCAGAGCGAGCTGCCACTGTCGGCGCGCATGCTCTCTGTGATGGCGCACCTGCTCGACTGGGACCGCGACGGAGTGGCCTCTCACTTCGCGATCGGTGGCACCGACTGCAACGACCTGGATCCCGATGTGTATCCCGGCGCGTTTGACTGGCCCGACGACGGCATCGATCAAAACTGCAACGGTCACGACGCCAAGCCGCCCGGATCGCGACTTCCGCTTTCGGCTCTTCCGTCGAGCTTGCCCAAAAAGCCGCACGTCATCTTGATCACGATCGATGCGCTGCGGGCCGATCACATGAGCTGCTACGGCTATGCTCGTCAGACGACGCCGCAGCTCGATGCGCTCGCGCAAGAGACGGACAGCATCCGGTTTGCGCAGGCGTGGGCGCATGCTCCGTCGACGCGCTACTCGGTGCCAGCGATCCTGACGGGACGATATCCGTCGCAGATTGCCTGGGGGTCGCCGTGGTCGCACTGGCCGCCGGAAGTGCTGCCGCAAAATCGTCTGCTGTCCGAGATCTATCGCGACGCGGGCTATCACACGATGGCGCTGCTTCCGTATCACTACTTCGAGCCGACGTGGGGCCTTGCGCGCGGCTTTGTCGACTACGACTATCACTTGCAGACGCTGCACTCGCTGGGCGGCGATCCCTCTGCGACGAGCGGTAGCTCCGCCAAAGAGCTGACCGACCTGGCGGAGCAGAAGCTGGGACCACTTCTCGACGGAGATCAGCCGATCTTTGCCTGGCTTCACTACTACGATCCGCACTTTCGCTACGAGCCGCATCCGCCACCGCCCGGACAGCCGAGCTTTGGATCATCGGAGACGGATCTGTACGACGGAGAGATTCGCTACACCGACGAGCACATTGGACGACTGCTGACGCTGTTGCGCAAGAGCCCTGCGTGGAATCGCACCGTCGTGGTTGTGACGGCAGATCACGGCGAAGGTCTGGGCGAGCACGGCATTCCGCCCGATCGTCGCCACGGCTATCACCTGTATCGCAATCAGACGCAGGTTCCGCTGATTGTTCATGTGCCTGGGATCGTCGCTGCGGGCGGAAAACAGCAGTCCGAGATTCCGGTCGGTCACGTCGATATCATGCCGACGCTGCTTCAGCTTGGTGGTCTGGTGCTGCCGCCGGATGCGACGGGACGCTCGCTGTGGCCGATCATGCTGGGGACGGATGATTCGCCTGCGCGGGTGGTGTTTCAAGAAGTGATGTACGAAGGCCCGACGGTGCGCAAAGCAGTTGTGTCGAGCCAGTATCACTACATCGAAAACCTAATTCCCGACGGCACGCGAGAGCTATACGACCTGGCGCGCGATCCAAAAGAAGATCACGATCTGCAAGGACTGCGGCCCAGCGACGAAGCGCAGCTTCACGAGCAGCTGGCCGCGTGGATGGATGACAGCGCGGTGCCGCCGGGCTTTGCGCAGCTTGTGACGGGCAACCTGTCGAGTCAGCCGATTTCCGCGCCGACGAGCGTGCGGGCCAAGCTGGGGGACTCGCTCGAGCTGGTTGGTGTCGATGTGCAGACCCCAAAAGTCCGTCGCGGTGAGTCGGCTTCCATCGCGGTGGTGCTGCGCAGCGACAAGCGCGTTCCGCCCGGCTACAAGCTGTTTGCGCACCTGCGGATGGCAAACGGTCTGTTTGTGAACGGCGATCACGACTTTCTGTCGGGACTGCTTTCGCCGCAGCGACTGCGTCCGGGTCAGTATGTGCGCGATGTCACCAAGGTTGTGATTCCGGCCAGCTTTCCGCCGGGGCGAGCGACGCTCCAGCTGGGTCTGTACCGACGAAACGAGCGCATGCCAGTGTCCGGCGATCCGCAGGTTGCTCGGCCCGCCGAGCGCGCGCTTCATGTTGCCACCATCGAGATCGAGTAGCGTCCCGAGCGAGCGCGCAGAAATTTTTTGACGCCACGCTTCGTTGTCGATACTCGCCAGACGTGAGTGCAATCGGAAGACGACGGGCAAAGCCAAGCCTTGGACCGCTGGCTCTGCGCGTGCTGGGGTTCGTGATCGCGACGCTGGGAATCGGAGTGTTCCTGTGGGTGTCGCTGCGACGCATTCGCTATCCGCTCGATCTGGAGTGGATGGAGAGCGGCATGCTGTGCCACGCGCTGCGGATCTTCCAAGGCCAAGGAATCTACGTTCCTCCGTCGGTGGACTTCATTCCGCACCTGTATACGCCGCTGTATCCGACGCTGGTGGCGCTCGTGGGCAAGCTGTCGGGCGACGTGACGTACTTTGCGGCGCGGCTTGTGTCGCTGGCTTCGTTTTTGGGCGCACTCGCCGTCGGTGTGCTGTGGATTCGACGCGAAAGTGGCTCGCTTCTCTGTGGGCTGCTCGCGATGGCGATTCCGGCGGTGACGTTTGCCGAAACGGGCGGCTTTTTCGACCTGGCGCGCGCCGATTCGCTACAGCTGTTTCTGACGGTGCTCGGGGCGTACTTGGCGTTTTCGAGCGCTGGACGAACCCACGTCACGGTGCTGGCTGGACTTGCGCTCGTCGCGGGATTTTTTGCCAAGCAGACGGCGGCACCGCTGTGCGTCGGAATTGGGCTCGGGATGCTGCTTGTGGATCGGCGTCAGGCGGTGGTGCTCGGGCTGGTCGGTGTGACGGGCTTTGCCCTCGTGAGCGGGCTTTTGTATCGGCTGAGCGACGGCTGGTTTTGGACGTACATCTTCCGACTGCATCAGAGCCATCCGTTCTTTGCGCGACGGGCCTATGTGGAAACGCCGAGGACGCTGCTGGCGATTGTCGGTCCGGCGCTGCTCGTCTGTGTGTGGGCGGCGCTCGGGCAGTGGAAGGGACGACTTGGGGATCGTCCGGGTCGCGGGCTGTGGTGTGCGCTGTGGCTGGGGCTGTGTGGGATGGCGACGTCGTGTCTGGGCTTTGGTACGCAGTGGGCGCACATCAACGCCTACATTCCGGGCGTGTTCTTTTTGTCGCTGGCGATTGGGGTTTCGGCGGGACGGCTGTGGTCGCGTCCGGGTCGGGCGCAGCAGGAATCGGGTGCCAAGCTGCTGCGTGAGCTGATTGTTCTTTCTCTGCTGTCGCTGAGCGTGCTGCTTCCGATCGGGCGACTGCGCGTAAACGATCACATTCCACACCGCGCAAGCTGGTCGGCGGCGGCGTCGCTCCTGGCGCGACTGCGAGCGATGCCGGGTGAAGTGCTGATGCCGTTTCATCCGTTTTATCCGCACCTCGTCGGCAAGCGAACCTATCTGCATCGGATGGGCGTCTGGGATGTGCGCGGAACGGTCGCGGGTCCGGTCAAAGATCTGTTTGCGGCGCTGCGCGAGAAGCGCTTTTCGCACATCGTGATGGACGACAAGGTCGAAGCGACGTGGGCGGACTGGCCCGATATCTTGCTGTACTACCGGGTGAGCGAGCGCTTTTCGGGACCGAACATGTACGAAGGTGCGCGGACGGCGCCTTCGCTGGTGCTGACTCCGATGGAGGAGCTTTCGCCCTAAGTAGGCGGGTTTCGGTCGTTTCCGCCCGATTTGGGCCCGTTTTCGCTCGTTTTGAAGCGCGTGTTGCGGCTGGGCTTCTTTTGGATGGCGCGACCCTCTGCTCCTTTGCCATGATGAAACCGGCTTGGCAGGTCGAGCCGAGGCGAGAGGGGGCAAGCGGTCGTGACGAGCAGTTCTTTGGGGGCGCAGCGTAGGCGCGTGGGGACCGTGCTTTGGCTGTGCGCAGCGCTACAGAGCCTGCTGGCAGGGAGCGTGGCGTGGGCTGTGCCGCCGGGCTTTCCGCCGCCACCACCGATGGAACCGCCGCCGCCTCGTCGACCGCCGCCTGCGCCGCCTGTGCGTGCGCCGGGTCCAAGTGTCGCGGCTCCGAATCGGACCCCGACGAGTCCGACGAGTCCGACGAGTCCGACGAGTCCGACGAGTCCGACGAGTC
>CALMML010000092.1 GCA_937868485.1 uncultured Myxococcales bacterium | reverse complement strand
GCAGATCCGACAGAGAGTTGAGGACATCGACGCCGCGCTCGGCCTGAAAGACCTGCTCGAGATAGGTACGACGCTGCGTTTGCTTCGGATCAGACATTACCCGACAGAAGCGATCATCCGTCGCTGGAATGCGCGATTCCTTCCGTGATGCAGAGCGAACGGAAAGGGAAGCAGAGATCGGGATTCCTCCGTCAGATCACAGCATGTGCGGCGCAAAGTCATAGAGCGGTCCGTCCTGATGTTGTCCGGGCCAGCGCTCCAGCGGCGGATCGAACCTGCGCAGTGCGTCAAGCAGCAGGGCATCCAGCAGCGCAGCATGCTCAAAGTAGCAAAGGAGTCCGGGATGGGTCTGCGCACGCAGCGATACGATGTGATGGTGCGGGGCGGAAAAGACCTGACGGATGCGGGCGTACAGCGTCTCTTCATGCGGCGCATCATGTCGTTCGAGGAGCAGCAGCACAGCGGGCTGATTCCACAGCGACTGAAGCGGACCGTGCGCAACTTGCAGCAGATCGTAGACGGGCGGATCGGCAAGCAGCAGTCCTTCGAGCAGCTTCCAGCGCAGTCCGAAACAAGCGGATCCGTAACGACCACCGGCCAGCAGGACCAGACGCTGCAGCTGTCCATGCGGAAACAGCACTGTCTGCGGAGCCTGCGCAAGCTGCTGCTGATAGAGATCGGGAAGGGCTTGCAGAGCGCGGATGGGAATGCCAGCTACGATCGCAGCGGCAAGCGCTTGTACCGTCGGACCGACCACACGCAGAAGGATTCCTGACTCTTGCGCGGGCGGATGCACAAGCAGCTCGATTCCGCGCGCGGTCAGCTGGGCGAGCTGATGCGGGATGCTCTGCTCGTTCGCGCTGGAATCGGGACAGACGGACGTGACGACGATCGTGCGCGCAAAGGAAGCATGATGACGAAGCGGAAAGCGTGCGTTTGGGGCCAGTCCTTGCGAAAACAGAACCAGGGTGTGGCCGGGCTGTGGCAGCGATTCCGATACAAACTCTGACAGCGGAACAAACGTCGCGGCGATTCCCTGGGCGGAAAGCAGAGCGACCAGATAGTGCGCGGGGCCTTCGGACATGCCTCCGCCTGTGACCCAGATGGGCGCATCCTTGGCGGTCAGGGGACGGACGGCAGGACGAGCGCTGTGTCCGGCTGGATCGCACTGCACAAGCAGCGAGCGCAGACAGTCAGGCAGGGTAAGGAGTCGGTCGGAAACCAGCTGGGCGACGCGGCTCACTTTGCGTGCTCCGGGTCGTGCTTGCGATCTTTCATCGCGAAAAAGTACGAAAGGAGTGCGTCCAGATCGGCGCTCTGAAGATGCGGATGCGGTGGCATATTGCTGTAGCGGAAGCGCAGCGGATTGACGATGTAGCTGCGAATCTGATCGATCGGTCGATACTCCACGATGCTCTGGGGCACATTCAGATCGGGACCGATGCGACCGCCTTCGCGATTGATGGCGTGACAGCGAATGCACTGCTCGGAAAACAGTCGGAAGCCGCGATTCACCACGGGATCTTGGGAATCGGGAAGGACGTGTGGGAACAGCTGCTCAAAGCGCGCAAGCTCAATCGCCACCAGCTGCCATGGACGCGGATACGCTTCGAGGTTCTGCTGATGCGGCTTGGTCCAAAACAGATAAAACGGTCGCGGGTCGGTGCGCTGTGGACCGATCGGCTCCCACGAGGAGGAATCGGACTCTGCCAGCGCGAGATATCCACCTTCTTCAAGGAGCACTTCGCTGCGAACCGGAACGGTGTAGCCATCGCGACAGCGCAAGACAACGTGCTGATTCGTCAGGCTCTTGCCGGCGAATCCTTGCGACAGAAGCTGCGCGAGCGGAATCGCAAGAAAGGACTTTTCCTTTCCGTAGTACGGATCAAACGTCGTGATGCGTGTCGGCGCTGAAACCGTGCGCGGCAGCAGCTTCTTGCGCAGCGCTCCCTGTTCATAAAAGTCGAGCGTTGGCTGAGCGATCTCAGGCTGCGCATGCTGCTCAGGCTGCCCATGCTGACGCTGACAGCCAAGCTGCATGGTCAGAAGCAGTCCGTACACGAGCCCGTACATCAGTCCGTGCAGCAGGGTGTTACGGAATCGAAGCGCTTTGGCATCGCGCAAGGAACGGGAACCGTGCGTCATCGTGCGAGCAGAGTCGTTCATGACGCGGACTCCTTTTGATACGTCCACGCAACAAAGGGAACGAACAGGACGTAGTACATCGTGTTGGGAATCATGCGCAGCGCGTAGCCGGTGTCGACGCCGCGCAGGATCAGCAGATCGGCACAGGTCCACAGTCCGTACTGCCAGAGCTGAAACGAGCTGAGCATCCGTAGCCATCTTTGCATCGGATGCTGTGGCACACGCGAAAGCAGCAGCAGGATGCACATCGCGAGCACGCAGAACATCAGCTCATAGGTGATAAACAGGTGACGCTGCGTCGGAAGCAGAGACGGACACATCGCCTGAAGCAGCGAGCTGGCCACCGGAATGCAGAGCCCGAACAGCAGCGCCAGCGGAACCGCCTTTCGCTTCCCCCACAAGGACTGCGCGAGCAAAAAGAAATAGCGCGCGTCTCCGCAGATCACAAAGAGGACAGAGGCCACTTGGCTCCACTTCGATGCGCTGGGAATCGGGGACAGCGCGCCGGTACACAGCGCATCCAGCGTCATGACAAGCTGAAGAGCAACCATCCATCGCCAGTGCGGAAGCCGTGTGAGAAGCGTCCAGACCAGCACCAGCGCGCCGCCCGCAAAGGCCAAGCCGGGATGTTGCCAGGCACTGTCATAGATCTGTCGGAACCACGATGCGTGCATTCGCAGCTTGTAGCACGGCCCATGCAGTGCAGGCGCGGGACGGGACAGGCGCTGTGGACCGGGGACGCTCGCGCAGGTGGGATTCCGTGCGACGTTCCCCACGGGACGGTCTGCCGGGTCGTCCGCGACGGAAGGGCTACGCCAGATAGTACCCGACAGTATATCGCGGCAGCGGGCGGGCTTAGTTTGTAAACGCTAGCTCGTAGGCACGGGCGTCGCTGCCGCCGCGCTCTTCTTGCGTAACCAGCCAGATGGTCGCGTAGGGCGCATCGGCGGGGGCAGGGCGGGTCGGCTCGCTGTTCCACTTGTTGGTTGGCTGGGCGTCGCCGGTTCGCTCGCGATCGAACTCTCCATCGGTGGCAAACCAGCTATAGCGCAGCGTCTCGGTCACTTCGCCGCGTCCACTGTCATCGCTGGGCAGGTAGGTCTCTGTGGACCCGGACTGCGCGCTGTTTATCAAGAACAGATCCGCGCCGCGTCGCACCTTGTTTTTGGGGCAGCTCACTTGCGTACAAGGAATCAGCGGCGTCTTTTGGCCTTCTTCGTCCGGTCCCGCCAGCAGGTCGCCCAGCGAAGGATTGCGGTTGGGCGCGGGCAGCGTCATGCCCGGCAGCGCAATCCAGGTGCGTAGATAGGTCACTCCGACTTCGCGATCGCGGATGTCGTTTGGATCGCCGCCATCGACGCGCGCGCGCAGAATCAGCGGCAGCAGCAGCGAGATCGGCTTTTCCGGCAGGTTCACCGTTCCGCCCCCGCCGCCACTTCCCCCGCCCGTCAGCAGGATTTGCAGCACCCCACCGATGACATCTTTGAGCGCCGCCGTCTGAAGCGGGAACGTCTGACCGCTGCCCAGATAGCGCAGCGAGGTGTTTTTCATCGGGTCGGGATCGCTCGGCAGCCACTTGCGACAGCCGGGATCGAGCGTACCTGGACTAAACAGAGACGCCGGACCGATGCACAGATACCACTCATAGACGAGCGGTCGCGGCGCACTGA
>CALMML010000091.1 GCA_937868485.1 uncultured Myxococcales bacterium | reverse complement strand
CCTTCGACGCGAACCTGAACTTCTTGCTTCGGCCAGTAAAAGCACATCGCCGCGTTCGGGTTGTGCGCCAGCTCATGACCTTTGCGAGAGTCGTAGTTGGTGAAAAACACCAGCCCGCGCTCGTCGATGGCTTTGAGCAGCACCATTCGCACCGACGGAAAGCCATCCGGCGTCGACGTAGCCAGCGCCAGCGTCGTCGGATCGTGCGTCACGTCTTCTTTGGCGCGGGAAAAGTACACACCGAACAGCGTGATGGGATTGTCGTAACCGGAAAGAACCATGGCTATTTCGTCACGCTCAGCTTCAGAAGGTGGTCAATGTCGGCTTGGTCAAAGCCTGCTTCGCGCAAGATCGCTTGGCTGTCTTGTCCGTGCAGCGGCGGCTTTCCACACGGCAGGTTCCGAGGTCGCAGCGGCGTCCGAACCTGCGGCAGCGGCGATCCATCGGTCTGGCCAGGCGGATTTCCGTCGAAAAACACCGCGCGCGCTTGATGCAGTGGATGCTGATGCGTCTCTTTCGGGGACAAGACCGGCTCGACGCAGGCATCGGTCTTTGCAAAGATCGCTTCCCACTCGGCGCGGGTCTTTTGCAAAAAGATCGTCGCCAGCTCGTCTCGGATCTTCGCTTGCTCGTCGGGCGGTGCGATCAGCTCACTCGGATCAATCGGTCGTCCGAGCGCGTGATTGAGGTTCGCCCAAAACTTCGGCTCCAGCGCAGCAACGGCCAGGAACTTGTCGTCGCGGGTGCGATACACGCCGTAACACGCTGCGCCGCCGGTCAATAGGTCTGCGCCGCGTGCTGGTTCTTCACCTTCCGGCAGAACATCCAAGTTGCCCAGGTCGGGAATCAGAAAGCTTAGCGTTCCTTCGCACATCGAGATGTCGATGTGACTGCCTTGCCCGCTCTGCTCTGCTTGACGCAGCGCTGACAGGATGCCAATCACCGACCACAGCGCACCGCCACCCACGTCGGCGAGCTGAATCGGCATCGGATGCGGCGGCTCGTGCGGACTTGGACCCGACATCGACAGCACACCGGCCAGCGCCGCGTAGTTTAGGTCGTGTCCAGCGCGCTCGCGATACGGTCCGTCTTGCCCATAGCCCGAGATCGAGCACAGCACCAGCTTCGGATTGTGCGCGTGCAGCACATCCAGTCCGAGCCCCAGCCGATCGAGCACACCGGGACGGAAGCTTTCGACCAGGACGTGATAGTGCGGCAAGAGCCGAAGCAGCGCTTTTCGACCTTCGGGATGCTTCAGATCGAGGCACAGCGAGCGCTTGTCACGATTGAGCGCCACAAATCGGCCCGACAGCCCTGGATCTTCTCCAGTGCTCGGGCCAAGCGGCGGCATCAGTCGCAGATAGTCACCAACATGAGGATCTTCGACCTTGTCGACCTGCGCGCCCAAGTCCGAGAGCACCAGCGTGGCAAACGGACCGGGCAGAAGCCGCGACAAGTCTAAGACGCGAACGCCAGAAAGCGGCTGCATGGAGTTGTGTGATCGCTGAGGGGTTTTGAGGGAGGGAACGAAGCGCGTGCGACGGAAGTGTCGGCGCTTACTTGATGAGCGAGAACAGCTTCTGGAGCTTCATCGCCAGCATCGGATCGCCCGACACCTTCAGCTTGCCGGTCATGAACAGCTGCATGCCGAGCGCCGGGTTCTTCATCAGGCCGAGCAGGTCGCTGTTGGCCAGCTCGAGGGTACAGTTGGCGCCGGGCACAACGCCCTTGGTGATCTTCGGGCCCGAGGCCGACAGGTCAACGCTCCACTCGCCGCCACCTTCGCCCGTGACCTTGAACTGGTAGATCGCGTTCACTTCGCGCGCTGCGTCGGGCGTCGCCGAGATCGCGGGGGGAAGGAGGTTGTCAAACAGATCGGTTGCGGACGAAGCAGCGGAAGCAGTAGCCATGGGTTCGGGCTCCTATCTGATGTGGTTGTGCACAGCGTGGTGCAGTCAGATCTTCGGGTAACACGCCCCGGCTTCGACTGTCAATTCATGCTGCTCGGTGCGTGGTGTGCGCGGGGACGGCGCGCCGAGGTCGGCAAATTCCGTTGCGTCCGGCAATTTTTGGCAAAAAGAGGCCGATTTCCAGCTGATTTTGCCCTGTAGGCTTCGCCGGGAACGACATGCGGGATTCCGTGTTGAAATGTCGCTTGCGTTCGTACTAGGGTGGGCGGAAGTAGGGAGGATCTCGCCATGTCCGAACGTCGTTCTGAAAGCCAGTCCTCGGTTCCAGCGTCCGCTGCATCGACGATGGAACAAAACCCTTTCCGAGCTGCTTCGTCGCTTCGACGGACGGCACGCGTGGCGCGGTCGGCGCTATTGCTTGGCTGCTTGGGCGTGTGCTCGCAGCTGACGTGCGGCCAAGGTGGTCGCGGTGAAGATGAGCAGTCTCTCGATGAAGAGAACCCGGATCAGCCGCGCCTGGTGTCGCTGACGCTGAAGCCGAACAACGACATCCTCCTGGTTGACTTGAACACCGAAGGCACCAAGCCGTTCACGGTGCGCGGTCTGTATTCGGACGGATCGAGCGCTGACTTTACCCGCAAGGTGCGCTGGTCGCTCGATAACAACTCCGTCGGAAAGTTTAGCGGCCCGACGTTCAAGAGCACGATCTTGGACAAGAACAAGGTCGACTTTACGAAGGTGTTCGCCAAAGTATCCGATGGTGGACGCGAGCTGGCGACGGTGGCCAACCTGACCGTGGTGTGGCTGCGGACCACCGGCAACTCGCAGGACTTCTTCTTCAACCTGCCGTATAAGATCTCGCCGCAGACGAAGCCGCTGACGTTTTCGACGCAGGTACAGTCGCTGGACGTGTTCTTTGCCGTCGATACCACGGGCAGCATGGGCGGCTGCATCAGCCAGCTTGTCCGCAGCTTGCAGAGCACGATCATTCCGGGCGTGAAGTCCTCAGCGGCCAAAGATGCATGGTTTGGCGTGGGTTCCGTCGACGACTGGCCTTATGGCGGCTACGGCTCGCCGGGCTGCAACGGCAACCACGATCAGCCGCTCATCCTGACGCAGCCGATGACCGACGACGTGATGAAGGCGCAGAGCGGTGTGCAGGGACTTCTGCGCGGAAGCTCTCCGGTTGGCTGCGGCGCGGACACGCCGGAAGGCCAGATGGAAGCGCTGTATCAGATTGCGACGGGCGACGGTCAGATGAACGCGGGTGCGAACGTTCCGGCGAACCACAAAGGCATCGGTGGTGTCGAGTTCCGGGACGGAGCGCTCCCGGTGGTTGTCTCGATCACGGATGCATCGTTCCACGACGTTGGAGACTCGCCGCCGCGCAACTGCTTTGGCTCGCCGGTCAGCTACTCGGGCGAAGTCGCGAAGTATGCGCACACGCGTCAGCAGACAGCGGAAGCGATGAACAAGATCTGCGCCAAGTCGGTCGGCATCTCGGCGCAGCTTTCGTCGGATGAAAACTGCGGTGGAACCAAGGATCTGATCTACTTCGCCAAGGAAACCGGCGCGATGGTGCCGCCCGAGGCGTGGGATGTTCCGATGCGACCGAACGGCTGCGCGGCTGGCAAGTGCTGCACGGGTCTGCGTGGCGCGGGTGAAGAGCCCGATGCGAACGGTCTGTGTCCGCTGGTCTTTAAGGTCGAATCGAACGGCACGGGCGTCGGTGATCAGGTGACGGCGGGCATTGCGCAGCTGGCGCAGTTTGCGAGCTTTGACGTTGTGACCGACGTGGTGGGTGATAAGCAGGGCGAAAAGGGAGAGATGCTGCCCGACGGGAAAACGACGGCAGACTTCATCCAGAGCATCAAGCCGCTCGACGCGCTGCCGCCGCCGCCGCCGCCGTTCATTCCGGCTCCGGTGATGACGGAAAAGGGCTTCACCAAGGTGGTTCCGGGCAGCTATGTGCGCTTCAACGTGACGGCGCACAACGAGATCGTGAAAGAGACGTTCCGCCCGCAGGTGTTCCACGCAACGATTCGCGTGCGCGCGGGTGGCTGCGCAAACCTCGATTCGCGTGACGTGATCATCCTGATTCCGCCGGTTGCACCGACGCCGGGCTAAGCCTGGCGTTCGCGCGGGTCATCGGTAGGAAAAACGGTTCGGATCCTGGGTCCGGGCCGTTTTCATGTGGGGCACCTGCTCGCAAGATCTTGGCGGACTGCTGCGTCGCAAACCATGAAATCACGCTGGGTTCTACTTCCGCTTGTCGTCGCTGTCGCAGGTGGCTTGGTGTATTCCAAGTTCCTGCGACCGCTGGGCGTGTTGGCGACGACGGTGTCACGCGGGGTGGCGGTGGAAGCGGTCTATGCCTCGGGCACGATTGAGGCGGTCGAGCGCGTCGATGTCAAAGCGCGGATGTCGGGTCCGGTGGCGGAGCTGCTGGTTCGGGAAGGCGATCAGGTTGCCGCCGATCAGCTCATGGCTCGGATCGATGCTCCGACGCTGAACTTCGATGTGACTCGAGGTCGGGCCGAGCTGGAAGCAGCGATGGAGCGGGCGTCGACGGCTCCTCAAGTGGCGGCGCTGGCGGGACAAGAGTCGGCGCTGCGGGCGCAGCTGGCACAGGCCAAAGCGGACCTCGATCGGGCCGATCGCTTGAACAAGTCGGGCGCGGGCGTGGCGCTGGAAGTCGAGCGAGCGCGAACGCAAGTGGCGGCGCTGGAAGCGCAGATCAGCACGATCAAAGCGCAGACGCAGGATGTACGGATTGCGCTGCGCGCGGATCGTCTGCGCAGCAAAGCGGGCGTCGATAGCCTGCGGGCGCGGGCGCGAGATGCCGAGGTGCGGGCGCCGATGGCTGGCGTTGTGCTCAAGCGTCGAATCGAGCAGGGCGAGGTGGTGGCGATGAACCAAAACCTGCTGAAAATCGGCGATCTGACCAAGCTGTGGATCGAGTCGCGCGTCGACGAAAGTGACATCGGTCGGGTGCGAGCACAGATGCCAGCGACGGTGCGGCTGTATGCATTTGAGGGTCGCGTGTTTCCGGCTCACGTTGCGCGGATTCTTCCCGACTCGGATCGCGACCGAAAGTCGTTCGAGGTGGATCTGGAGCTAGACGAGAAAGTGACCGGGCTTTTGCCGGGGATGAGCGCCGAGATCAACATCATCGTGCGCAAGCATGAACATGCGCTGCTTTTGGCGTCAGACGCGGTGCGAGACAAAGGTGGCTCGCATGTGTGGCTGATTGGCAGCGACGGAAGGCTTCATCGGCAAGCGGTGAAGATTGGCATTCGCGATCTGGTGTCTGTCGAAGTGCTGGACGGACTGTCTGAAGGCTCGGTGGTGGCGCTCGACGAAGAAGAGCTGCTGTCGGAAGGAAAGCGAGTGTCCGCGACGATGAAAGCGGCGAGTCCGTAGCGGTGCGCAGGCTCAGCGGCTCGTTCTCTCGAGGCTTGGTATGAGGCTCGTGATCTTTATCGCGCTGCGACAGCTGTGGGAACGCAAGCTGCTCAACGGGATTGCGCTCGGTGGGGTTGCGCTCGGTGTGCTGGTGCTCATTGCGATGAACGCGGTGATGCAAGGCTTTCAGCAGAAGTTCAAAGGCGAAATCCTGAAGGTGTCGCCGCACGTCACGCTGTACGACAAAGAGCTGGGCTCGCAAAAAGGGCTGTTGGAGACGGCGCTCGACGGGCAGCGGGTCGCCAAGTTTGTGCATCATGAGCAGCCGTCGGATCGCGTGACGCGGGTGAAGCGGCCTCGGGATCTGCGACGAGCGCTGCAGCAGATGCCGCAAGTGGAAGCCGCGTGTACGTCGCTGACGGGACAAGCGATTGTGTCGGCGGGAACGGTCGATCTGGGCGTCGATATGCGCGGCGTGGTTCCGCTCGAGCAGGAAGCGTGTACGCCGCTCGGACGCTATGTGCAGAGTGGATCGTGGAGAACGCTGGCGATTACGCCCGACGGGATTGCGATGGGCTCGGGCGTGGCGGAAAAGCTCGGTGTGCGGGTCGGAGATCAAGCTCGCATCGTCGCGCCCGGTGGACTACCGCAGAACCTGAAGGTGGTGGCGATTTACGAAGCGGGCGTGCCGCCGATTGATAAGACGCGGGTGTATGTGAACCTGACGACGGCGCAGGCGGTGCTGCGTCGCGCAGATGTCGTCGGACGCATCGAGCTGCGGCTGTGGAATCCGTTTGAAAGCCAGAAGCTGGCGATGCGGCTGGAACGAATCACCGGCTACGACGTCGAGAGCTGGCAAGAAGCGAACGCGAACTTTTTGGCGCTGTTCGATATGCAAAACATGATCATCAACATGGTCATCGCAGCGATTCTCGTCGTCGGTGGCTTCGGGATCTTGGCGGTGCAGATCATGATCGTGCTGCAAAAGACGCGCGACATTGCGATCTTGCGTTCCGTCGGGCTGCGACGGCGTGACATCCTGCTCATCTTTTTGATTCAAGGCGTCATCGTCGCGCTGCTCGGGGCGCTCGTCGGGGACTTGTGTGGCTGGCGGCTCGTCGAGTTTTTGGGAACGCTGAAGGTCAAGACCGAGGCGCTGGTGAAGACGAGCACGTTTCTCGTCTACAAAGACCCGATGTTTTATCTGTACGGGACGGTGTTTGCGCTGGTGACGGGAATCAGTGCGAGCTTGCTGCCGGCGGTGCGGGCGAGTCGTGTCGAGCCCGTCGATGTCCTGCGAGGTCAGATCTGATGGGCGACGTGGTCGTCGAGACGCGCGATCTGGTGCGGACGCTCGGTGAAAAAGTGCAGCAGGTGATCTTGGATCACATCTCGCTTCACATCCGTCGCGGAGAGTTCGTCGCACTGACGGGACACAGCGGATCGGGAAAGAGCACGCTGCTGTATCTGCTGGGCGTGCTCGACAAGCCGACGTCGGGACAAGTGCTGATCGAAGGTCAAGACACCAGCATGCTCAGCGACGACGATCGAGCCGCGCTACGCAACGACAAGCTTGGCTATGTGTTTCAGTTTCACTTTCTGTTGCCCGAGTTTTCGGTGCTGGAAAACGTGATGATTCCGATGCTGCGACGGGGATTTTCGAGCGGGCGGGCGACGAAGCAGGCAACCGATACGCTGGACTATCTGGGCCTGGGCGAGCTGGGTCAGCGTCGTCCGAATGAGCTTTCGGGCGGTCAGCAGCAGCGGGTGTCGATTGCGCGTGCGCTGGCGGGCAAGCCGACGATCCTGCTGGCGGACGAGCCGACGGGAAACCTCGACAGCAAAAACGGCGAGATCGTGATCCAGCTGTTTGAAAAGCTCAATCGCGAGCAGGGCACGACGCTGGTGATGGTGACGCACGATCCGCTGTTTGCCGAGCGAGCGAGTCGGCGGGTGGCGCTCAAAGATGGACGGGTGATCGCGGACTCGGCGGAGCCAGCGTCGGGCGTTGTCGGTGCGTAACGAGTCCGGCTCAGCGCAGGGACGAGCCCTGGAACCTGGACGGAAAGACGTGATAAAACGCGCGCCGTGAAGATCTTGGGCATCGATACAGCGACGCAGCTCTGCGGGGTCGCGATCCTCGATACGGACAGCGGACGCTGGGCTCGACGGCAGCAGGCCGTGACGATGCACTCGGAGACGCTGCTTGCACTTCTGTCGGAATGCCTGACAGAGCTTTCGCTGACGCCGCAGGATCTGGGCGCGGTGGCGCTCGGAGCGGGGCCGGGATCGTTTACCGGGCTGCGAATTGGCTGTGCGACGGCAAAAGGTCTGTGTTACGCGCTGTCGATTCCGCTTGTGATGGTGTCGTCGCTGCGTGCGCTGGCGCAGCCTCTTTGCGGGCAAGGCTCGGTGCTGGCGGCGCAGGATGCGTTTCGCGGTCAGGTCTATGTGCAGCTTGTTCCGTCGCAGCAGCCGAGTGCAGCGCTTGCGGAGATCGTGAGGACGCATCCGCAGCTTTTGACCGATGCGGCGTGGCGTCCCGACGAGCTGGGCGCGATGTTGCGCGGCGTGACGGACGAGCTGTGGTCGTGTGGCGGTGGCATTGCTCGCTATCCCGAGCTGGGCCTGTCGGTGCGATCGCAGCGTCCAGAGGACAACGCGCCCGATCCATTGGTGGTGGCGCAGCTGGGTTTGGAGCTGCTCAAGCGTGGACAGACGGCGCATCTGGCGAGCGCGCTTCCGACGTACGTAACCGTTTCAGCGGCGGAAGAACAGTCTGCGTCGTCAAGCCCTGTGGCAAGTGAGAGCGCGGCATGGACGCGGTGATCGGTCTTGGCTCAAACCTGGGCGATCGGCTGCGTTATCTGCGATCGGCGGCGCAAGAGCTGATGCAGATCGGCAAAGTGCAGGCACGCTCGGCGGTGTACGAAACCGAGCCAGTGGGCGGTCCGCCGCAGCCGCACTATCTGAACGCTGCGCTGTGGCTCGCGACGGAGCTACTGCCCGACAAGCTGCTGGGCGTGCTGCATCACATCGAGCGTCATGCCGGACGGTTCCGCGACGGTGAGCGTGATCAGCCTCGGACGCTGGATCTGGACATGCTGCTGCTTGGTCCGCACGGCGAAGTGGTGATGGTGACCAGCGATCTGGTGGTTCCGCACCCGCGCCTGCATGAGCGAGCGTTTGCGCTGCGGCCCGTGCTCGATTTGGCGCCTTCGCTGGTGCATCCTGCGCTGGGTGTGCCGCTTTCCGACCTGCTGGCGAGCCTGCCGCGCGTCGATCATCAGACACAGCCCATCGGCTGGTTGTAGTATCGAGGGCTGGCCATGGACGCTGACTCGAACCTGCTTTTGCACCTGACGACCGCTGGAGATCTGCTGCGCAAAGGCCAGATGGCGGAAGCCGGTGCCGAGATCGCTGCTGCTCTGCGGATTTCTCCGTCGGATATGCGCGCGCTCAACCTGCTTGGACTTCTGCGCTTTCAAAGCGGTCAGGTCGATGAAGCCTACGCGGTGTATTCGCGGCTCGTCAGTGAGCATCCTGCCGATCCCGCGCTGCGGCTCAACCTGGGTCTGTGTGAGCTTCGTCGCAATCAGCCCGAGCAAGCGGTGGTTCATCTGTCGCTCGTGCTGCGCAGTGAACCGGACAACATTCGCGCGCTCAGCTACTACGGACTGGCGCTGTTTCGGGCGGGACGGCTCATCGAAGCGCGACCCATTTTGCTGCGCGCCGGTCAGCATGAGCTGGTCGCTGAAGTCGATGCCAAGCTCGGGTCGCAGCCGAGTGATGCGCTCGATTTCGCTGAGACGCCGTCGCTCAAGCCGCCTCGGATTGTGCAGCCGCTCATCGAAGATCCACCGTTACCGACCGCTCCGCCGCTGACCGATGTGCTGGCGGCAGCGACGATCGGAGAAGCGCCAGCGGCCTTTTGTCTCACCAGCGACGGACTTCTGCTCGTGCAAGTCGTCGGACATGTCCTGCTTCGTGGCGACGGTGTGGTGGCCAGCATGGGCACGCTCGACTTTGTCCCGCTCGGATCGGAAGACGATGCAGAGCCTGCGACGGCTTCGCTGTTTCGTGCCGAAGGTCGCGGTTCGCTGATCCTGTCGCCGCAAGGTGGTCGCTTTACGCCGATGTCTTTGGCTGACGGGGAAGAGCTGCTCGTCACGGAGTCGGCGCTGTGTGCCTGTTCTTCGTCGCTGCTTCCCAAGCCATCGGTGACGCCACGAGCGGAAGGCGAGCTGCCTTGTCTGCGTCTCGTCGGTCCTGGCGAGCTGGTCTTGCGATCCCCGAGTGAGCTTCATGCGCTGATGGTTCGTCCCGGTCAGAGTGGCTACTTGGATGAAACCTGTGTCCTGGCGTGGACCTCGTCTGTCAGCATGTCGCGCGATGCCTGGTCTTCCGACGATGCCGACGGACATCTGATCTGCTCGGGTCACGGTCACATCCTGCTGTCGGTGACGGCCTCGGAGCGCTAGGTCGGTGGTGTGGCAACGAACCCTGCTGTTGCTTGTGCTTGGGCTTTCGTCGCTCGCCCGAGCCGATGTGCCGCAAGCTGGCTCGCCGTGGGCGATCGAGACCGACCTGCTTCATCGGCGGCTCGTCATCGACGATCTCGCGTCGTGGAATCCCCAGCAAAAGCGCTGGCAGCCGCTCGTGTCGCTGCCGTCGGACTCTACGCCATCAGTGACGGTGCTGCACCTGTGGTCGCCGCGCTGCGCGCCGTGCGTGGATGAGCTGCCGCTACTTGCCCGACTGCTGGATGCCTGGCAGCGCGAACAGTCTGTCCGATTTCTGCTGGTCGCCGATCACGAAGGCGACGGCAGCGATCTTGTTCCGTGGGTACAGTCGAATCCCGCGCTGTGGCGAAGTAGGCCGCTGCTCCGTGTCAGAAGTGACAAGCTTCGCGACCAGCTCGGTGTTCAGGTTCAGCCGCTGACGCTGCTCATCGACGATCAGCACGTCATTCGTCAGGTCTTCGTCGGACCGCTCAAGGGACGCAGCCTGGGCAGTGCCGTGACGAGGCTGCTGTCCGCAAGTTCGTCGCACAAGCCGTCATCGACGCGCTGACGGTCTGATCACACGCGACGGTCGGGCTTAGCTCAGGCCGTATTTTTCGACGCGACGCAGCAGTGCAAAGCGCGAGATGCCCAAGATCTCTGCCGCTTTGACCTTCTTGCCGCCCGCCATGCGCAGCGCTTCTTCGAGCAGCCGTCGCTCTAGGTTTTCCAGCGTGTCGCGACCGGGCTCAAACGTCACCGTCAGACCGCTGTCGCTCTTGGGGCCCAGCGCTTGCGGCGTCACCAGCTGTCGCTGCACCGTGATTTCCGACACTCGTCGAGGCAAAAGCTCTGGCGCCACCAGACCCGCACCGACGGGAGCCAAGATCGCCGCGCGCTCCATCAAGTTGCGTAGCTCGCGGACGTTGCCCGGAAAGTCGTAGCGCAGAAGCAGCTCACACGTCTCGCGATGCAGCTCCAGCTTTTTGCCCATTCGATCGCCGAACTCGGTCAAAAAGTGCTGGGCCAGCAGCACGATGTCGTCGCCGCGATCGCGCAGCGCCGGAATCTGAATCGGAAACACCGACAGCCGATGATACAGATCGAGCCGGAACTTCTTTTCCGCGACGAGCTGCGACAGATCTCGGTGCGACGCCGCGACCACCCGCGCTTCCAGCTGAATCGGACGGACACCCCCGACGCGCTCGAAGGTTCGTTCTTCCAGCACACGCAGCAGCTTGCCTTGCAGCACCGGCTCCATGTCACCGATTTCGTCGAGCAGCACCGTGCCACGACCCGCGACTTCCAGCCGTCCGGGCTTGAGCCGCTCAGCGCCGGTAAACGCGCCTTTTTCGTGACCAAACAGCTCACTTTCCGCCAAGGGAGCGGGCAGGGCGACACAGTCGATCGCGACAAAAGGCTCTGCCGCGCGGGCCGACAGCGCATGAATCGCGCGCGCACCCACACCTTTGCCGGTGCCACTTTCACCACACAGCAGCACCGTCGTATCGGGAGACTGCGCGACTTCTTGAATGCGGGTCCGAACCTCGCGGATGCTCGGCGACTCTCCCAAAAACTCTTGGGCCAGCCCGCTCTGACTGGTTGCCGACGGAGTCGGTGTCGCTTTGAGTGCTGCTCGTGCCACGCGCTCGGCTTCAATCACCCGCTCGACGACATCGGCCAGCGCGGTCGACTTGGGCACGTAGTCGCTGGCTCCGCGCCGCATCGCTTCGACGGCATTATCAATCGTGCCGTACGCGGTCATCATCAGCACCGCTGGCGTCGGACGAAGCTGTCGCAGCGGCGGAATCAGATCGAGCCCCGTTCCGTCCGGCAGCATGTAATCGAGCACAACCAAGTGATAGGGATGACGACGTGCGCGGCTCAGTCCATCGGCGGCGGTGGTGGCGACATCGGCTTCAATTCCCCGACGGCCAAGCAGTCGCTGGAGCGCCCGCGCATACGTCTCTTCATCGTCGATAATCAGGGTGCGGCATTCGCTCATCAGCCACCTCTTGGCTCATTGGCGAGGATGTCACGGAAGCGTTCTCCGTCTAGCACTTCGTGCTCGAGCAGCTCTTTGACCGCCAGCTCCATCGCCGGACGATGGCTTCGCACAAGCTGCCGGGCTCGCTCGTATTGGCTTTCGAGCAGCGCCCGAACTTCTTGATCCACGGCCCAGGCTGTCTCGTCGCTAAACTCACGGCTTCCAACGCCTTGCGTGTCCAAAAACTGACCGCGACCGCTGTCGAACGCTTGCAGGCCCAGCGCTTGCGACATCCCAAACTCGCTGACCATTCGTCGCGCCAGCGTCGTTGCTCGCTGCAAGTCGTCTTGTGCGCCCGTCGAGATATCCGACAACAGCTCTTCTTCCGCCGCGCGTCCCCCGAGCAGCACCGTGATCCGATCGAGCAGCTCCGCTTTCGTCAGCAGATAGCGATCGCCGTCTTTTTCGTTCGGTTGCTGCATGGTGTAGCCGAGCGCGCCAATTCCTCGCGGCACGATGCTGATCTTTTTTACCGAATCAGCGGACGGTAGGCTCGTCGCAACCAGCGCGTGACCACACTCGTGATAGGCAACCACTTGTTTGTCTTTGGGAGAAAGCCGCCGCGATTTTCGTTCCAGTCCCGCGACCACGCGCTCCAGCGCTTCTTGGAAGTCGATGTCTGCGACCGCTTCCGCCTTCCGCCGCGCCGCAAGCAGGGCCGCTTCGTTTACCAAGTTGGCCAGATCCGCACCGACGAGGCCCGCCGTCATCGCCGCGATTTTGTCGAGCCGAACGCTGTCCGCCAGCACCACCTTGCGCGCGTGAACTTCCAGGATCTCGGTGCGATCTTCTAGCGTCGGACGATCGACCACCACGCGACGATCGAAGCGACCCGCTCGCAGCAGCGCCGGATCGAGGATCTCGGGCCGATTGGTCGCCGCCATGATGATGACGCTCGTGCTCGTGTCAAAGCCGTCCATCTCCGTCAGCAGCTGATCGAGCGTCTGTTCCCGCTCTTCGTGCGTCACCACCGGACCTGCGACGCCGCGCGCCCGACCGATCGCATCCAGCTCGTCGATGAAGATGATGCTCGGTGACTTCTGCTTGGCCTGCGCAAACAGATCGCGCACCCGCGCCGCACCGACGCCCACGAACATCTCGACAAACTCCGATCCTGAGATCGAAAAAAACGGAACCTTGGCTTCTCCCGCGACGGCGCGAGCCAGCAGCGTCTTGCCCGTTCCCGGCGGGCCCACCAAGATCACCCCGCGCGGAATGTGTCCACCCAGCTTGGTGTACCGCTCGGGAGATGTCAGAAAGTCGATGATCTCGACCAGCTCGGCCTTCGCTTCCCGCTGTCCCGCCACGTCGGCAAACGTCACACCCGTGCCCGCTTCGCCCCACTCTTGGGCTTTGTTTTTGCCGAAGTTAAACACCGAGTTCGACAGACCACCGAGCCCGCCGCCGCGCCTCATCAGCCAGTTGGCCAAAAAGAACAGCATCACCATCGGCAGCACCCACGATCCGATCGTCACGAGCAGCGACGGAGTCGACACCGCATCAAACGGAATCTTCTTTTCTCCGAGCTTTAGCACCAGCTCTCGCTCGGCGGACTCCAGCCGTCCGGTGCGATAGATCGGTCCGCGACCTTCCACGCCTTCGCTGCCTTCGCCGATGATCGTATCGACTTGGAAGCTGACGCGACGCAGCTTGCCTTGCTCGATCATCGACGCGAACTGATCAAACGAGATGCGCTTTTCCGACAGTCCAAGCAGCCTCGGAAGCCCGACGAGCAGCATCAGCAGCAACAAAAACAGCCACAGCTTCGGCGAAGATCCGCTGGAAAGACCGGAATCGCCATCGCCCCCCCCGCGTGAGTCCGAGCGAGACGGCTTGGGCGCGCTCCCTTTTTCGGTGCGACTGTCGCTCTGACGGGACGAGCTGGGCTTGGCAAGGAGCGTAAGGAGACGGCGAATCATGTTGGCTTCAGGTGGTCCCCGCGCAATTTGCGCCTCGGAACTGTGGGCTGACTGTACTCGCTCTGGTCTGCCACCGCCACCTGCCTGTAGGTGCTTTGACGACCAAAAATGGAGGAATTGAAAAACCTTCGCAAAGTCCGCATAGTAGTGCTTGTATGTCAGCTAAACTTCCCGTCGCAGACCGTATCGCATCTGAACTCCTCCACTGGTTACCGAAGCAGGCTTGGAGCCGTGGCATGGGCTGGGCCTCTCGCCTGCCGCTTCCTCGTCCGCTGCGTGACCCTGTTTATCGGGGCTTTTCGTTGGCATACGGAATCGACCTCGGCGAGCTGGATCGTCCACTCGGTGAGTTCGATCGCTTTGATGACTTCTTCTGTCGTCCGCTTCCCGATGGCGCCCGCTCGATTTCTCCCCAGCACAACGCGCTGATTACGCCGTGTGACGGAGTGCTCAGCGGCTACGGCGTGTCCGAAGACGGACTGTGCATTCACGCCAAAGGCCAGGAATACACCGTCGCTGGTCTGCTCAATGACGAGGTCGCTGCCCAGCGCTTTGTCGGCGGCATGTTTGCGACGATTTACCTGGCCCCGCACAACTATCACCGCGTCCACAGCCCGCTCGACGGTCAGATTACTG
Organism: uncultured Myxococcales bacterium; assembly: GCA_937868485.1. Taxonomy (GTDB): domain Bacteria; phylum Myxococcota_A; class Polyangia; order Palsa-1104; family JAEUJZ01; genus JAEUKA01. The sequence goes on along the minus strand of CALMML010000091.1, from coordinate 8,964 downwards.
GCTACCGTCATGTGCCGGGCGCTCGCTATCCGGTGAACGCGCTGTCGGTGCGGACCGTACCTCGGCTGTTTCAGCGCAACGAGCGGTTTGTCACCTACATGCGAACCGAGTTTGGCGAAGTTGCGCTTGTGATGGTCGCAGCTACCGGCGTGGGCAATATCACGGTAAGCTATGAGCCTGCCCTGGCTACGCCAGCAGGTGGGCCAGATCGGGGGGCGTGTATCTATGAACACGGCCAGGAAAAGCCAATCAGCAAGGGGGCGGAGCTTGGCAAATTTCACCTGGGCTCGACAGTCATCCTGCTTTTTGAGCGAGGGCGGGCATCGATTGATGTCCCCGCCGGCACCGTTGTCCGTTTGGGCCAACCGATTGGGCAGCTAACGCCAAGCAAACAGGGTCAGACATCTTGAGCACCAAGCAGCGCATTCCCAGCGACGATTTGTCGTTCGAGCCAGACGAGCTAGCCGAGGTGGGAGCCGTCCTGGCTCCGGCCAGCTCCGGCCTTGAACGAGAGGACGCAGCCAGCAGCAGAACACCTGCTTCGGCCATGCCCTCGTTCGACGATCAGGTGGATGCGGCGTTCTCCGAAGAAGAGACTGCCGAAAAGCAGCCATCGATCGCAGACGATGTGGACGTTCAGGGCGACATGGCGGGGCTGTCAGACGGTGGCCTCGACCTTCTGGCAACGGCAGGTTCAGCGAGCGATGTGGTGAGCGTAAACCCATCGCTGCGATCGAATCCCGTTCAGGCGAAGAGTTCCTCGGGGGAAATCGACGACGACTCGCTGTCTCCATCGCGAGGAGAAGTCGGCAATCTTCCGTCGGTGATCTTCGATGACTCACCGTTTGGAGAAGATGCCAAAGCAGGCATCGACGACAGCCCGTCGATACCAGCGCGTGTTGCGGCGATCGCTGCGGCCATGGATGGTCAGCAAAAGTCCGTCGCAGATGCGGTGCTTAGCTCGTCTCCCTCGCCGAATGCCAACTCGCTTCAGGTGTCGGTGCAGAACCAGAGCGCGGGCAGCCTGGCGAGCATGGCGTCGGGACGTACGACGGACCAGAGCGATGGCACCGGTGCGGAAGATCACGAAGATCCGTTCACCGAAGCTGTCTCGCCATCGAGCGCAACGCCGGTTGTGCATCTCGACGACGCAGAATTTCACCTGGTCGAAGATCACGACGAGGCACACGCACTGGCTTCCGGTCGCACGCCGGTTGCTGATGCCGCAGCCGTGCCGTCGGCAGGCGATCCGATCACCAGCGCGCCGCCGCTCGAGGGGAATCCCGGCTCGTGGGCTGCATCTGCGGCAACGCCACCGGCTGTGACCGACACGGCTGCGATCGACGCTGCTTGGAACAGTGGCAACGACGCAGACAGCGGTCCGGTTACGACCGTCTCCGCCGACGACATCGACACCACTGCCGATACGACCGAAGCCGCTCCGCTGCCCGTGTCGGCTGTTGCGGATACGCCAGCTCCTGAGCCCGTTCCATCGCGAGACTCGAGCCCTCGTCGCCCGAGCACCGCGCCCACGGGTGTTCCGGCTGCTGTGCAGGCTGCGCCACCACCGCCACCGGCTGCTCGTCCGGCACCGCCACCACCGCCACCGGCTGCCACGCGACCGGCTGCGCCACCACCGCTGCCTGCGGCCAAGCCCAATCCCACGCCAGCCCCGGCTCCGTCGCCACTTGCCGCTGCCCCGCTGTCCAAGTCCGCGCCGCCGCCCGCGTCGCTGCCGAACTTTGGGGAAGACACCAAGCTCAAGAAAAAGCGTCGCAGCAAGCAGTGGTTTGAAGAGATCTTCGACGAAGACTACCTTCATACGCTGCCGTTTTTGACGCCACAGCAGACCGAGCGCGAGGTCGAGTATCTGCTGAATGCGTTCGATTTTCCGTCGGGCTCTCGCCTTCTCGACATCGGCTGCGGCTACGGTCGTCACGCGATGGAGCTGGCCGCTCGCGGCTTCCGCACCGTCGGACTCGATCTGTCGCTGCCGCTGCTCATCCGCGCCACCGATGCGGCTCGTCGGGTCGGTGTCAACGTCGACTTCGTTCACGGCGACATGCGCGACATGACGTTCGAAAACGAGTTCGACGGCGCCTACTGCTTCTTTAGCACCTTCGGCTACTTCGACGACGAAACCAATCGGCGCGTTGCCTCGGGAATCTGCCGATCGCTCAAGCCCGGAGGCCGCTTCGTGCTCGACCTGCTAAACCGCGACTGCTTGATCGGCGATCTGCCGACGCGCGTCTGGTGGCAGGGACACGGCTGCGTCGTGCTCGAAGAAGTCGACTTCAACTACTTTACGTCGCGGCTCGAAGTGCAGCGCCAGATCATCCTCGAAGACGGTCGGCAGCTCGTTCAAGACATCTCGATTCGCGTCTACAGCCTGCACGAGATCGGCAAGATCCTTCACCACGCTGGCTTCCGCGTCCTGGAAGTGTCGGGCAACTTCGAGCTGCGCAACCGCTTCTACGGAACCGAGTCGCGCCAGCTTCTCATCGTCGCTGAAAAGCGACCGCCCGACGCGCCCGCGTAGTTCGCGCTGGCCTTCCTTGTTCACCCATCGCTCGCTATCGCTGAGGTCTTATTTCATGCGCTCTCGAACCACGCTCGCTGTCTGTGCGCTGGCCGGGCTTCCCTTGCTCGGCTGTAGCAAAGCCCCGCCTGCTGCTGCGCCTGCGTCCGCCCCGGCTGTGACCGCACCCGCTGCGCCATCGGCCCCTGCGCCAGCGGTTCCCCCGGCTGCCCCTGCGCCAGCGATACCCACTGCTGCGCCGCCTGCTCCGCCTGAACATCCCAAGGACTGCGAAGTCGAGATGATCGGAGATCTCAAGGTTCCGCCGCTCGCTGCGGGAGAACACGTCTTTGCTTACGTCGCCCAAGACAGCGACTGCCTGGCCAAAGACGCACACATCATCGGCAGCAACAAAGTCACCGACGACGGCCACATGTTCATCGAGGTCTTCAGCCGCTGGGGCGCTGACCTGACCGTGTGCGCTGCCATCTCCAAGGAGCTGGGCGCTCCCACCACCGTGTACGGCAAGGCCGAAGGCAAGTTCCACGCCGAAGCCGTCGGTGAGATCATGATTCCCAAGATCTCCTTCGAGCTCAAGAAGGGCCCCAAGCACGTCTTCCCCGCTCCCCGTCCTGCGCTGCCGCCCGCGTCCCCAAAATAGCTGACTTTACGCACCGTCGTCGTCCGTGGTATCGCCGCTGACGAGGTGAAACCATGACGACCTGTGGACCTTCCGACCGTCGGATCGTGCGATCCGGCCTGATTCAGTGCGCAAATCCCCTAAACGATGAGTCTCGTCCCGTCGCGGAGATTCAAGAGGCGATGTTTCAAAAGCACCTGCCTCTGATCGAGCAAGCGGGCCAGCGTGGCGTCCAGATCCTGTGTCTGCAGGAGATCTTCAACGGTCCCTACTTCTGTCCCTCGCAAGATCGTCGCTGGTACGACGCCGCCGAGCCGGTTCCCGGTCCCACGGTCGAGCGCCTGGCCCCGATCGCCAAAAAGTACGGCATGGCGATGGTCATTCCCGTCTACGAGCGCGCCATGGCTGGTGTCTATTACAACACCGCCGCAGTGCTCGACCACGACGGCACCTACCTGGGCAAGTACCGCAAGATCCACATCCCGCACACCTCGGGATTTTGGGAAAAGTTCTTCTTTAAGCCCGGCAACCTTGGCCTGCCGGTGTTCAAGCTCAGCTCCGGCATCACCATCGGCGTCTACATCTGCTACGACCGCCACTTCCCCGAAGGAGCGCGCGCGCTCGGACTTCACGGCGCCGAGATCGTCTTTAACCCGTCCGCCACCGTCGCCGGACTGTCGCAGTACCTGTGGAAGCTTGAGCAGCCCGCCCACGCCGTCGCCAACGGCTACTACATGGGCTGTATCAACCGCGTCGGCACCGAGGCTCCGTGGAACATCGGCTCGTTCTACGGCACAAGCTACTTCGTCGATCCGCGCGGCAACTTCCTGTCCGTCGCCAGCGAAGACAAGGACGAGCTGGTCGTCGCCGATCTGGATCTGTCCGTGATCGAAGAAGTCCGTCGCGTCTGGCAGTTCTTCCGCGATCGTCGCCCCGAGTCGTACGGCGATCTGACCGCAGAGCTACCGTAAGCGCAGCGGTGTAGCGCACGTCTCGCAGCGCCGGGGCTTTTCGGCCTCGCGCTGTGACGTACGGACTGGACTGTGGGGGAGTTGTGAAGGAAGCGGGCGGGAACGTCGCGCGCGGGGGATGCGCGCGAGTGCGGTGACTACTCGGACTTGACGCCCGACTCGATCCGCATGCCGTAGAAGCTGCGGTAGACGAAGAACATCGCGATCGCCAAGCAGATGCCTGCCGGAACGACGCGCGCCGTGGTGCCGTTTTCACGACCCAGCACTTCCGCCAGCTCCACTGCGAGCAGACCAAACAGCGTGGTGAACTTGATGACAGGGTTCATCGCAACCGACGAGGTGTCCTTGAATGGATCGCCCACGGTGTCGCCCACGACGCACGCGGCGTGCAGGTCGGTGCCCTTGGCCTTCAGCTCCGTCTCGACGACCTTCTTCGCGTTATCCCATGCGCCACCCGCGTTCGCCATGAACAGCGCCTGGAACAGACCGAACAGCGCGATCGAGATCAGGTAGCCGATGAAGAAGAACGAGTTGTAGAACGCAAACGCCAGCGTCGAGAAGAACACCGTTAGGAAGATGTTGAACATGCCCTTTTGCGCGTAGACCGTGCAGATCTCGACGACCTTCTTCGAGTCCGTCACCGACGCCTTTTCCACGCCTTCGAGCTTGATGTTCTTCTTGATGAACTCCACCGCGCGGTACGCACCGGTCGAAACCGCCTGCGTCGAAGCGCCCGAGAACCAGAAGATCACCGCGCCACCCATCACCAGGCCGAGCAAAAACGGCGGATACAGCAGCGTCAGGTTCGACAGCGCCTGCGCGTCTTGCAGGTGGTTCGTCAGCATCATGATGATCGAGAAGATCATCGTCGTCGCGCCGACCACTGCGGTTCCGATGAGCACCGGCTTCGCCGTCGCTTTGAACGTGTTGCCCGCGCCGTCGTTTTCTTCCAGGTATTCCTTCGCCGTCTCGAAGTTCGGCTCGAAGCCAAAGTCCTTCTTGATCTCTTCCTTGATGTTCGGCACCGACTCAATCAGCGACAGCTCGTACACCGACTGCGCGTTGTCCGTCACCGGGCCGTACGAGTCGACCGCGATCGTCACCGGGCCCATGCCCAGGAAGCCGAACGCCACCAGACCGAACGAGAAGATCGCCGGGGCGACCATCATTTCCTGCGGGAACGACTGCGACACGTAGTACGCGATGCCCATCAGCACCGTGAACACCAGGCCCATCCAGTACGCCGAGAAGTTACCGGCGGTAAGACCCGCCAGCACGTTCAGCGAAGCGCCACCTTCACGCGACGCCGTCACAACTTCACGAACGTGCGACGAGCTGGTCGACGTAAAGACCTTGATCATCTCCGGGATGATCGCGCCAGCGAGGGTGCCACAGGTGATGATCGTCGACAGCTTCCACCACATCGTGCCGTCGCCGAGATCCTTGATGAGCAGGTTCGACACCAGGTAGGTCACGCCGACCGACACAAACGAGGTCAGCCACACCAGGAACGTGAGCGGGTGCTCGAAGTCCATCTTCGGGGCGTTGCCGTACTTGCCCTTCGCGATTGCTTCGTTGATGAGGTACGAGATGCCCGAGACGACGACCATCATGATCCGCATCGCGAAGATCCACACGAGCAGCTGGACCTGGATTTGCTCAACCGGAACCGCCAGCAGGATGAAGGTGATAAGGGCCACGCCCGTCACGCCGTAGGTCTCGAAGCCGTCCGCCGAAGGACCCACCGAGTCGCCCGCGTTGTCGCCCGTGCAGTCCGCAATGACGCCTGGGTTGCGCGCGTCGTCTTCCTTGATCTTGAAGACGATCTTCATCAGGTCCGAGCCGATGTCCGCGATCTTGGTAAAGATTCCGCCCGCGATGCGCAGCGCCGCCGCACCCAGCGACTCGCCGATGGCGAAGCCGATGAAGCAGGGACCGGCGTAGTCACGCGGCACAAACAGCAGGATGCCGAGCATCAGCACCAGCTCCACCGAGATGAGCAGCATGCCAATCGACATACCGGCCTTCAGCGGAATCGCGTAGGTCGGGAACGGCTTGCCACCGAGCGACGCAAACGCCGCCCGCGAGTTCGCGAACGTGTTGACGCGAATGCCGAACCAGGCCACGCCGTAGCTGCCCAGGATGCCGATGACCGAGAAGATCAGGATCGTGACGATCTTGGCCGCCCCGAGCTTTTCGAAGACGCCGAAGTAGACCGCCATGATCGCGGCGATGAAGACCCACAGAAGGGCGATGAAGCGGCCCTGCGTCTCCAGGTAGGTCTTGCAGGTCTCGTAGATCAGCTCAGAGATCTCCCGCATCGAGCGGTGAACCTGCATGTTCTTGAGCTGGTTGTAGATGGCAAGACCGAAGACCATGCCGAGGATGCAGACGATGAGTCCGCCCATCAGCAGCGACTTGCCCGTCATGCCCATGAACTGCACCGACGCGAGATCGGGCAGTACCAGTGTGGCTTCGCTGACGTGCTTGGTTGGGTCGGCACCGGCGGCAGACGCAACACCGCTGAGCAGTGTCGCCAGCGCCAGCGTCCCCGACCGCAGGGGGCGCAGTAAGTTCTTGACCATGTCTTTTTGGGTCCTCCGAGTAGGTGTATGTACCAGTTCCGGGTCGCGTTATAGCCACGTCGCCCCGTGAAGTAAAGCCCCGATCCGCCGCGTAGCCCTTGCCAGCTGCCCACGCCGTGCTATAGGGCGCTCCGGTTGCACAGCCGCCTGCGCGCGGGGTAGGGTGGCACCATGACAACGCCCGTTTCGCCGCACGCTGGGCTCGTGGACCTGCTGATCGACGCGCTTTTGGGCCGGCCCCTTGTGGACATCCTGCCGCCTGCGCGCCTGGCTGCCACCTTGCACCACGTCGGTCGCCTGTACCTGCCTTCGGCGCAGGCCGAGCAGCACGCGATCCTGCTGTGGCGACGGCTCGACAGCCTGCTCGACCGGCCCGGCACCCTGCGCGATGTGGTGCCGCCCCCGATTGTCGACCTGCTGCGTACCCTGATGGCCCGTCCCTACCTGCTACCGCGTCCGCTGCTTGTGGCCGTGCTGTCCCGGCCTCCGCTGCGGCGGCTCAGTCGCGAGCTGATGATTGCCACCTTGCTCGACTACAGCAAAAAGGTCCGCACCCAGGTCGGCGAAGCGTCCCAGTCACGCGGCGGCATGCTCGGCAGGCTGGCCACCGAGGCCGTCAAAAAGAGCACCTCCGCCATTGGCTCGCTCGCCCCCGGTGTCACCGCCGCCGTATCCGATGAGCTAGAGCGTCAGTTTCGCGCCAAAGCCAGCGAGTTTGCCGACTCTGCCGTCGATGACCTCGCCCAGCGGCTCGCCGCCATCTTGACCGACCCCGCCCGCCTGGCCGAGCACAAAGACCTCGCCCGCTCCCTGCTCGACTACGCGCTCGACCTGCCGCTCCAAACCGTGCGCGCCGAGCTGACCCGGCTCGATCCCCTCGCCGTCACCACGGAAGTCCGCCGCGCCGTCCATGCCTGGCTGCTCCGCCCCGAGTCCGAGCCCGAGCTGCTCGCGCTTCTCCAGCTCGCCCTTCCCGATCTCGGCAGCCACTCGCTTTCCACGCTGCTCGGCGACGCCGTAACCCCCCTGCGCACCCTCCTTCGCGACCTCCTCCCCCCCCTCCTTACGCCGGGTCCGTAGCGCCGCCAGCCTGCGCGCGGGCTGCACCGGGACGCTCATCGAACGTCGTCATCAAGCAGTGCGTTCTCACGCCGACAGATGAAGCCCTCTGGCGTGGGGACAAACGTCTGTCCACCCAGGTCGCCAAAGCGGGTCCGTAGCTCATCGGTGAGCGTCACCCCAAACACCTCGATCTCATCCCACGGCGCGTGTCCGCTTCCTTCCCCATGGTGGATGTCGAGTTCCTCGGAGAGTCGCGCACAGAGCCGCTCTTTGGGCTCGCCGACATACATTTCCTGAAAGGCTGTGATGCCCGGTCCCATCAGCTCAGCCTCTTTGTCTGCGCGGTCGTCTTGCCAGAATGCCTGGATCACGGGCGAGTTCACTGCCGATGCAACCGCCCACACATGACCGACTTTCGCGAGCGCCGTCAGACGCTGACCAAAGCTACGATCCACCACCAAATACACCCGCTGCCTCTCTTCGTTCATGGGGCGCCTATCGTGGCAGCTCGTCCGGTCGAGCGGGCCGAATCCCACCGGGCGTGGTCGGCTCGTGAGTATGCGGAGTCATGACTTCTTCTCCAGTTGCTTTGTTGCGATGCGAGTGCGGGTTGGCGTGCTGCGTATCGACCCGCTTTACCTCATCGAAGCCCGATGGATTGCGAGCGTTCGGGGTCCACTCAATGTGATGACTGACGCCACCATCTTGGTTGCGGCGAAGCGTCGTATGTGAACCCTCGGCGGCGGCATCAGGCTGCAAGTGGTTTCTACCACGACCGGAATGCTGTAGTGCCGGCCTATGAGAAACAGCCGCCGCTGCGGCTATCGCCGACGCTGTACATGCCTGCGGCGGACCAGGCGAAGTCTGGTCCGCGGGCACAGAGCCTGTAGCTACAGGAATAGGTTGAAACGACGGAGCGCTTTCGACGGAAGGTGCCGACTCGCCAACATTGATAAGAGCAGTGCTTAAAAAAGTATCTGTATCAGTTGGCGTCGAGCGCATGGCCTAAGCCACGGCTCCTTGCCCGCTGATCGCCACAAACCATCGAACCTTTTCCATCGTCCATCAAAGCGATCCGACCCCCAGGACGCCAGCCTTCGCTCAAGCGGCCAAGGTCGATTTGCCTGCGGCCTGCTCAGCGCGAAAGCTCGTGCAGGGTGCGAAGGAGCGCGTGCGCGGAATCAGTAC
>CALMML010000090.1 GCA_937868485.1 uncultured Myxococcales bacterium | reverse complement strand
TCATCCATCGTGACATCAAGCCGGCGAACATCATGGTGGAACAGGCTCCCGACGGGAGGCTGCGTCCGGTGGTGATGGACTTTGGCATCGCGCGCGAAGGCACGCAGAACAGCGGTCTGACCGAAGCGGGCATGGTGATGGGCACGCCGAACTACATGGCGCCGGAACAGGCCGCGGGAGCGATTGAGCAGATCGATCGGCGCAGCGATGTCTATAGCCTGGGCGCGACGCTGTATGAGCTGCTGACCGATCGGCCTCCGTTTGTGGGCGACGGACTGGTCGATGTGCTGTTCAAAGTGGTGCATCAAGAGCCGACGCCGCCTCGTCAGCTGGTGCGATCGCTGCCGATTGACCTGGAGACGATCACGCTCAAGTGCTTGGCCAAAGAGTCGAGCCTTCGCTACGACAGTGCCAAAGCGCTGGCCGAAGATCTGACGCGCTACATCGACGGAGAGCCCATCTTTGCGCGCAAAGCCAGCCTGAGCTATCGGCTGGGCAAGCAGCTGCGCAAGCACAAGTCGTTCTTCGCGCTGGCACTCGCGTCGCTGATCTTCATCGGAGCGCTCGTCGTCGATCGCGTTCGGTCCAGCTTGGCGCACGCTCGGCAAGCCCGCATCGTCAAAGAGCGCATCGAGCGGGCGCGGCTGCTTGGACAAGACGCCAAAGAGATTGAGTGGTTTATGCGCGCGGTCTACGAGCTGCCGCTGCACGACATCACGTATGAGCAAGACCTGATTCGCTCACGGATGGATCAGATTGAAGCGCAGATTCCCAGCCTCGGAAAAGAAGGCGGACAGCTGGCGCACTACGCGATCGGACGCGGTTATCTGACGCTGCACGAGACGGACAATGCCCATCAGCACCTGCGCGCGGCGTGGGAAAGCGGTCCGCAGCACAGTCCAGAGCTGCACTTTGCGCTTGGGCGCGTGCTCGGAGATCGCTTCTTTGAGTCGGTTCGGTTCGAGCGTCGGCGCGGCGATCGAGAGTGGCTGCGCAACCGGCGCAAACAGCTGGCCGCTGAGCTGCTGTTGCCTGCGATGGGACATCTCGAAGCCAGTCGCGGCGTAAAGCTTGAGTCAGCGGACTATCTGGAAGGTCTGCTCGCGCTGTATCACGGCGATCACAGCAAAGCGCTGCATCACGCGGATCAAGCGCTGCGGCTGGCTCCGTGGCTGTACGAAGCGAAGAAGCTCAAAGGCGACGCGATGCAAGAGCAGGCGCTGGAGCGATTTCTCGACGGAGCATCCGAAAAAGCCGAGTCGGGTCTACGCAGCGCGATTGCACATTACAACGAAGCCGCGACGGTGGGACGAAGCGACATCGCGGTCTATGAAGCGCGATCCGAAGCGTGGGCGCAGCTGATCGCGCAGCGCTACGAGCGAGGTCTGTCGATCCGAGAGCTTTTGCCCAAAGCGCAGTCCGACTGCCAGGCGACGATTCAGATCGCGCCGCAGCATGTGCTCGGATATCGGCAGCTGGCGCAGCTGTACCTGATCGAGTCGCAGCAGCTTCTTGACGCAGGGCAAGATCCACGTCCGGTCATCAAAGAGCTGGTTTCGACGGTGAACCACGGTCTGACGGTTCGCGCCGCTGATCCGATGCTGGAAAATGCGCTCGGCGATGGGCTGCTCCTTGGGGTGTTTTACGAGTCGTCACGCGGACTGCCGCCATCGACGAACATCGCAGAGATCATCGCGCACCAAGAGCGAGCGATCACCGGCGATCCAGCCAACGTGTGGGCGTACAACGACATCGCGGGCGCGTACCTGTTTCGCGCAAACCTCAAGCAAGAGTCGGGACAAGATCCCCGCGACGACTTCCGCTCGGCGATTCGCTACAACGAGCAAGCGATCGCGCACTCGCCAAGCTACGTGATCGTCTATTCCAACCTCGCGTTTGTGTACGGTCGCATCGCAAGCTACGAGCTAGAGCACAAGCTCCCCGTCGAAGAATCGCTGCGGCTGGGCATGCGCTACGGCGAAGAGTGCAAGCGACGAAAGCCAACGCTCAGCGACTGTCATGCAAACCTGGCGCTGCTGGAGCTGGTTCGCGTCCGAGCGCTTCAGTCCGATCCGCAGCAAGCAGCCGCGTTTGAACAAGCGGTCGAGCGCACCTTGGCGCACCTGGTCAACGCCGAACAGCACGGCGACAAGTCGATCGAGCTTCAGCAAAGTCGCAGTCGCGCGTACCTCAGCCTGGCCGAACATCAGGTCGAGCGCGGAGAACCGCCCAAAGAAGCGCTCGCACAAGCCAAAGCCAGCATCTTGGCCTGTCGGGCGCTCGATGGTGGCGATCCACAGTGCGAGCAGATGTACGAAACCCTGACGCAGCTGCAAAAAGACTACAAAAAAGCCGCGCCCACCTCGTCAGCAAACAAGACACCGTGAGACGAAAGCCGCAGTCCGGCTTCATCGGCATCAATCAGTCCACGCGAGGTCAGCGACGACAGTGTCTCGGCACAGAGCACACGCGGATCGCGATCGTGAAGCGCCACAAACTGGTCATAGCGCACACCGTCTAGCTCTCGCAGCGCGAGCCACAGCGCTTCTTTCCACAGCGACTCACGATCACGCAGCTCATACAGCGACAGCGACGGATCGTCTGGCTGAAGCGCAAATGGCTGGGGCGATGGCTTGTGCCAGGTTCGCAGATACGACGACGGGCCGCGCTGGTTGGCAAAGCGCTCCGCCGTTCCATCGGGCAGCCGTCGAAACGAGTGTGCCGAGACGCCGAGCCCCAGATACTCACCGTGCGTCCAGTAGAGCCGGTTGTGAACCGCGCGCAGATCGGGATCGCCGGGCTGCATCCGCGCAAAGTTCGAGATCTCATAGTGACGAAAGCCCGCGTCAGCCAGCGTCGCACGAACCAGATCGTAGGCATCCGCTTGCAGCTCGGGACACGGTGGACGCTGCTGACCGCGACGGATTTGGACGGACAGCATCGTATGCGGCTCGACGGTCAGCTGATACAGCGAGACATGCTCTGGACGCAGCGACAGCAGCTTGCGCAGATCGTCGGACAGCTCTGGCAGCGTCTGTCCCGGCATTCCGACGAGCAAATCAAGCGAGATCCGTGCAAAGCCAGCCTGCCGCGCGCGATCGACCAGCTCGACGATGTGCTGAGGCTGATGCTGCCTGCGCAGCGATACGAGCTGCGTGGGGGAAAACGACTGCGCACCGATGGAAAGTCGCGTCACACCGGCTCGCTGCCAGGCCTGAAGCTGCGCCATCGAGACATCGCCGGGATCGCACTCCAGCGTCACTTCCGGGGACACTCCATCTGGAGACGGAAACACCGACACAATTTGCGACAGCGCCGCGTCCAGACAGTCAGGCTGCCACAGCGACGGCGTTCCGCCTCCAAAATAGACCGATACCGCGCGCCGACCGGCAAAGAGATCGGCCTTGGCAGCCAGCTCGTGCAGCAGCGACTGGAGGTATTCCTCGTGCGGAATCTGCGGATGAACCGCCACCGCAAAGTCACAGTACGAGCAGCGCTGTCGACAGTACGGAAAGTGAACGTAGACGCCAAAGTCGGTCAAAGTCATGGCTCTTGCAGCTTGCTCAGTCGCTCCGCGCGCAGCGAAATAAAGTGCAGGTAGACCGCTTCCATTTCCTGACACAGTGCATCAATTCGCGGTCCATCCCCACGCGCGTAGACCTCGCGAAACAGGTCGGGACACAGATAGCGAACGCACAAGTTCGGCTGATTTTCGACGGACAGTGAGCAGCCAGTCGGACCGCGAAAGGAACAGCCGGCATGATCTCCGACGGGCAGCTTCAGGTGTTCCGGCTGGGTTCCTGACTGACGCAGCGCAGCAATCTCATCCTCATTCCAAGCGTCTTCCGTCTGAAGGCCGCAGCAGTGTCCACCGGCAAAGTGTCCATGCGGAGGCGGATGGCCAACCGCACACGTCCGACAGCTCACCACCTGTCCGATGGCTTCCTTCAAGGCCCGTCGCAGACGCAGAAGCTCTGCTGAGGCTGCCGCTTCTTCCGCGCTCACCGATTCAGACGAAGGCTCATCGCGAAGCCTCACCCGCAGTCGACGCACTTCATCGGCGCGCGTCTTCGGTTGTCGCAGTCGGTCGAGCAAATGCTGAAGCGGAATCCACATTCCGTCGCGCATTGTAGTGCCAAGCCACGTCTGAGACCACGCCTTGCATCCCCATGAACACCTTGACCAAATTAAGTTATCAAGGATACATTTTTGCGATGCTATTCATCACTTCTCGCGCTCCGCTGTCCCCTTTGGCTCTGGCGTTTTGTGCGGCGCTCGTGACGACCACTGGCTGCCCGAAGCCGTCGGCAATCAAGGTTCCACCGCCGCCACCGGGCGACATGCTTCGCTATCTGGCCAAGGCAAACGACAAGCTCACCGGCAAGGTCAACGTCCGCTTTGAAGACGGCGACTTGGGTGTAAAGAAGCCCACAGTGTACGCCTTCATGTTCAAGGAAGAGCGCCAGGTTCAGTCCGTCGATGGCACGGGCAACATGAACTACACGGCGTCGTTCTTCGATGTGGAACCCGTCGGTGACACGCCGAAAGACAAGAAAGCGGGAGAGCAGCTCGCTCGCGCACTTCAGACGGTGAAGATCGCCTACACGATGAGCCCGCGCGGTGATGTCACCAACTTCGATGTCAAAGTGCCCGACGACATCAAGGAATCGAAGGAAGGCAAGCAGATGGAGCGACAGCTCGGCTACGTGCGGCTGATCGCGCAGTGGGTCTACGGCGCCGACCGTGGCCCGCAGTTTGATCCCGGCCACATCGAAGCCGGCAAGGGCTGGCCGATCCGCGCATCGATTCCGACCCCGACGGGCGGAAGCAAAAACTGGGACATGACCTGCACCTACGCCAAGCGCGAGCAAGGCATCGCCTACATCAACATGGAAGGCAAAGTGTCGGGTGAAAACCAGGGAACCAAGCTGTCGGGCGAAGTCAAAGGCGAGCTGCGACTGCGCATCGGCGAGGGCCGCTTGACCTATCACGACATCGACACGACCTCGACGTTCCGTGCTGGTGACCAGAGCAGCGGTGGACACCAAGTCCACATCCACGTCACCTGGGAAGCCGAGCAAGCCGCCGTTCCCGCTGGTGATGGCACCGCCGTGATGCCGTAACGACGTCTCACCCGCTGCGTCGACCGAACTCGCAACGTCCCGCCCTCTCGCTACTTCCACCGCGTTTGCCCGCTCATTTGGATCTAAGCTCGCGCCGTAACAGGGAGCTTGGCGATGACGACTTTTGGCAAATGGCAGTGGCTGGCAGTGCCGGTTCTCGTCGGAGTGCTGGCCATCGGTGTTCAAACAGCAAGCGGCGATGACAACACGGGCGGAGACGTTCCCGCTGGCATGCTGACGTTCATGGCGGGCGACATCGCGGCATGTCCGCCGGGTTGGCGAGTGGCGCAAGAAGCATCGGGACGACTCGTCGTTGGTGTCACAGCGAGTGATGCCGTCGGAAAGCTGGTCGGTACTGCGCTGACCAGTCAAGAAGACCGAACCCATGTTCATCCATTTCAGACCGTCGCTGAGCTGCCGTACAAGTCCATCTCCGCAGCCAACGGAGGCAACGGTCAGGGAGCCGCCGCCGCGCGCTACACCGACAGTGGAGTCAGTGAGCCAACGTCGTCGGGCCTGCCCTTTGTGCAGCTTGTGGGCTGTGTGAAGCAATGAGCGCGCACCACTTGCTTCCGACGATCGCACTGGCCGTTGTCACCGGACTTTCGGCGCTCGTTTCCTGCAATCCTGCGGCGGACGTGCCCGATGCGCTGCCAAGTCCTGATGCCAGCGACGAAACACAGCCGGATCTTGCGCAGCCAGCGGACATGGCAGCCGCGACGGGAGACTCTCTGCCCAAACACGCAGTCGCCTTCTTTCAGCGCAAGACCTGTCCGACGGGCTGGCAGCCGCTCGCCAAAGCGGCAGGACGAACGCTGGTTCCAACGGTAGACAAAGATCCAAGCGATGTCTCCGTCGGAGATCCACTGGCAGACGGCGAAGATCGCGCGCACGGTCACAGCATCAAGACCACATTCGATCTATCCACCGTCAGCTACGCCGGAATCGCCGGAGAAGCCAACCACGGGCTCGCACGCGGCGGCAGCCAAGCCATCACCGGAACCACCAGCGCAGCCCCGAGCGGCCTACCGTATGTGCAGCTTCTTGTGTGCAGCAAGCAAGACGAGCCCAGCCCACAGCTTCGACCCATTGCCGCAGGCACATTGGTGTTCTTTCAGGCCTCAGACTGTCCACAAGGCTTTGTCCAAGCCGGAGCCAGTCAGGGTCGCCTGATCATCGGAACGCCCGAGCTAGCGACGCCTGGACAGAAATTTGGCGGTGCCCCGCTGCGCAGTGGCGAAAAGCGAGGTCATCGTCACATCACCATCGGGAACATCACCACCAAGTCACAGGGCATTGCGCTCGCCAGCGGTGGTGGTGCCTCGGGTTACGCCAAAGATGCCAAGCATCCGTATCGCATCGAAACCGTCGATGACACGAGCGGATTTCCCTACCTCCAGCTGCTGCACTGTCAGAAGCAGTAGCGAATCAGCGTCTCTTCAGCGACGGACAGAATCACGAAGCGCACGCAGCGAGACCCGATGCGTCGGATCCAGCTCGTGCGCCTGGCAGTGACGAAGGTTCACAATCGCCAGGATTTGATCCACACGCTCCGCGTCGAGCACGTCTTGCTGCGACGGCGCTTCCTCGACAAAGTTGAGCGGACACACCGTCACCGAACCGCCTCCCACGCGCACCCGAACGACATCTTCGGGCAAAAAGTCACTCGGATAGCGCAGCGGCAAGCCTTGGCTTCGACAGACCAGCGGCCTCACGGGATAGATCTGGCACTGCTCCGTCGCGCTCAGGAACACACAGCGCGGCAAGGAGTCATCCAGAGGGCTCACGTCTTCCTCGCAGAGCGCTTGTCGTTCCGTCGCTGAAAGCGAGCCCAGATGTTCCACGATCGTCGAAGCTTCGACGGCACTAACGGTCAAGTCCACCTGACAGCAGCCCGCACAGCCCGATCGGCACGACATCTGCGACGCACATCGGGACGAAACCGCGTCGGCAAAGGCATCCACTTTGGCCGTAAGTGCTGCGTATTCCGAACGCGCTGGATCCTGCACGGAATAACGGCCTATCGCGAGGTATTGAGCAGCACGCTCACCGACGATCCACTCGACACTGGCACGATCAAGTCTGGCAGCCTGTCGCCATTGACGTCCGTCGCCACCACGTCGCTGTGCGATCCAGCCGCCGCCACTTGCAGAGGCTGCGCAAACTGTCCGCCTCCGGTTCCCAGCATCACCGTCACGGTTCCCATCGAACCAACGTTGACCGTCACCAAATCCAAGATGCCGTCCAGGTTCAGATCCACCGCAAGCACCGGCTGAGGCGTCGCTCCTCCCGTCGGTAACACCACCGCAGGCTGAAACGTTCCGTCGCCTT
This sequence comes from uncultured Myxococcales bacterium, assembly GCA_937868485.1. Taxonomy (GTDB): domain Bacteria; phylum Myxococcota_A; class Polyangia; order Palsa-1104; family JAEUJZ01; genus JAEUKA01. The sequence goes on along the minus strand of CALMML010000090.1, from coordinate 23,212 downwards.
TCCCCAGCATCACACGCAGCGCACCACCGTCGGGATCGCTCACCACCAGATCTGCTTTGCTATCGCCGTTAAAGTCCGCAGCGACGACACCATGTGGACCCGCGCCCGCTGACACGTAGCGCAAGATCTGAAAACGACTGCCCAGGTTTTGCATGATCGCGATGGTGCTGTCGTCGTACAGCGTCACCGCCAAGTCTGCTTTTCCGTCGGCATTGAAGTCCGCGCTGCTGATGCCGAAGCTTCCCGACGGAAGTCCTTGCGAGCCAGCGTTTGTAAACGTCCCGTCGCCCTTGCCAAACAGAAAGCCGATGCCGTTTGCTGCGAACGCAAAGTACGGAATTGCGACATCGTATTTTCCGTCGCTGTTGTAGTCTCCGCCCGCCATCACTGCCGACGAAACGTTAAACACCGCGCGCGGCGACTGAAGCGTGCCATCGCCTTTGCCGGTCAGCAGAAACAGGCTCGATCCGCTCCCGTCGCAAGCAACCATCACATCCAGCGCTTGATCCGATGTCATCTCGCTCAGCAGCACCGCCGACGGCGATCCCGCGATGCCAACCCGTCGATACGCATCAAACGTGCCGTCGCCTTTGCCGTTTAAAATCGACAAGCTTCCCGACGAGCGACTGGCGACCACCAGATCCAGCTTGCTGTCGCCGTTTAAGTCACCGAGCGCGAGCCGACTCGGCTTGCTATCGACGGTGAAGTTCCGAGGCGCACCAAACGAAAGCTGTCCGGGATAGTACGCAAACAGATCCGAACGAAGCGCTTCTTTTCCGTCGGGACGACGCACTTTTACATCCACCAGACCGAGCTTGCCCGGACTCGGCGGCAGCGTCGCAGTCAGCTCGTCTTCTCCCGACAGGCTCACCAGCGGCGAATCAACGCCCGCAAACGACACGCTCGATCCCGAATCAAAGCGACGACCGCGCAGCAGCACCTTGATTCCGCCCGTCGAAGGACCACGCGCTGGGCTCACCGATTCGATGAGCAGCCCGTCGGTGCCACCGTCTTCTTGGCTGGCCGTCTTGCCGCTGTCTGCGATGAAACCGCCCTGGCTACAAGCCGACCATGACGCAAACAAGCCAGCGAACACCAGTCCACCACCGAGCTTTGGCCACAGGTTGTCCCACATGGGCGCACCTTACTGACAGAACTGGCCGCGCAGTCAACGAAAAACCGTGTCCTCGCAGCGCGAGTCGATGCTATACGCCGAGCCATGGCTGATGTCGCTCCCGCATCGTCGGAGTCTTCACTGCTTGCGTCCCCGTTTTCCTCGCTGACGACCCTTTCACACAGCCTTCAGCCGCACTACGCCGCGCTGCGACTCATCCCAAGCCGTCGCAAGCTCTCGAAAAGTCCGCTCTACGCGCAGATGGAAGCAGAGCTTGTTCCGCTGCTTTCCGCCGTCGAGCAGGCCACTCACGCGCAGCCCTCTTCGTCACAGCTTGCCCACGATAGACTGCGGGTTGTCGCGTGGAACATTCAGCGAGGACGACGGCTCGATGCCCTGACGCATGCGCTCAAGAACGATCCGACGCTGCGCGATGCGGACGTGCTGCTGCTGTCGGAAGTGGACTGTGGCATGGCGCGCTCGGGCAACCGCAATGTGTCCCGAGAGCTGGCGACGGCGCTACGCATGCACTATGCGTTCGGCGTCTCGTATCTGGTGCTGGGCGACGATGTGCTGGAAAACGAAAGCGGAGAAGCCAACACGCTGGCGCTCGCGGGCTCGGCGGTGCTGTCGCGCTGGCCGATTGTGTCGACGAAGAGCCTCGATCTGCCCGAGCTAAAAGATAAGTTTTCGTCGAAGAGTGAGAAGCGGCTGGGCAAAAAAAGAGCGCTCGCGGCCAAGCTGGCACTTCCGTCGGGAGATCTGTGGGTCTCGACGTGTCATCTTGACTCGAACGCGTCGCCGATCCAGCGCGGTCAGCAGCTTGCGTCCTTGCTTCGCGACGTGTCCACAGACGGAACCCGGCAGCTTGTCGGCGGAGACTTCAACACCACGACCTACGACTCCTCGGGTACTGGCGCGCTCGTGGCCGACCTTCTTCACAAGTTCTTCACAAAAGGCTTTGACGCAACCGTCAACGGCTACATGACGCCAGAGTTCAGCTATGAGCAGCCGATCTTCGAGGTGCTCTCGTCGTACGGATTCCTTCACGAAGGCTTTAACGATCGCAGCCAAGGAACCTGCTTTTACGACGTCGAGAGCCCGTATGAAGAAGCCAAGCTCCGTCAGAAAGTTGGCAGCTTGGCAACACGCTGGCTCCAGCGACGGCTTCGTCCGTGGAATGGCTGTGTCCCGGCGAGGCTCGACTGGTTCGTCGGCAAAGGCCTTCAGCCGATCGCTGCGGGCGTCGTTCACGTTCCCCGAAAGGACGGAATCCCAGCGTCGGATCATCGACCGATCTTCGTCGATCTTCAGACGGGCTAAGCTACGGCGCCCACTCGAAGCCAAGGAATCCGTAGTAGCGACCGTACACATCGACGCCCGCCGAGCCCAGACCGCCTCGGACACCGAGCAGCAGCCCAAACGGATCCAGATGCAGTCGCACACCGCCACCTGCTGACGCCGCCGCCGACACACCGTTTGACAGCGGAATCGACGCATCCAGCTGCGCAATCAGCGCCAGCTTCCACAGCTGCACTTCCGCCATGTAGCTCATCGCCCAGCGAACTTGGTTCTGAGGCAGGTTCACCGCCGCCGTCACGCCCTGCGTCGTCTGAAGTCCAAAGCGACCCAGGATCGCCGCAACACCGAGCGCCGGATCGATCACCACCGGACGGCCTTTGGTCGCTTCTCGCGCAAACGTTCCCGTCGGAAGCTGGAGTCGAAGAAGCGGTCCCAGCAAGAGCCGTCCACCCAGCGCATTGAGCGGAACGCCGCGCACGCCAAACGCCACATCGCCGAACGCCACGCCACTTGATGACGTCGCTGGGTCCGTCGCTGCAACCAGATTGTTCTGATACAAAAGCGGCACGTTCACGTCGAACGACAGACGCTGCTGAAGCAGGGCCAGCTCTCCGCCGACATCCAGACGACCGACCGTAAAGCCACTGTCGCTGCGCGTCGAGCCTGCACCGACCAGCGCGTAGATCTGCGTCCTCGGCAGCAGCGAGCGACCCGGCAAGCCCAGCGCCGACAGCGGCACCGGCACCGTCAGACCATCCAGCCGTCCCGCCAGCGGCATCGGCGGCGGAACCACTTGCGGCACCGACACCAGCAGCTCCGATTCCGCTTCGCCCAGCGTCAGTCGAATTTTGTGTTCGCCTTCGGACAGCGCCAGCTTCTGCTCCGCCGAGCAGTCCATCGGTTCACCCGAGTCCACCGTCGCCAGCAGCGGCTGCCCCGCGCCCGACAAGTGCAGCGCCACCCGCTCAGGCCGTCCGAGCTGAAGCGGACCGTTTTGCCCCGGCGTCGCTTGCGCCATCACCTTGGCGTCGGTACGCACGTTGATGATGTAGAACGAACGCGGCATCGACGGAGGCCCGACGAACTTGTCATTGTCGACGGCGCTCACTCGAACGTAATACTTGCCCGGTGAAAGATGAACCCGCAGCGGAGGCGCCGAGATCTCGCCCCCGGCCCGTCGGTCGTTAAAGCCAGGATCTCGCGCAACCTCGACGATGTAGCGCGCCGCACCTTGCACCGGAGCAAAGTCGACCACCACCTCGCCCAGCGGCTGCGCCTCGATGAGTCCTGCCATCGCGAGCACCAGGAACGGTCGGTTGCCATCTTCCGCCGCCGCTCGTGCTTGCCACGCTGGCGCTCCCGGCAGATCGTGCAGCGTCTGCGCACCACTGCCGCGCAGGATCACACTGCCCTGCCCGGCCTTGATGTTCACCGTCGTGCCCTTGTTGCGAACCGAGACCTGGCCTTCGTACACCTGCACCGACGCGCGATTCGCTTCCGCATCAATCCGCGCATCGCCTTGCAGCTTCACATCACCGCCCGGCGTCTTCACCGTAATCGGAGCCGTCGGTGACTTGTTGTCCATATCGGCGCGTAGCGTCCCTTGCTCCAGCGCCACTTCCGCCGCTTTGCCGCTCTTGGGCAGGTTCTTGATCACCACCTTCGAGTTCGGCGGGATCTGAAACTTGACCTTGTCGCCCGCGGTCACTTCCGCGCCACCTTGGCTGCTCGTCTCGATTCGCATTCGCTTATCGACCGGCTGACCAGGCAGCGCTTCCATCCAGCCCGTCTTGGTCTTGGTCCGCACCGCTGGACCGACGAACGACAGACGAGGCGTCTCCGCAGCCGCAGGCTTGCCTTTCGGCAGCGGGGGCGTCTTTAGCTTGGCACCGACCGTCAGCGGCGCATCACAGACACCCGGATTGCTCTTCTTGAGGAGCGCAAGCCCGGCTGCACCGTCTCCGTAGACTCGATGAGCCAGCTTGACGCAGTCCTCGCCCGCCAAGACCACGCTCTCTGGGGAAGCAGCATCGGAAAGCGCCGCTTGCGAGAGCAACAGCGGGATTACTGCCACGACGAACGGCCTGCGCATCGGACCGATTATATCGATAAAAAAGGCAATTTAGCGCACAAATCTATTGTCTAGATTTGGCCCCTGCCGTACGCCGCAGTTGACGTAAGGTGCAGCTGCTGCGCGCGACCTGTCCGGGCCTTCACGCAGCGCCACACTTCCGAGATTAGCGACGGCTGCGACGGTCTTCCACTTCCTCGATGTGGGCGCCCAGCGCCTTGAGCCGCGACACGATTCGCTCATAGCCGCGCTCAATCTGCCCGACGTTCAGGATCGTGCTCTTGCCCTGTGCGCACAGCGCGGCGAGCAGCATCGCCATGCCCGCCCGAATGTCCGGCGACTCCACCGTTCCCGCCCGCAGCACAGACGGACCGTACACCAGCGCGCGGTGTGGATCGCACAAGATGATGCGAGCGCCCATCGACACCAGCTTGTCGACGAAGAACAGCCGCGACTCGAACATCTTTTCAAACATCAGGATCACGCCTTCGCACTGCGTCGCCGTGACAATCGCAATCGACAAAAGATCCGCCGGAAACGCGGGCCACGGCTGATCTTCCAGCTTCGGCACATGACCGCCCAGATCCGAGCGAATCTTCATGCTCTGCTCTGCCGGGATGATCAGGTCATCGCCTTCAATTCGGCAGGTGATTCCCAGCCGCTCAAAGCCGAGCAGCACCATCCGCAGGTGCTTCACCCCCGCCGAAGCGATCCGCAGCTCCGACCGCGTCACCGCCGCCAGACCGATGAACGATCCCACCTCGATGTGGTCCGGTCCAATCGTAAACTCGCCGCCGCGCAGCGTCCGTCCGCCGTGGATCGTCAGCTGATTCGAGCCAATTCCTTCAATCTGCGCCCCGAGCGTCACCAGGAAGTTACACAGATCCTGAACGTGAGGCTCACACGCCGCGTTGTGCAGGACCGTCGTTCCGCTCGCAGCCACCGCCGCAGTGATGGCATTTTCCGTGCCCGTCACGCTCGGCTCATCCAGAAACACATCCGCACCGACCAGCTTGTCCGCCGTCAGGTGAAAGCGCTCTGAGATCTGATACTTCGCACCCAGCTCTCCCAGCGCCAGAAAGTGCGTATCGACGCGTCGTCGTCCGATCACGTCTCCGCCCGGCGGTGGCAGGTGAATTTCCCCACAGCGCGCCAACAGCGGAGCCGCCAGCAGAATCGACGCCCGAATCCGCGCACACAGCTCTGGGTCCAGCGTCGCCGCCCGCACCGACTTGGCGTGAATGTGCAGCGTGTGTGGATCGCCATGATCCCAGCTCGCTTCGACGCCCACGGTCCGAATCAGATCGACCAGCGTCTCGACGTCGCGAATGCGCGGCACGTTGCGAAGCGTGACCGGCTCACTGGTGCTTAGCGCCGCAGCGATGATCGGCAGCGCCGCGTTCTTGTTCCCTGACGGACGAACCGTTCCGTGCAGGCGATGTCCTCCCTCGACGATGTACTGGGTCGCAGCCACTGGCGCCTCCTTGTTTTGGCGGGGAAACCTTTTGTCAGCACCATCGCGCCAAGTCAAAAAACCCGCTCACCGCTTGGACCTGCGACAAAGACCAGCGCCGAGACCTGACCACACGTCATCGCCTGTGCGCCACACGCTGCGTCCGCTTCCAAGTGGCAGTGACCCTGGCCCCCACAGGATGCGGACCGCAATTCATCGACTCTTCACGTTCGGATGACCTGATTCTTCATGAAGGCGCCACACCGTAGGAATTGCAGACAGCCGAGTCACAAGTAGACTGCTGTCTTCTTACGCCTGTCTACGGAGCTTACTTTCGATGAAAAAACGAGCGGATCACGTCGCCATCTTGATGGATGGCTGCACTGCCTGGTCAAACGATCACCGTGTAAGTCCGACCTCTGGTCTGTGGGCCTCCGCCCTCGCCGCCGCCTCCACCATCGAGTCCGCCGCACAAAGTGGCGTTCGTCACCTGACCCTCATCCCGAGCGACAACTTTCCCATCACCGGCAGCAGTGAAGCAGGCACCGTGGTCGCTCAGCTTCTGCGCAGCCATGCCGATGTCTTTCGTCACCTGTCGCTGCGTGTCTCGATCCTTGGCGAGCTGCATCGCCTGCCCGCCGACCTACGCAGCCAGCTCTCTCAGATCGAACAGAGCACCGCGCAGGAGCTGGGCATGAACCTGACGCTCTTGCTTGGCTACAGCGGTCGTCGCGATCTCTTGCGGGTCGCCCGCGAGCTGGCCAGCGAAGTCACCTCCGGTCAGCTTCCCGCCCAAGCCATCTCGCCCGCGCTCATCCAAAAGCGGCTCGTCACGGCGCAGCTTCCCGGCGTTGATCTCATCATCTACACCGGCAAGAGCCATCGACTCGCCGACGCGCTCACCTTTGAGTCCGCCTACGCCGAGTTCGCCTTCACCGACTGTGAGTGGCCCGACTTTACGCCCGCGCACCTGCAAGCCGCGCTCGGTGACTTCGGTCATCGCGAGCGCCGCTTCGGCAAGACCTCCGCCCAAGTCCAGACCGCCTCGGGCTAGCTTCCTTTTTTGGGACGCATCGCCCGAAACAGCAGCTTGAGCCGCTCCCGATCGTAGCGGGTGTACTCGCTAAACTCACCCGCCCCGCTCAGCCAGCTTCCGCCATCGATCGTAACGCAGTCGCCGTTTTGGTACGGGCTCGCATCGCTCATCAGAAACACCGCCAGGTTCGCCAGCTCGCTGTGCTCACCCACGCGACCCATCGGCACGCGCTGCTCGACCAGCCCTTCGATCATCGACGCTTCCGGCACCAGCCGCGACCACGCCCCTTCGGTTGGAAACGGTCCCGGCGCGATCGCGTTACAGCGGATGCCGTACATCCCCCACTCCACCGCCAGCGAGCGCGTCATCGCCAGCACGCCCGCCTTCGCACAAGCCGATGGCAGCACAAACGCCGATCCCGTCCACGCATACGGCGTCAAGATCGACAGCACCGACCCCGGCGCACCCCGACCAATCAAGTGCCTTCCCACCGCCAGCGTCGCATTCACGCTGCCGTACAGCACGATCTTCACCACCGCATCAAAGCCGCCCGCCGACAGATCTTCCGCCGCACACAAGAAGTTGCCTGCCGCGTTGTTGATGAGCCCATCGATCTTTCCGTGCTGCTCCACCGTCTTGCGCACCAGCTGATCGATCTCTGCCGGGTCGCGAACGTCACACGGAATGCCGCTGACCTTGCCGCCCAGGCTGCGCAGCGTCTCGACCGCTTTGCCAAGCCGCTCGGGGCTACGACCACAGATGACGACCTGCGCGCCTGCGCTGCAGAGCCCTTGGCTCATCGCGAGTCCCAGCCCCGACCCACCGCCCGTCACGATCACCACTTGTCCCGACAGCAGGTCGGGCGAAAACACGGGCTCTTTGCGAGGCGTACGAGTCGGACGAGCGGTCGACGAAGTGGTCATGATGTGTCCTTTGGCGTTGGGTTTGCGTCTCTGTGCGCTCTGTTACCACCTACTTGGCAGCGGCGCGACTTTGCCTAGGTTATGAAGGAAGTCACTTCGGAGCACGACCATGGAATTCGATAGCGAAGGACGCAGCAGCGACATTCAAGATCGGCGAGGCGAAGGCTTCCGACCCTTCCGACTCGGCATCGGTGGCGTCATCTTGGTCAGCGTGATCTCGCTGCTGCTCGGACGAAATCCGCTCGAAGTGCTGGGCCTGATTGCCCGACAGCAGCAGTCAGCACCGCGCAATCCAGGCAGCGCACCGACGCGCGGACCGCGCAACCCGGAAGAACGCACCGCCGAGCGGCTGGTCCGCCAAGCCACGACCGATATCCAGGACTTCTGGCAAGCGGCACTGCCACAGATGACCGAGGGTCGCCGCAGCTATCCCCGAACGCAGCTTGTGCTGTTTGCCGATGAAACCCACTCTCGCTGCGGAGCCGCCCAGGCCGAGACGGGACCGTTTTACTGTCCCGCCGATCAGCTCGTGTACATCGACCTCGCGTTCTATGCCGAGCTGGCCCGTCGCTTTCGCGCACCGGGTAACTTTGCGCAGGCCTACGTGCTCGCCCATGAGTTCGGCCATCACATCCAGCACTCACTCGGCATCGAGCAGCGCGTCCGCCATGCGCAGCAGCTGTATCGCGGGCGTGAAAACCAGCTCAACGTCCTGCTCGAGCTACAGGCCGACTGCTTCGCCGGAGTCTGGGGAGCATCCGCCGCAAGACGAGGACTGCTGCGCGAAGGCGACGTCGAGTCCGGTCTGCACGCCGCAGCCGCCATCGGAGACGACCGCATCGCCCAGATGTCTGGACGAAGGGTCAGCCCCGAGCGCTTTACCCACGGCTCATCTGCCCAGCGGGTCGAGTGGTTCCGTCGCGGCATGAGCCAGGGCCACATCAGCGCCTGCGACACATTCGGAAACGGAACCCTCGCCCCGTAGCGCCTGGGCTGGCGCGGGACTACATCGACAGGCCGCCGTCGACGTCGATCGTGCGACCGTTGAAGTAGTCGCACTCGATCGCGAACTTGACCGCCAGCCAGATGTCCTCGGGAACACCAACGCGACCGACCGGAACCGCAGCCACCAGCGCATCGCGCGCCTTCTGGTTCATGCCCTGGGTCATCGGGGTCTCGATCATGCCCGGAGCCACCGCCACACAGCGGATGCCGAACGGACCGAACTCACGCGACCAGGTCACGGCATTGGCTGCCAGCGCCGCCTTGGCCGACACGTAGTTTGACTGACCCCGGTTGCCGTGACGCGCGATCGACGACATGTTGACGATGACGCCCGGACGCGAGTCGGTCTCGACCATCTTGGCCACGACCTCACGAACCATGAAGCTCGCACCGGTCAGGTTGACGCCGAGCACCGCGTTCCACTGCTCGGTGGTCAGCTTGACGACCTGGCCGGTCGCCTTGTCCTTCTTCACGAGCAGACCATCGCGCAGGATGCCCGCGTTGTTGATAAGACCATTGAGCCCACCCATCGCACCGTGCGCCCAGGCCACAAACGACTGGATGTCCGCCTCATCCGCCACGTTCAGACGACGGCGATGGATGCCAGCCGGAAGCTCTGCCAGACCCGCTTCATTGACGTCGCCCGCCGCAACCTGCGCACCCGCTTCGTGCAGGCGCTTCGCAAAGTGAGCACCCATGCCCTGGGCCCCACCCGTGATGATGATCTTCATATCGGAAAGTCGCATCTGCTTTTCTCCTTGGACGAAAGTAAGCGCTCTACGAGCGGCGGCAGCCTACCACCTTGGACCTCGCTTCCGCCACTGTTCCAACGGTCGGCCTTCGTGGCGCAGCGCGTCACAGGATTCCAAGCGGGGCGGATGTGGCCTACGTCACAGCGATGATACAATCCGTGGTCGTGCAAGGATTTCAGCCGGTCTCTGACTATCCACTTTTGCGGTTTCATCGTGAGCGCGAAGGCATTGTGCGCGAGACAACGCAGCGAGCGCTGTCCTCCGTGCTAGCGGCCAGCGCGCCAGAGTACGTCCTCAACGACGCCTGTTTACAGGAGATCCGCCGCTTGTCGGAAAGCTCGGCGCAGGAAGAAGTGCGAGATCTCGGCGATTGGAAGCGGCTGTGGCGCAGTCTCGGCGGCAAGTCCAAGCGAGAGCTAGAGCACGACCTGCGCGCGCTGATTGCTGACTACACCCAAGACATCGCGGGTGGCTTTAACAAGCAGGTCTACAACTTCGCGTCCCAGGTCGTTCCGCCCGCGCTGTCGCTTTTGCTGTCGCCGGAAAAGCCGCTTCAGCTACCGCTCCAGATGCTTCAGCCGCACAAGCTGCTCGATTCGCTGGCCGAGCGGCTGCAAGTGCAAGGACCGCTCAGCCACCTGCGCAAGCTCGCAGAGGTCGGCACGCTGGTCTGTGTGCCCACGCACCTGTCGAACCTCGACTCGCCGGTGATGGGCTATGCGCTGCAAGCGGCGGGACTGCCGCCCACGACCTATGGTGCCGGGAAGAACCTGTTTACGAACCCGATGCTCGGGTTCTTCATGCGCAACTGCGGTGCGTACCGGGTCGATCGGCGGATTCGTCACGAGCTGTACAAAGATGTGCTCAAGACCTACTCGCAGGTGATCCTGGAGCGCGGCTACCACTCGATGTTCTTCCCCGGTGGCACCCGCTCGCGCTCGGGCAGAGTCGAAGGACGGCTCAAGCTGGGTCTGCTCGGCACAGCGCTGACAGCCACCATCGAAGGGTTTCGGCGCGAAGCGGGCGAAGCAACCGGCGGTCGCGTCAGGCCGATCTTCATCGTGCCCGTCACCGTCAACCAGCAGCTGGTCCTGGAAGCCGAAACGCTCATCGCCGACTACCTAAAAGAAACAGGCCGGGCGCGCTTCATCATCGAAGACGACGAGTCAGCCCAGTGGCGCAAGGTCGTGGACTTCGCGCGCTCGATGATGACCCACACCGGCGCCATCGTCATTCGCTTCGGACAGCCGATGGACGTGCTTGGGCACTCGCTCAACGAAGTCGGACAGTCGGTTGGACCGCACGGACAGCTCGTCGACCTGGCGCGCTACTTCTGGGTGCAGGGCAAGCCCCAGGCACTTCCCCAGCGCGACGCCGAGTACATGAACCAGACCGCCGTCGCCATTGCTCGGGCCTATCGTCGAGAGACCGTGCTACTGCCCACCCACCTACTCGCCTCGGTGCTGTGGCGTCGAATCGGCCAAGCACTGCCGGGCCTGGACCTGTATCGCAGGCTGCGTCAGCCGCTCGATCTGCACGTTCCGCAGGCCGACCTGCTGGCCGATGTCGCGCGCCTTCAGACGCAGCTACTCCACAAGCGACATCACCTTGGACCTCGCGCCGATGGAACCCCGGAGCAGGTCGTTGAAGCGGGACTGGCTGCCTTTGCCAGCTACCACACTGAACCAGCGGCGATCCGGACGCCATCGAACGCGGTGAGCATCGGCGACCGGCAGCTTCTGTACTACTACCAGAACCGTGTCGAATCGTTGGGGGATGCAGAATGAGCGGCCTTACTGTTGCAGTCATCGGGGGCGGAAGGTGGGCGCGTGCGCTCGCGGGGTTTTTGCTTCACAACCAGCGTCGATCGCAAGATCGCATCACCCGGGTGCTGCACTATCGCCCCCCGCGTGAGCTGGTGCGAGCCCAGGAAGACAACCGCAGCTACGCCGATGCGGCCCAGACCGACATTCCCGCTGCCGCAGGTGAGGTCCCCGATGTCAGCGCGGTCGACAGCGCCCAGCAGGCCGAGCGTCGTCAGGTCACCTCAATTGGCGTATCCGAGCTGGGACAAGCCGACGTGATCTTCTTGGCCGTGCCCGCGCCGTCCGTTCGCAAGGTGCTGCGGCTGGCCGCTCCGCATCTGCATGGAGCCCAGACGCTCATCCACGCCATCGGCAGCGTCATCCCGGCCTGCGAAGAGCATCCACACACCACGCTCATCTCACATGCAGTCGGGGAAGAGACGCCCATTCGCAAGGTGGGCGGTCTGGCCGGTCCGGCGCTCGCCCCCGATCTAGAGGAGTTTGCGCCCGCTGCGCTCGTCTGTGGCAGCCGCTTCGATGAAGTCGGAACGCAGGCCATCCAGGTGCTATCGGGACACTCCCTGCTGGTCTATACAACCCATGATCTGATTGGCGTCGAGCTGTCACGCGCGGGGTCGTCTGTGATTGCGCTGGCGGCGGGCGTGGCCAACATCCTCGACCTGGGGACTCCGGCGCGGGCGATCCTCATCACTCGCGGCGCGGCAGAGCTGGCCCGCATCGCGGTCAAGCTGGGCGCCGAAGAACGCACCTTCTTTGGCCTGGCTGGTGTCGGAGAGTTTGTCGCAGCCACCGAGCGGCGCGGCTCTGCGGACTTTGAGCTGGGACGACTGCTCGGACAGCGCGTACCGCTTCCCGAAGCGCTCAAGCAGGTCGGTCGCGTCTGCGATGGGCCCAGCATGGTCCGCGAGGCGCACCTGCTCGGCCACAAGTTCCACGTTCGCACCTCGATCGTGTCGGCGCTGTATCAGCTCCTGCACGGCAAGTTCGACACCAAAGACGCGCTGCTGGCGCTGCTCTCGACCGACATCCACAACGAGCGCGAATAGCCGGTCCCTCGCGCTACGGTCGCCAGCTCGGCCAGTCGCTCGGCAGCAGCCCGGCGCCCGCCAGATCTTCAATCACCGCGCACAGCGGCAGGCCGACCACGTTGTCGAAGCTGCCTTCGATTCCCCGTACAAACGCAGAGAACCGACCCTGAATGGCATACGCACCGGCTTTGCCGCGCCACTCTTCGCTGCGTAGATAGCCCGCGATCTCGGCATCGGACAGCGTGCGCACCGTCACTTTCGTCGAGATGGCTCGGCTGATTCGCTGAAGCTGCCCGCTCGCATCGACGTAGCGCAGGTGATAGCCGGTCAGCACCGCATGCGACTTGCCCGAAAGCATCGTCAGCATCTGCCGGGCCGCGCCCTCATGCGGCGGCTTGCCGAGCAGCGCGCCATCGACCGTCACAATCGTGTCCGCCCCCAGGACCGGCGAGCCCGGCGCGCACAGCGTGGACGCTGCGTCGGCTTTCTGCTGGGACAGACGCAGCACCAAAGACTCCGGCGGCTCCCCCACCTGCGGGGTTTCATCTAGATCAACGGGCCACACCGCGTGGGGAATCGCCGCCGACGCCAGCATATCGATGCGCCGAGGCGAGGCAGAAGCAAGGACAAGGAGCGACATGCCGCGCATCTATACATGTTCGGTCGGCCCTCTCAAGTACACTCAAAGAGCGGTGTTCTGCGAAATGCCGCGCTTCAGTATTCGCAAGGGGGGACTTCTTATGCGTAGCTCGCTTACACGACTGTTTCCGGTGCTGGTTGCTAGCGTGGCAGGGTTTGTGTTCTCGGTCTGTGGATCGGTGTCCACCGAGTGCGGCAGCGGCAGTGACTGCACGATCGCGCCAACTTGTACCGACAAGGTCCAAAACGGCACCGAGACCGACATCGACTGCGGCGGCTCGTGCGCGACCAAGTGTCGGGCCATGGGCAAGTGCGGCACTTCCGAGGACTGCGGCAGCGGTCTTGTCTGCCTAAGCGGCCAGTGCGCCGCGCCATCTTGCAAGGACGGCATCAAGGACGGCGATGAAACCGACGTCGACTGCGGTGGCAGCTGCTTTGCGTGCGCTCCCGCTGCAGCCTGCAAGGTCAGCGGAGACTGCACGTCGCAAAACTGCGCAAGCGGTGTGTGCGCCGCGCCGACCTGCTCGGATGGCATCAAGAACGGAAACGAAAGCGACAAGGACTGCGGTGGAAGCTGCTCCCCCTGTGCCACTGGCAAGACCTGCCTGGCAGACGGCGACTGCGCCCCCCTTCTGTGCGGCACCCCGGTTCCTGAAGGTCAGAGCGCGGTCTGCGGTCTGGGCAATGGCAGCGATCTGGACCTGACCGTTCCCGCTGGCATGACGCGCACCATCAACAGCGTTGCCACGGGAGGCACCGGCACCGCCGCCAGCACCACCCTGACCGTTCGCGATGGCTCGGGACTGAGCGTCGACCAGATCGTGCTGATTCACCAGACCCAAGGAACCGGCGCGGGCCAGCATGAACTCAACCGCATCGCCTCAGTGAGCGGCACCACCGTGACGCTCAAGAACCCGCTCAAGTACGACTATGTCACCGGCTCGCAGCTCATCGTCGTGCCGCAGTACGGGACCGTCAACGTAGCCAACACCGCAACGCTGACCGCGCCTGCGTGGGATGGTCAAAAGGGCGGCATCTTGGTGTTCATGGCCAAGGGCGATGTCACGATCGCGGGCACCGTAACCATGGCAGGCAAAGGCTTCCGTGGCGCGGGCGTCGTCGGTGTTTGCTTCCCAGGCGCACCAGCTTGCCTGCTCAACCACGGTCGCACTGGCGAGTCGTCCACCGGCCCCGCTGCCTTCTCGACCCTCAGCGCCCAGTCCAAGGGCAGCAACAATGGCGGTGGTGGCGGTGGCGGCACCCGAGGCCAGGACTGCGCAGCCGGTGGCGGCGGAGCCTACGGCACGGTCGGCACAGCCGGTGTCGATGGCACGCTCGGCAACTGCCTGGCCGTGGCCGGTCAGCATGGCGGCGGTCTGCCTGGCACCGTGGTCGGAGTCCCCGATCTGACCCAAGCAATCTTCCTTGGCAGCGCGGGCGGCGAAGGCGGACCCGATGAAGACGGCGCATTCCCCGGGCCTGGCGGCAACGGCGGCGGCACGATCATCCTGTGGAGCAAGTCCGTCACGGTCGATCCCGCCACCGGCACCCTCAACGTCAGCGGCAACCCCGGTGGCGTCGGCTCAACCTCGGGTCCGTGCGGTGGCTCCGGCGGAGGCATGGGCAACGGCGGCGGCGGCTCGGGCGGCGCGGTCCGCATCGTCACCACCGATGCCGTGGCGCTAGGTACAGGTCGCGTGACGGCAGCGGGTGCGGCAGGCGGCGCGGCGGGAAGCTGCGGCGCAACCTATCCCGGCGGCGCAGGCGGTGTCGGTCGCATCCAAGTCCGCGCAGGCGGCACGCTCACCGGAACCAGCACCCCAGCGGCTTTCACCAACTAAGCCCGGTCCCCGGCCCAAGACCCGTCCGACATCCCTGCTGCGACCGATTGTGGAACCCTGGTCGGCCCAAGGTCGTCTAGGGGGGTCATGAAAACACCCCACACTACGTCGTTTGTCCTTTCGGCCTTGTTTGCTGCGGCTTGCTCCGGCGGAGCAGCGGACAGTGGCACCCTAGATGGCGCAGCCACCAGCGATGGCGGCGTCGGCGACATGGCGGATCGCTTTGCCGAAGTCGATCGCATTGCCCAAGCCAACGCCGCCGCGATCGGGCCCTTCGGTCTGGCCATCTACGGCAGCAGCGATCAGCTCTTGTTCCAGAAGATGTACGGTGACTTTACGCCCGATCGCCGTGTTGCCGTCGCCTCGTCCAGCAAGTGGATCAGCGGCCTGACCCTGTTTCGCCTGGTCAGCGATGGACGGCTCAGCCTGGACAGCACCACCGGCACGGTGCTCGGCTGGACCGCTCCCAAGGCCAACATCACGCTCAGGCAGCTTCTGTCGTTTACCTCGGGTCTGCCCCCGGATGCCAACTGCACGCTCAATCCGTCCATCAAGCTGCAAGACTGCGTCAGTCAGATTGCCCAGCTCAACCTGACCGCGACGCCGGGCACTCGCTATGACTACGGCTCGACCCACCTGGCGGTGGCGGGACGAATGGCCGAGGTTGTCACCGGCAAGACCTGGAACGACCTGTTTGCCGAGCAGCTCCGCACCCCGCTGGGCCTACCTGCCGAGGTGACGTACTACACCGCCCCCAACCAGCTCCTTGGTCAGCAAAACCCACTCATTGCCGGCGGTCTGGTGGTCAGCATGAACGAGTACGCACCGCTGCTCGGCCTCCTGTTTCGACGCGGCGTGCTCGGCAGTCAGCGGCTCATCCGCGACGACCTGTTCACCGACCAGGCCAAGGCTCCGTATCCCAGCGCCGTCATCGGAGAGTCCCCCATGCAGCAAGCCGGCTATCCGTTCTTATACGGCCTGACCGCCTGGCTGGAGTGCGACACCCCGGCCACCGGCTGCGCGGTGATCTCTTCCCCCGGCGCGTTTGGCTTTACGCCCTGGATCGACCGCGACACGGGCTACTACGCAATCATCGGCACGCTCAACACCAACAGCTCCGGCAAGGTCGTCAAGGCGTCCATCGATGCAGCGCAGGCGCTCAAGCCTGCCATTCGCACCGCGCTCGGCAAGTAACGACCGTTTCACTGCGCTAGTAGCCATCCATCTGGATCACCAAGCCGCTGTCGCCCACGGCGTAGCGGCTGTTGCCACTGCGACCCACCCCGAAGATCTCGAAGTTGGTCCCAAGCGGAACGCTCTTCCAGCTGGCACCGTCCCAGTGCGCCAGCTCGCCATAGTGGCCCCCGAGCCAGATGTCGAGCGGACCTGTGCCCGTAATGGACGCAGGGAAAGTGCTGTTGGCGGGCAGCGTCTGAGCTTCCCAGGTGCTGCCGTTGTAGCGGGACAGGTAGATGTTCTTGCCGACGTCCCAGCCGCCGGTCGCCCAGACATCGCTCGGTCCACTGCCCCACAGCGACACCGCAGCAGCGGCAAGCGTCTTGGGCCACAGCGACCACTTGCTGCCGTCGTAGTGTCCGAGCCTGCCGTTCTCTCCGCTGATCCAGACATCGTTGGCAGCCGACGCCCAGACCGCAGCGACCTTGCCCAGTCCCAGGCTGAGCGTCTGGCTCGCATAGCTTGTCCCGTTGTAGTGCACGACCGTGCCAGAGTCGCCGACGATCCAGACATCGCTGCTGCTCGTGCCAGACACCCCGACCAGCTTTTCCAAGCTGCCGCCAAAGCGCTGCGGCACCGCAGTCCAGGTCGTTCCATCGAAGCGGCTCACGCGACCGTAGTCCCCGACAGCCCAGACATCGCTGCTGCTCGTGCCCCAGATCCCTGCGTAGATCGTGCTGTCCCCCGCGACACCACCCCACTCCAGCTTGCCGCCCCGGATGCGCAGGATGGAGCCGGACTGACCCGCCGCAAACACATCGCCTTGGGGGCTGCTGTAGACCGCGCGCAGCGAGCTGCCCTCGCCGCTTGAGATCTGCCGCCAGCTTGATCCGTTCCAGCGTCCGATGTAGCCCCGGATGCCGACGCCCAGCTGCTCACGTCCCAGCGGGCCGCCCACCCCCGAGATCGAGGTCAACAGCGTGCCAAAGAACATCAACTGGGTCCAGGTGCTGCCGTTAAACAGCATCGGTCGGGTGCCCGTCAGCCAGACCTCGCTCGAAGCCGATGCCTCGACCCCGTAGTACGTGCCACTTGGCACCGCCGTCTGTTGCACCCATCGGCCACCTTCCAGTCGGTAGAGGGTGGTGCCGCTGTTTTGGCTGGCGGCAAAGGGAACCAGCCAGCACTCGCCGCTTGGAGCGCACGACAGCGAGCCAATGTCCCCCCCCAACGACAGCGTCTGCTTGGTAAAGCTGCTGCCGTTGTAATAGAGCAGCGTGCCTGCTTCCCCTCCGATCCAGACATTGGACCCGCTGCTGCCGCTCACTTGAAACAGCGCCGTGGTGACCGGCGAGGTCATCTTGGTCCAGCTCGTCCCATCGAAGTGATGGATCTGACCTTGGATGCCCACCATCCAGACATCTTTGGGGCCCGAGCCCCAGACGCTGTGGATGCCTTTCCAAGAATACTCTGGCAATTCGGTCCAGGTCTTCCCATCGAAGTGCAGGACCGCAGTGCCCACGACCCAGACATCGGAAGGGCCCGAGCCCCAGATCTGCTCTAGGAAGTTCTGTTTTTGCCAAGCCGGATGCCGCACCAAGACCGCGCGGTCCCCTTCGATCCGCACAAGCGAGTTGCCCGCCACCGCCCAGCCATTGCCCATCCCATCGCGCCAGACATCGTCAAAGTAGTTCCCTTGCGGCAGCGGGTTCAGCCAGCAGGGTGTCTCACAGGTGCTGGCCGGTCCGGTGGCCATGTCTGGGACCGTCATGTCGAAGCGGACGTCCGGCTGACTCAAGTCAAACGGCACCGGGTCATCGACTGACGGGGCGCCCCCACTGCTGCAAGACGACACAGACCAGAGCAGGAGAGGCCAAGTACGGAGCCAGCGAGCGACAGAACCAGCAGCGGTCATCATCAGCATTCCTTGTGAGTCTGCCGGCTGGATAACAGCGATGGTCCGAAGCTGTCAACGCCGACGCGGCAAAGATTCATTTGACCGCCCAGGACAGAGCTGGCTTAAGTGTGCCGATGCGACGGACGACTCTGCTCCTACTATCGGTGCTGCTCGGGGCAGTGCACAAGGCTCCTGCCAGCGCAGCCCCTGCACTTGCACCTTCCCCCACTTCGCAAGCCGATAAGCCGCTCCTTTCGCGCGAGCTTCAGACCGATGAAGACTTCGCGAAGGTCATCCGCGAGCACTACACCAAGTTCGAGTATCACATCCCGATGCGCGACGGGGTGAAGCTCCACACCCATGTCTACGTGCCCAAAGATCGCAGCCAGCGCTATCCGATTCTGCTGCTGCGCACGCCGTACGGAATCGCTCCGTATGGGATCGACAACATCCCTACCGCCAAGGACGCACGGGCGCTTCGCACGTTCTCACCCGCCCCATCGCTTATCACCCACGGGATGATCTTTGCCTTCCAAGACGTACGCGGAAAGCTGATGTCAGAAGGTGACTTTAGCGACGTCACACCGCACATCCCAAGCAAGCGCAGCGCCAAAGACGTCGATCAGTCGAGCGATGCCTACGACACCATCGACTGGCTGGTACGGAACGTCCCCGGCAACAGCGGCAAGGTCGGAACCTGGGGCAACTCCTATCCTGGCTTTTACGCAACCCACTCCGCGATCGATGCCCACCCTGCGCTCAAGGCGGTGTCGCCCCAGATGCCAGTGACCGAGTGGTTCCTCGGGGACGACTTCCACCACAACGGCGCCCTGTTTTTGGCCGATGCGTTCATGTTCTACGCAAACTTCGGCAAGCCCAGGCCCAAGCCAAGCCCCAAGGTGAGCTGGGACTTTGTGCCCGAGGTCGGCGACCTGTACGACTACTTCCTCACGCTCGGTCCGCTGCACGATGCCGACACCCGCGTCATCGGGACCGCGCTGCCGTTTTGGCGGGCCTGTGTCCAGCATCAGAGCCGCGATGACTACTGGAAGTCACGCGATCCGCGTCCGCACCTGCGAAGCATCAAGCCAGCGGTCATGACGGTCGGTGGGCTCTACGATGCCGAAGACCTGTTTGGCGCGATGGAGACCTATCACTCCATCGAAAAGCAGAGCCCGGGGACCACAAACACGCTGGTGCTCGGTCCCTGGAAGCACGGCGGGCAGTACCGCACCGATGGCGATGTGCTCGGCGACCTGCACTTTGGCCAAAAGACCGCGCGCTTCTTCCAAGATCACATCCTGGCGCCGTTTTTCTTGTCTCACCTCAAAGGAATCAAGACGGACGCCATCCCGGAAGCCTGGGTGTTTGAGACGGGCACCAACGAGTGGCGACGTTATCCAAGCTGGCCTCCGGTCGCGGCCAAGCGGACCCCTTACTTTCTGGCTGCGGGCGGCACGCTGACCACGGACAGCACGGCCCCCGAAGGCGTAGACCGCTACCTCAGCGACCCAAATAAGCCTGTGCCCTATCGCGATCGGATGTCCAATCACCGCGAGCCTGAGTACATGGTCGAAGATCAGCGCTTTGCCTCGCGGCGTCCCGATGTGCTGACCTACCGTGGTCCTGTGCTGGATGCCGATGTCACGGTCGCCGGCCCCATCGAGGTAGACCTGTGGGTGGCGTCCACCAGCACCGATGCCGACTTCGTGGTCAAGCTGGTCGATGTCTACCCTGACTCTGCCGCAGATCCCGATCCCAACCCACGCGGCGTGCGCATGGGCGGCTACCAAGCACTGGTCCGGGGCGAGATCATGCGCGCACGCTTCCGCAACAGCTTCGAAAAGCCCGAGGCACTGACCCCCAATCAGCCGACGCGCATCCGCTTTACGCTGCCGGATGTGAGCCACACGTTTCGGCCCGGCCACCGCATGATGGTGCAGATCCAAAGCTCGTGGTTTCCGCTGGTCGAGCGTCATCCGCAGCAGTTCATCGACATCTACCGCGCGACCGAGCAAGACTTCGTGACCGCCACCCACCAGGTCTTTCGCGGCGGAGCCAAGCGCTCTGTCATTACGCTGCCTATCCTGACCCAGTAGTTCTACACCCGAAAAGACCCTGCGCCGTCTTGGCAGCCAGGCAAGCGAATGAAGCGGAACCCTCTTACGATCCTGCGTGAAGTCTTTGGCTATCCGGCCTTTCGCGGACGCCAAGCCGAGGTCATTGACCATGTGATAGCGGGCGGCTCGGCGCTGGTGCTGATGCCCACCGGCGGCGGCAAGAGCCTGTGCTATCAGGTGCCCGCACTGTGCCGCGAGGGACTGGCGCTCGTGATCTCGCCACTCATTGCGCTGATGCGCGATCAGGTGGCGGCCCTGCAGCAAGCTGGGGTGCGCGCGGTGGTCTACAACTCGACGCTACGGGCGGACGAAAAGACGCAGGTTCGCAAGGCGGCGCTCAGCGGCAAGCTGGACCTTCTGTACGTCGCACCCGAGACGCTGAACACCGAGTTTTTTACTGACTTTGCCGGTCGGCTGACCCTTTCCCTGATTGCCGTCGATGAAGCGCACTGCGTCAGCCAGTGGGGACACGACTTTCGACCGGACTATCTGGAAGTCGCCAAGCTGCGCGCGCTGCATCCGCAGGTGCCCCTGCTCGCGCTGACAGCGACCGCCGATCCGCTGACCCGTGAGGAGATCCAGCAGCGGCTCGGCCTGACCCAAGACCCGCTGTTTTCGTCGAGCTTTGACCGCCCAAACATCCGCTACGAGATCACCCAGCGCAAGGAAGCCCGGCGGCAGCTCCTGGACTTCATCACCGGCAGACACCGTGGCGAAGCCGGAATCGTCTACTGCCTGTCGCGTCGCAAGACCGAAGAGACGGCGGAGTGGCTCTGTAGCCAAGGCGTGCAGGCCGTGCCCTATCATGCGGGGCTCGATCCACAGACGCGCCAGCTTCATCAGGACCGGTTCCAGCGCGAAGAGAGCCTGGTGGTGTGCGCCACGATTGCCTTTGGGATGGGCATCGACAAGCCCGATGTCCGCTTTGTCGCGCACATTGACCTGCCCAAGAGCATCGAGAGCTACTACCAAGAGACGGGGCGCGCCGGTCGCGATGGTCAGCCCGCCGAGGCGTGGATGGTCTACGGACTGGGCGACGTCGTCAGCCAGCGGCGGCTCATCGAGCAGGGGGAAGGCGAAGCGGAGTGGAAGCGGCTGAGCCAGCGCAAGCTGGGCTCGCTGCTCGGCTTGTGCGAGAGCGTGCAGTGTCGTCGCAAGGGTCTGCTCGCTTACTTCGGAGAAGCGCATCTGGGCGACTGTGGCCACTGTGACAACTGCCTGCACCCGCCCAGGGCCATCGATGGCACAGAGCTGGGCCGCAAGGCCTTAAGCGCCGTCGCGCGCACCGACCAAAAGTTTGGCGCCGGGCACCTCATCGACATCCTGATGGGACGACACACCGACAAGGTGGACCGCTTTGGTCACGACCGCCTCAGCGTCTTTGGCATCGGGGCCACGGAATCGGAGCGGACCTGGTCGAGCGTGTTTCGGCAGCTGACCGCAACCGGGTTTCTGGACGTAGACGCCGAGTATGGAGCGTTTCTCCTCAACCGGCAGTCCTGGCAGCTGATGCGGGCGCAGACCACGCTGCTGCTGCGGCAAGAAGACGAGTCGGTACGCGCCCCACGCAGCCGAGCGGCCCGCAGTGAGCGCGGCACCAGCGCCAAGAGCCCCCGCGCGCAAGCCTCTGCAGGACGCAGCGACCTGTTTGAGTCCCTGCGCGCGCTCCGCAAGCAGCTGGCCGAAGCCCAAGGGATTCCGCCCTACGTGGTGTTTCACGATGCCACCCTGCGCGAGATGGCAACCCAGCAGCCGCAGACCCTGGAGTCACTCGCGCAGATCTCAGGAGTCGGCAAGGTCAAGCTAGAGCGCTACGGCGAGGTGTTCCTGCGCGCCATCAGCGGCCATGGAAAAGACGCGCCAGCCGACGCCGCAGCCGAGATGCCATAGGCCGCGATGCAGCGACGTTACGGCGCCGTGCCTTGCAGACCCAGGCCGACCATGACGCCGCTTGTGCCATGCGGTCCGCTCTGCCTGCTGCTCAGCACCACGGGATAGACCGCCGCACGCGGGCCCTGTTTGCGATGCAGCCACGGACCCAGAAACCCCATCGCTGAGCCCACGGCCATGCCGGTCAGCACGTCGGTCGCATAGTGTCGGTCGGCGCTGATGCGCATAAGCCCGGCCAGCGTAGCCAGCGGCATCCCAAGCG
Source organism: uncultured Myxococcales bacterium (assembly GCA_937868485.1). Lineage (GTDB taxonomy): Bacteria > Myxococcota_A > Polyangia > Palsa-1104 > JAEUJZ01 > JAEUKA01. Next base: position 877 of record CALMML010000090.1, on the reverse strand, counting down.
CCCAGATGAGCGGGGCCAGTCGGTAGTGCCGCAGTGATGCCACGGTCCCCGCTGAGGTCGCCAGTGCAAAGGCCAGGGTGGTATGCCCCGAATAGAACGACAGGTTGTTGTCCGCAGCGTTTCCGCCCTGGGTCTTTTCGGCTTCGGGCAGGACATGGACAAAGGGACGCTCGCGACCGACCGCAAACTTGACCAGCTGATTGAGGTCCACCGCCAGCACGGTTGACTCCGCGACCATCAGCAGATCGACAAGTCCTTGCTTGGGCGAGCCTTGGTAGTAGTTGGCAATGGCTCCGAGCCCGATCATGAGCGCCGGGGTCAGTCCAAAGGCCGTCACATCGCTGAGCCGACCAGGGATGTCCGCTTGACCAGCCCGCAGCAGGGAGCGCACCCCGGCATCAAAGCCGTTTAACTGGTCGGTGCCGTCCGCAGCACGCTCGCAGATGCGACACGGCTGCGGAGCAAGCTGCGGCTTGGCGATCTCGGTTGCGATCCACGCGCCAAGGCCCACGCCGACGATCGGCAGCTCGATGCGCAGGTCATACCGAAACGTCGAGTCCACATAGGGAGACGACCCCGGCGCGGGCGGGTCCGCCCAAGCGGGAGTCACAAGCAGGCCGCCAACCAGCACCACAGACAGTCCAAGCGTCCGCATCAGGCCTCCGTCTGGCTGCACCCTACCGACTTCCAGCGCGCTTGTCTTGCTACGGAAACGGCGCGCCGAGCCACAGCGGCCAGGTGCTGACCCCGGTCAGGTGCCTACGCCCCCAGTGTGCGCAGGGTCTTCACCCTGACCGCACTGCTCGCGACCCACTTTCGCTTGGGTCTTCACCCTGACCGCACTGCTCGCGACCCACTTTCGCTTGGGTCTTCACCC
>CALMML010000089.1 GCA_937868485.1 uncultured Myxococcales bacterium | reverse complement strand
ATGCGATGCATGGGCACGGGAGGGTCTGGACCCTTGCGCAGCACTTCCCTGCGTCATCCCGCGTGGTCGGCGCGGCAGGCAGCGGGCGTCGGCAGCGGTGCGGGCTGGGTCTGAAACCAGACAATGTCATGTTGGTGACGGAATCGGACCCGGAGGCGGGGACGCGCGAGCGGGTAAAGCTGCTCGACTTCGGCATTGCGAAGCTGGGGGCGTCGTCGCAAGGGGTGAACAAGTCGAACACGCAGACCGATGCGGTGCTGGGCTCGCCCGAGTACATGTCGCCCGAGCAGTGCAAAGGCGGCGTCAACATCGACCAGAAGGCGGATCTGTACTCGCTCGGCGTGATCATCTTTCGGCTGCTATCGGGTCGGCTGCCGTTTAACGCCGAGGGCGTGGGCGCGCTGATGGCGATGCACATCTACGAGCCGGTGCCGGACCTGCGACCGCTCGCGCCGGAGGCTCCGCCGGAGCTGATTGCGCTGGTGGAAAAGATGCTGTCGAAGAACTCGGCGGATCGACCGACCGCGGCGCAGGTGCAGTACGAGATCGAGCAGATTGCGACCAAGGTCGGGATGCCGATGGTGACGCAGTCGATGCAGGCGGTGCGGTCGCAGATCATGACCGCCGAGGCGATGGCGGACAGCATCAAGGGCATCTCCACGCTGGGCGGGGCGACGGGTCAAGCGGCAGCGATTCAGGTGCCCAAGCCGAAGTCGCGGACGCCGCTGCTCATCGGGCTGGGCGTGGGGGCGGTGGCGCTTGTGGCGGTGACTGCGGTGGTGGTGATGAAGCGGAACAGCCAGCCGCCGCCGCCTGCGGTGGTGGTGACGCCGCCGCCGCCGCCCAAAGAGCCGGTGGTGCAGGCTGCGACGCCGCCTGTGGCCCCGGTCAAAGCGCGGCCCAAGTGGTCGGTCGATAGTGAGCCGCAAGGCGCGGACATCATTCGGATCGATGACGGACAGCTCCTTGGGCAGACGCCGTGGACGGGCGAGCAGCCGGAAGGGACCGGACCTGTCGAGGTCACGCTGCACCTTACCGGCTATGGCGATCGCAAGCTGACCCTGCGGCCCGGCGCGGATACGGCGTACAAGCAGACGCTCAAGCAGCGGCGCGGCAAGAAGGGCAAGGCCGACGGAAAGAACCAGGATCATAAGAAAGATGACGGACCAGAAATTGCGGACTAGGGCGCTACCGGGTTGGCGGCTGGGCGGTGCGGTGGTCACGCTGTGCGCGGTGCTGTCTTCGGCGGCAGCAGCGGAACAGAGCACAGGCGAAGACAACGTCGCAGCGTCGGACCCGTGCCTGACCGACAACCTGTGCAAGGCGCACTACGACGAAGCGCGCAAGGCCTACAAAGAAAAGCGCTACGACGAAGCCTACAAAGAGTACAAGGCCGGCTATGAGCGTCGGCAGGCTCCGTGGCTGCTCATCAACGTGGGCCGCAGCCTTCAGCGCCTGGGACGGAACAAAGAAGCGCTCGACTATTACCAGCGCTATCTCAAGGCGGACCCCAATCCCAAGCCCGAGACGGTGACCAAGGTCAACGAGTACATCGAGCAGGTGAAGGCCGGCATCGTCGATGAGCCCGAGCCCAAGCCGGAAGCCAAGCCGCAGCCGGTGGGCGGACAGCCGCAGGTGGGGACGGCGCAGTCGTCGTCCGGTGGTGCGTCCGCGACCGAGCCGGAAAAGACACCGATCTACAAGAAGTGGTGGCTGTGGACCATCGTCGGGGTGGTCGTCGCAGGCGGTGTGGCCGGTGGCGTGGCGGGTGGTCTGCTGGCCAATCGCGAGACCATCCAGATGGTGCAGTCGAACCCTCCAGTGCCGACGGGCGTCACGATTTATATGCCTTCCTTTTAATCCATAAGCCGTTTTGAGGAGGACTCCATGAAGTCTTGGTTTCATCAGGTGGGCGCACGGTCGCTGCTGCTCGCAGGGCTTGGTCTGGCAAGCGCCTGTGATCCCGTGGTCGAGAACATTCCCGACAGTCAGATCCTGATTGTGGTGAGCGTCAAAGGCGTTCAGACCGGCACGCAGGTGCTTCAGGTCAAGTCGTCGCTCAATGGCAAGCCGGACCCGACCGGGCTCGACATCACGAATAACACCAGCAAGTTCGCGATTCAGCTTCCCAACCAAGAGTCCTCCTACGGTCAGTTCAAGCTGGACGGCTTCGCGCTGGACACCAACCGCTGCTACCTGGCAAACGGCCAAGTCACCGAGCAGATCACCAAAGACAAGACCTACTACGAGCTAGAGCTGACGCTGCTGCCACAGGCTTCGGCCAAGTGCAACCTGACGGTGGCGGTGACGGGCAGTGGCACGGTGACATCGTCTCCGGCGGGGATTAGCTGCGGCGGTGGGCAGACCTCGTGTTCGTATGACTTTCCGTTTGGCACCGATGTGGTGCTGAGCGGTCCGGCTTCGCTGGCGAGCTATCCGGTGTGGACATCGGGCTGTACGCCGAGCACGACGTTTTATCAGCCGACCTGTACGACCAAGCTGCAAAAGGGCGGAGCGACTGCGACGGTGGACTTTGCGGCGCGGCAGTGCTCACCCGATGGCTGGTGCCAGTATCACCCGATTGGCTCGTCGCAGAGCTTGGCCGATGTGTGGAGCTCGGGGCCCAAGGACATCTGGATCGTTGGCAACGTGAACACGATCCTAAACTCCACGGGCGGTGCGTGGATGCAGTCGGCGACGGCTCCGTTTGGGACCCTGTCGCTTTCCCAGGTTCGTGGCAGCAGCTCGTCGAACATCTACGCACTGTCGAACAGCGGTGGCACGCCGGGTCTGGCACGCTGGGATGGCACGACCTGGACGGCGCTGCCCGCGTGGCCAGGCTTTCCCAACATTGATGCGCGCGGCCTGGTGGTCTTTGGCAACGGCGACGCGATGGTGGTTGGCTATAACTACGGTGTCGTCGGTCCGTTTGTGGCCCGTGTGAGCGGCACCACCTGGTCCACGATCACGACGGGACTTGGCGCGAGCGACTACCTAAACCGGGCGTGGCTCGTGTCCGATACCGAGGTCTGGGCGGGCGGCAACACCGGCATCTGGCGCTTTGACGGCACCAAGTGGAGCAAGGACGCGAGCGTCCCGGTCCAGAACAAGAACATTCAGTTCATCTGGGGCACCAGTGGCCAGGACATCTGGGCGGCGACCTCGACCGAGCTGTTTCACTACGATGGCACGGCGTGGACGGCGGCTCCGGTGGACAATGGCGTCACCATCTCGTCGATCTCGAACATCGGCGGCGGCAAGGGCCCGGAGCTGTGGCTTTCAAGCGGCACGGCGGGTCGCTTGTATCGCTACGCAGGCGGATCGTGCAGTCCGAAGTGCTGGACCCAGACCGACCTGACTGGCGTCACGCAGGCGGTGCGCGCGATCTGGGGCTTGGCGAGCGATGACCTGTGGGCGGTCGGCAACAGCGGCCTGATCCTGCACTATGACGGACAGTCGTGGTCGCGGTCGCCGTATACGCGCGCGCCGCTCGCCGTGGGGTCGCTGACTTCGTCGTATGGCGTGGCCAACAACCAAAACTCGGCGCTGCAGATCTTTGGCCCGGCGGACATCAACCTAAACACCGATGCGAGCAACATCGTTCCGCTCGCTGGGTTTTCGACCACCGGCCAGTCCATCAACGCCGTCTACGGTCTGTCCGCCAACGAGATCATGGCCGTCGGCAACGGCGGTGTGATTGTTCGCTACGATGGAACGAGCTGGAAGTCTGTTCCGTCGGGGACCACCAACTCGCTCTACGGCGTCTACATCAGCAATACATCGCCGCGCCAGTACTACGTGGTTGGAGCGGGCGGCTACATCGCGCGTTCGTCGGATCTGACAACCTGGACGCAGGGCGTCAAGAACGTAGCCTATGCGTCCACGTTCCTGGCCATGGCGGGCAACACGTCCACGACCGCTGTGGCGACTAGCTTTTCGGGTGTGATCTATCGGACAAACGATGGACTGAACTGGACCCAGATCACGCCAGTGCCAACCACTGACAGCTTGTACGGAGCGTACTATCACCCCGGCGCAGGCTTGTTCTATATGTCTGGTACAACTGGTGCGCTGCTGCGGCTGTCGGCGTTTGCGAGTGCAGCTACCGTGGTTCCGACCAACACGACGGCAACGCTTTACTCGATGTGGGGCACGACCGGCACGCAGGCGATGTGGGTGGGCGGGACGGGTGGAACCATCCTCAAGTACGATGGATCGACGTTTACGCCGCTCAAGACGGGCGTTACCGCGACGATTCGGACGCTGTGGGGCAACAACCTAACGGACGTCTGGGCGGCGGGTGACTCGGGGACGATCCTGCGCTGGAAGATGTAGCGACTACTTGAGGCGAGTGTTCAAAAGCTCGCTGAGCGCCTGCAGGGCATCGATGACCGTGAAGATGCCCACCACCTTGCCGTTCTGTTCCACAATCGCCGATCCGTACTTCTTGGCGGCCAGCTCGTCGACCACTTCATCGAGCGGCGAGTCCGGCGAGACAACGTAGACTTCCTGCGTCATCGCGTCTTCGACCTTCACCTTGGCCGGATCGACATCCTTGAGCGTCTCGATGAGGTGAATGTCGCGAATCGAGAGCACGCCGACCAGCGCACCACCGTTTAGCACCGGAAGGTGACGAATGTTGTGCTCGCGCATGACCGCCGCAGCATCGGCCAGCGTCAGATCGGGACGCACCGTGTGCGGGCTGGTGGACATGTACTTTTGGATCTTGGGAATCGGCTTGCTCATGGCGTCTGGCTTCTTTCCTGTGCGAAGGGCCTTGCGAAGAAGGCGTCAGTAACACGGATACCGCGAGGCCAAAGTGTACGGTTCAGCGAGGCGGAAAATACACGAAATCTCGTGCGCCAATATGAGTCCTACAAAATGCCTAATATTGACGTTACGGAAGGTGGGAGGGCGACGGGAAGTGCGCGTCTACCAGCGCGCTACGCGGTCGATCGTTGGCAGGGCGGCTACAGAAGCGGAGCGGGCGGCTGATTGATGGAAAGCTCGGCGACCAGACGCGCCACCAGCTCGTCGTAGAGCGACTTCAGCTCGGTCTCATTGCGCACGGTCTGATGAATCCGTCCGCCTGCGCTCTGGCCGTGTCCACCGGCTGCGCCTTTGCTGCCGACGACACGACGAATCAGCTCTCCGGCATGAGAGTCTTCGTCGTCGCTGCGAATCGACAGAAACACCTGGCCTTCGTATTC
>CALMML010000088.1 GCA_937868485.1 uncultured Myxococcales bacterium | reverse complement strand
ATGATGCGCATCGCTTTTCGATCGAAGAAAATCGGCGCAGCTTTGAAACCAACATGCTGCAGATTCCGTCTGGTAAACGTGTCCATCTTCAGCTCGCGCTGGCATCAAGATACGCAGTGCTGACTGTGGCAACTGGCGTCGCACTGCTCGTTGTTCCGTCGAACGTTTCGGCAGATGGAAAGGCTCAGCTTATGCAGCTACTTGGGCCTGCGGTGTCGCAAGCGCACGGATTTTTGATCGCCCGGGAACAGACCGAAGGGGCGCTTCAGCGCATCGGTTCGCCGCTGTCTGGACTGTGTCCGCAGAACCTGGAGTGTCAGGAACAACTGGCCAAGTTTCTGGACGCACGGCAGGTGCTGACGCTGTCGATTCTTCCGTCGCTGGATGCTCCAAAGTCGCTGCGGCTTCAGCTCTTTGATCTGGATACCGGATCGATTGCTGCGGCAGAGCAAGAGGAGTGCGGTGCGTGTACCACAGAGTCGCTGAAGCAGCGCGTTCCCAAGCTGGCGCAGTCGGTTCTCAAAGCAGCGTGGGATCGCGGTCGTGGATCGCTGTCCATTGGATCGGAACCATCTGGTGCCACCGTCGAGAGCCTTGGGAAAGTGCTGGGAAAGACTCCGCTTGTTCGGGAAGCGTTTGAAGGAATGGTTGACTTGGATCTGAAGCTGGATGGCTACGTTCCGCAGCGCTTTTCGCTCAAGGTTCTGCGTGGTCAGCAGACCGTGTTTTCTTCGGTGCTGCAGCAGGCGACAGAGTCTTCGGTGCAAAGTGAGGTCGTGCCTGTGGAAAAGCCGGTGCTTGGGAAGACTCCTGTGCGACGGCCTCTGTGGCGCTGGATCGGGGGCGGTACAATCACGGGAGTCGGCTTACTCCTGGGGGGCTTTGGTCTGTCTGCGCTTTCTGCAAACGGAACCTGTGTGGATGTAGTGTCTGTTCCGGGCGGAATCTGCAATCAGATCCGTGATACCGATCGACCGGCTGGCGCGCTCTTGGGGGTTGGTGGAACACTGACCATCGTTGGTGTGTCGCTTCTTGTGTTACCGCTGTAGGAGTCTGTCAACCCGTCAGGATCGGAAGAGAGAAGGTAGACATGGGGCGAGTAGTGAGTGGTGTTGGGAATCGAAGGAGCGTGGTTCGCCTTTCTCTTTCTGTGTGGGGGCTGGCTTCCGCAGTAGGAATCGCTGGCTGTGCGTCGCTGTGGGACGGCTTTGGAATCGACAATTCCCAGAGCTGTGAGGTGACTCCTTCTCTGTGTTCCGCTACGCAGCGCTGTAGTCCAGACTCGCATCGCTGTGAAGATCTGGATGCTGGAGTGAGCGGGGATGGATCGGTAGACCAAGGTCCTGTGGACCTGAGCCAAAGTAGCTGGCTGCCGGTCAGCAGTGGAACGTCGCTCGATCTCTATTCGGTGTGGGGCACATCATCGGGGGCTGCGTGGGCGGTTGGCTCGACGGGAACGATCCTTCATTGGGAGTCTTCGAGTTCGACCTGGCGCGCGATGCAGAGTCCCACCAGCGTGAACCTGTATGATGTCTGGGGATCGGACGCGCAGAACATCTACGCAGTGGGAAGCTCCGGAACCATCGTCCGATATGACGGCACCAACTGGAAGTCGCAGTCGTCTCCGCAAGCGATCACACTGCTGAGCATCTGGGGTCTCGATGACTCTCACATCTGGGCGGTGGGAATGAGCGGACAGCTGCTGACCAAAGGCAGCGGCAGTAGCTGGATTCAGCTTTCGAGCACCAGCGCTGAAAACCTGTACGGACTGTGGGGCAGCAGTGAGTCCAACATGTGGGCCGTCGGTGCGAGCAGCACCGTGGTTCGTAGCTCGGGAAGCGGCTGGCTCACAGAGTCCGCAGGAGCCGGTGCGACCTCCGTCCTGTTCGGTGTGTGGGGATTGGACAAGCAGCGCATGTGGGCTGTCGGATCGCAGGGTGTGGTTCGCATGTGGAATGGCTCTGCCTGGAGCCCTGTTTCGACGCCCGCAGACAGTGCGACTTCACTGCGCGATGTCCACGGAATGGATGCCAAGAACATCTGGGTGGTCGGTGAAAAAGGAACGATCCTGTACTTCGATGGATCGAGCTGGACCCGCCAAGAGAGCGGAACCCAGAACACCCTGTATGGCATCTTCCGCGCGGGCTCTCGCGATCTGTGGGTCGTCGGTGAAAAGGGCACGATTTTGCGTCGAACGCTCTAAGGAATCGAGTCCGCAGGACGCTGTTTCACTGTGATATCGTGTCCAGATGTTTGCGGATCTTCCTGTGTGCTGGGCGCGCGCACTCCACCATGAGCTGACATCGGAATCGTTTGCATCGCTCTGCGCCTTTGTGGAATCGGAGCGCCTTCACCACGCAGTCTTTCCTCCCGAAGCATCTGTCTTTGCTGCGCTGACTGCGACTCCGCTTTCGTCGGTCCGCTGGGTGCTGCTTGGTCAAGATCCGTATCATGGCGAAGGACAAGCAAACGGACTGTGCTTTTCCGTTCCGCGTGATGTCGCGATTCCTCCGTCTCTGCGAAACATCCTCAAGGAACTACGCAGCGATCTTGGCGTAACGATTCCTACGCACGGTGATCTGAGCAGCTGGGCGCAGCGTGGCGCGCTCCTTCTCAACACGGTGCTGACGGTTCGACAAGGATCCGCCGCTTCGCACGCGAAGAGAGGCTGGGAGCGACTGACCGATGCGGCGATCTCTGCGGTGTCTGCACAAGCGCGTCCGGTTGTGTTTGTGCTGTGGGGAAAGCCTGCGGAGGCGAAGCTTTCGCTGATTGATAAGAGCCGTCATCGCGTGGTGATTCGTGCGCATCCATCGCCGCTGTCGGCCAGTCGAGGCTTTCTGGGAACGCGTCCATTTTCCGAGCTGCAAGAGGCACTTCAGCAGCTTGGTCAGCCGCCGTTTGACTTTTCGCTTCCGCCGTAGCTTCGCCTGCACCTTCTGCAAGCTGCGCAGACTCCGGTGGCTGCGAAGGGTTGCATTGCCCGCCGGAATCTCGCACTCTGTCGATACGACGAGATGTCAGCGAGTCCGCGTCATAGTTCGCTCTGGGAACATCCACTTACCTTGGCGGATGATCTGATCCTTCCGGCTACGCGAATGAAGGTGATGTATCTGCTGCTGGTGCTCGGGTTTCTGCCGGTGCTGCTGCTGCTTGCGACGGATCGCTTTGCGATGCTGGCGCGACTTTCGGCGTGGACAGGACTTGTGCTGGCGGGACTCCCAACGCTGGCGATTTTGACCAATCGGAGAGCACGTCCATCGTCGCTGGCTGGGCTCTCTTTGATGATTACACTCTGTTACTTCTTGGCCACGCTGCATGAAGAGCGGCTCCTTCTGCGCTGGGGAGAAGCCCGCATTACAGAGTCCTCTGTCTCACTGGCGATGATCTACGCGGCGCTGTCGATTCCGGTGCTACAGCTTGGTGCGGGACTGTGTGGCTCGCTTGGGATTCCGAAGCTGCTGCCGCGTCTGTCACTGCCTCTGTCGGATCGCGCGCTGCTTGGAGGCGGACTTCTCATCGTTGGGTGGTCGCTGCTGTTTGATGTGCTGCGTCTGCGCGGAGTGGTTCCTCGTCAGCAGCAGCTCATCAGCGTGCTGTCGATCCTGGCGCCGATTGATCTGGGCTATGCGATGGTGCTGATTCCCAGCCTGCGTCCGGGAAAGCAGCGACTCGGTCTGCTGTTCTGGAGTCTGACCTTTGTATCGTCGCTGGTCGCGCTGATGAGCGGCTCTCTTGCGCCCATGGTTCAGCCGCTCCTTGTCTATCTGCTCGGCTGGCTGCTTGTACGACGTCGGCTGCGTGTCTGGCCGATAGTGCTGGGTGTGCTGGCGGTGCTGCTGTTTCAGCCCGTCAAAGGAGAGTTCCGCGCCAAAGTCTGGGATCGCGAAGTCCGGCTCTCTTTGGTGGAGCGTGCGCAGCTCTTTGTCGATCTGTCTGCGCGTCACTGGCTCGGTGGTGAGACGGCTCCGACCGTGGATCGGGAGCGCTCTGTGAAGGTGGCCGCAGCGCGTACGGCTTCCGCGCTTCAGCTTGCGCACATCATCGAGATGACGCCTGCGGCGATTCCTCATCAGCTTGGGAAGACCTATCGCTACTTTCGCTATACGCTGCTGCCGCGCGTGTTCTTTCCTGACAAGCCGAGCGCGCAGTATGCCGACGTCTGGGCCGCCGTGATGTACGGATACACGACGCCAACAGGAACCGCGCACGTCATGGTCGGACTGCCGCAGCTGGCAGAGTCCTACATCAACTTCGGCTTCGTCGGAGGACTGCTGGTGGTGCTGCTGGTTGGATTCCTGCTGCGCATCGCGGATGAGATCTTTGCGCACCGGCATGCAGGCACCGGAGCGCTCGCGCTGTTTCTGTTTTTTTCGCAGCAGGTGATGCGGACGTTTGAAGGATCAGCAGGACAGTTTTGGGGCGGAGTGCTTCAGCAGTTCGGACTGTATGCGCTGGTTCTGTTTCTGTACGGAGCGCTTCTGCGTGCGGCTCAGCCGAGGCTGTCCAGCGTACCGACCAGCGTATGAACTTTGGCTGCGGTGATGCGAACCGGAACCAGCGTACCGACGATCGAATCGACATCTACGCTTGGTGCAACTTCTACGTTCACGGTGTGATTGCCGCCCGTTCGTCCGCAGATCTGCTGCGGATTTGCGCGCGATCGACCTTCCACCAAGATCTGCTCTGTTCTTCCAACCAGCCGCGCGAGCCGCTTGGCCGTGATCTGTTTTTGCAGGCTCTGTAGCGCGGTCAAGCGACGCGACTTTTCCTCTGCAGAGACATCATCAGGCAGATCCACCGCAGGCGTTCCGGGCCGACGGGAATACGCAAACGAATAGATCGAGTCGTATTCCACTTCCGTCAGAAGCTGCATCGTCTGATCGAAGTCGGACTCTGTTTCACCGGGATAGCCAACGATGATGTCCGTCGACAGCGAGATGTCCGGGCAGACCGTTCGCAGATACGCGATCTTTTCCAGATACGCTTCGCGGCTGTATTCACGCGCCATCGCTGCGAGCACCTTGGTCGATCCCGCTTGCACCGGAAGATGTAGCCACGGCTGAAGGGTCCGCAGGTCTCGGAACGCATCCGCCACCTTGTGCGTAAAGTAGTGCGGATGGCTGGTGGTAAAGCGCAGCCGCAGAAGTCCTGGCACTTCGTCGACGAGCCGGAGCAGCTCTGCGAAGTCTTCTCCGTCCGGCGTTCCAATCGCGTGATACGCGTTGACGTTCTGTCCAATCAGCGTCACTTCGCGCGAGCCCATCGCCACAAAGCGAGCCACTTCACGCACCACCTGATCCGCTGGACGTGACACTTCCCGACCGCGTGTGCGAGGCACAATGCAGTACGCACAGAAGTTGTCGCAGCCTTTCTGAATCGTCACGAGCGCGGTGACTTTGACATCACTCGGACGCGGATCGGCATCTAGGAATTGATAGTCCTCGACGTCGATGACTTCTGTCTGCGCAAGGCGAAGTCGATAGCGATTGGCTTTCGCTGCGGTCTGCGGCCAGCTCTCTGTCTGCGGCTGTGGACGCAGCTTTTCGTAGTGTGCAGCCAGGTTGGGAATCTGATCAGGACCGAAGGTCAGATCGGCGCTGGGAATCCGCTTGAGCAGTGCTTCCCCTTCTTGCTGCGCAACGCAGCCGCCGATGGCAACCAGCAGGTTCGGATTGCGCTCTTTGAGCTTCTGATATCGACCGGCTGCCGACGCTGCTTTGTTTTCCGCTTTTTCGCGAATCGAGCAGGTGTTCACCACGATCATGTCGGCTTCTTCGACCACTTCGGTGCGCTCAAAGCCATCGCGGCGAAGTACTTCGGTCATGCGCTCGACGTCGTAGTCGTTCATCTGACAGCCAAAGGACTCGATGAAGACGCGCTTGTGATGCGTGGCAACTTGCGAAGGATCGGCACCAGCAGCGAAGTCCTGCGGAGCCGGATAGGAATCTGAGACTGTACTCACAGCGCGCACTTCATCACCGCTCTATCGGAAGGTCAAGCGCCCTCCGCTGCTTTGCCTGGCTCGGCGCCATTTTGGATCGGGGGACGGCTCTGCGCGGTGGCTAGACGTTCCGACGGACGTCGCGGTATGATGAGCGTCCCTTTGCGGGTGCTCACAAGCCGCAGGGAGAGCGTTGCCGTGGATCAGTCGTGTACTCCAAGTGCTCTTTCGCTGGTGTCGTTGCTGACCGATGCAGCGGGCCAGCTTGCCGCAGTGAAGAGCTTTGCAGAGATGGGCTCGACGGTGTTTTCGGTGATCGACCGGATGGTTACGGTGGAATACGGAGGCTTTTTCTGTATCGATCCGATCGATCGTCAGCTTCGGCTCTATACCGTGCGCGGCTTTTCGGAAGAAGAGCGCAGAGAGGCCGAGCGGACTGCTCCCGATCGACATCCAGGCTGGGTGATTCGCACCGGACAGATGCTTCATGTGCCGGACATTGATGCCGACGTAGAGAAACGTACGACCGACAGTCCGGGACACAAAAGGAAGCTGCGATCTCGGCTGTTTGTTCCGGTGTGTAGTGGTCAAATCTGCGTCGGTGCGTACGGTCTGGCCAGCGCAGAGCCGCACTACTTTACCGATACGCACATTGCGATGCTGCGCTATGCGGCAAGCCTGACGGGAGCGATGTACGGAAGCCTGGCCAATGAACAGAAGCTCTCTAGACAGCTTCAGCTTGTCTCGGAAAAACAACAGGAACTGCTGCTTCTGTCGTCGCCCGTGATCGAGGTCTGGGAACGAACACTTGCGCTTCCGATCATTGGGACGATCGATGAAGCGCGTGCATCGCACATGGCGCAGACGCTCTTGGCGATGGTTGTTTCGCATCGCGCGCACACTGTGATTTTGGACTTTACGGGAACGGCTGCGCTGGATGAGCGTTCGACGCTGCAACTTCAGCGAATCGTCTCAGCGGTGCGACTGCTGGGCAGCCGTTGTGTCTTTTCAGGAGTCTCTCCGCAGCTGGCTACTGCACTGGCTACGCATCTGGGAGAACACCCTTTCGATAGAGAACAGATTCGATCGCACGCAACATTGAAACAAGCACTGGCTATGCGCATAAGTCCCAAGTCGTAAACGCTCGATTTGGCTGGCTTAGGAAGGCGAGCACAGCATGGACAACACGGGATCAACTGGCCGCAAGCGCGACGGACAACCGGTCGATTTTGGACGCACCGCGCACGACTATGTGAATCATCGGGTGGGCTTTCCGGACTCTCTGTTTGATCGACTTCGGAACAAGGGAATTGGGACTCCCAAGCATGTGGTGCTCGACTTGGGAACCGGAACAGGAGTGATTGCGCGAGGCTTTGCGCGCGGTGGCTGTCACGTCACTGGACTCGATATTTCGCCACTACTGATTGCGGAATCAAAGAAGCTGGATGCGCAGGCGCAGGTCAAGATCGACTACATTTTGGGTCCAGCAGAGAGCATTCCGCTTCCGTCGGCCAGCGTTGATGTCGTAAGCGCCGGACAGTGCTGGCACTGGTTCGATCGACGGGCGGTGCTGGGTGAAGTGCTGCGGCTGCTTCGGCCCGGTGGCGTGCTGATGATCGCGGCGTTTGACTGGATTCCTTTTGGGCGCAACATCGTCGAGCTGACCGAAGAGCTGATCGAACAGCACAATCCCGCGCAGCCCAAGCCGCACATTCGCTTGGCGATGGGCGCAGGGCTGTATCCTCCGTTTGTTCGGGATCTGTCCGAAGGTGGCTTGTCGGACATCGAGACGTGGTCCTACGATCACGCGGTTCGCTATTCCCACGCGGGCTGGCGAGGCCGGATTCGGGCGAGTCAAGGCGTCGGTGCGACCCTTCCGGCTCCCAAAGTTGCGGCGTTTGACGAGGAGCTTGCTCAGCTTCTGCGTTCGCACTTTCCTTCCGATCCAATGGACATTCCGCATCGTGTCTGGGTGGCGCACGGAAGGAAGCCGTAGCACCGCTCGCTCTGTACCCATCCCGTTCGCGCTCGCAGAAATCCGACGGAACATCTTGTGTCCGCACACTGCTCGGAGTTTCGATTGACAGACTCCGGTGCCGCAAAATACGGTCCGGCCTATGAAGCGAAGAATAGGGCTCTGGGCAGGTGCCGTACTTCTCTGTTTGTCGACGAGTGCAAGCGCTGACAAGCCGCTGCGAACCTGGAATTACCTGACGACCGGCAACGGTCACGGCTTCCAGATCTTTGATACGAACAAGAACAAGATCACGCAGTTTCTGGAAGCGCCGTATCGCTATCTGAGGCCGCGATCGGATCCGCGATCAGATGGCTACGGACGACGGAACCTGGCCTACGACTTCTACTTCGGACTGCGCGGACCCGGCGGTGGTGGCTGGCTCAACGGTGGCACCGCGGGCGATGCGAGCTACCTCGAAGAAACCAACATCATCAAGGTTCCCATCACGATCGCGGGAATCAGTGCAGAGACGTACTACTTTTCTCCGTTTGGCTTTGAAGGAAACGCGATGATCGCGGTCCTGAAAGCGCCGAGTGCGAGCGAAGGATTTGCGCTGTTCAACTTCCACATGGGAGACGGAACGCCAGACACTCCGAACGCCAACGGAGAGCGTCTGAAGGTTCTTTCCGACGGAAAATCGATCGCAGAATCGGGCGTCGGGGGCGGCGCGATGATCTACGTTCCGATCACGGCTCCTTCACACATCGACTGCGACAACGTCTACGGAAAGGTCAGCGCGGGACAGTCGCTTTCTGACAATCGAACGTGTAGCGGAACGGACATCGTTCCTGCATTTCAAGCATCGCTCGACGGAGGCCACATGGCGGTGGCGACTCTGTTTGTGGAAAATGAAGCCGATGCAGAGTCGATGCTTTCGCAGTTCAAGACCTGGCTTTCGGGGCGCGGCGCTGCGCAGATCCTGACCGATGCGCTGGCGGAATGGACTGCATGGCGCAAGCCGCTGCCGCAGGGACTGTCGCTGTGTACGGACGATGAAAAGAAGCTGTGGCGACAGAGTGAAGCGGTGCTGCGGATGGGACAAGTTCGTCAGGCGAACACCACGTCGCGCAAAAACAACGGAATGATCTTGGCGAGCTTGCCGCCGGGAGAGTGGCATACCGGCTGGGTTCGTGACGCGCTGTACTCGGTGGTGGCGCTGGCGCGGATGGGACACTTTGCCGAAACCAAGATGGCGCTGAACTTCTTTTTGAACGCAGAGCCGGTCAGCAAGTACAGCTCCTATGTGTCGGGGGCGAGCTATCGCATCTCTGTCTGTCGCTACTTTGGAACGGGAGAAGAGGAAGCAGACTACTCTGGTCAGCAGACTCCGAACGTCGAGATCGATGGCTGGGGAATGATGCTGTGGGCAGCGCGGCAGTATGTCGATGCATCAGGAGACACTGCATGGCTGTCGGAAAAAGTTCGCGGTGGTGTCTCGGTCTACGATGCACTGTCGAGCGGTGTGGCTGAGCCTCTGCGCAAGAACACAGAGTCTTCAGGAATCGCGAAAGCAGACTCCTCGATCTGGGAAGTTCACGACGAAAACAAGAAGCACTTTGCGTACACGACGCTCGCTACGATTCGCGGATTTTGTGACTTTGCGCAGCTTGCAAACAAGGCCAGTCGATCGAGTGATGTGACGACGTATCGTGGGCTGGCCAGCAAAGCACGGGACGGATTTTTGGCATCGTTTGTCGATCGAGACGGAGCACTCGCGGGATCGATTGAGGAGCTGGCACAGAACCAATATCTCGACGGTGCAGTGGTGGAAGCGTTTACGTGGAACGTGCTGCGAGACGCGGAATACCAAGGGAGAACCGGCAAAGCGACGCTGGATGTGCTCGGACGGCTGCGCGTCGAGAGCGGTGGCTTTAAGCGCAACGATGACGGCAAGTCTTCCTACGACAACAATGAGTGGATTCTCATCGACATGCGGATTGCTGATGCGCTGTGGCGCGCCGGTCGTGAAGCAGAGTCCGCCGGCATCATGCAGATGCTGATCGACAAAGCGAGCGCGAACTATAACCTGTTGCCCGAGCTGTTTAACGCGGTGCGAGCTGACGGTGCCGTCGGGAAGTATTCCGGCAGCATTCCGATGGTTGGTTACGGCGGTGGTGCGTATGTTCTGACAATGCTCGATCGCTCGGGACTGATTGAGCCGAATGACTGTGGCGATGGCATGGGAAACAAGAGCTCGGGACGCGCGCTCAAGTGTACGGATCCACCCGTGACACCGACGAATCCTGACAGTCCAAGCGCGCCCAGTGCCGATGAGGTTCCGTTTGAAAACGCGTGCCTGTGTTCCATCGGTGCAAGTCATCGGAGCCCGAGCCCGTGGGTCTTTCTGTCTGCTTCTGCGGTCGTAGGACTGCTTCTGTGGCGACGTGTCCGACGGGGAGGTCGATCGTAATGGGGGCTCGGAGCATGCGCGCGATCCTTCCTTTGGTGTGTGCGCTGTCGGTGGGAATTTCGATTCAGGGATCGCGCGCGGACGAGCCGCAGACAAAAGCGCAGACTGATTCCCAGACAGCGGTGCAGACCGATTCCCAGACACCGGCGCAGACCGATTCCCAGACACCGGTGCAGGTGGCTACGGAAGCGAAGACAATGGCTCCGACACCGACGGTGGTAGAGCCGAAGACAGCCGCTCCGCAGGCGGAGTCGCGACCGGGCATGGGCGTGTCGATTGGGCCGGTGGACTTGCGTGCGACCGGCTATCTGCGCGCGCCGCTGCGGCTGTCGTTTCGGAGTCGCGGAGACGCAGTGGCCGAAGGGGAAGGTCAGTACAACATTCACACGCCGTGGCTCGTGGATGATGACTACTTCCGTTCGGGATTCCAGTACACGCGCTTGCAAGAGTCCGACTGGTCCGAGATCTATTTTTCCGCGCAGAGCAAGTATCTGTCGGCGGATGTGGCGCTCATGGGCTCTCTGTTTACGGACTGGGCGCGACCCCTTTTGGATCGTCAGTGGGGCATTGCGCAGGGCTCGGTCACGTTCAAGTACGAGTCGCTCGGTCCGAAGCTGCGCTTTCGCATGCACATTCGCGCCGGTTCCTTTTGGGATCGCTTCGGCTGGCTGGAAAACTACGACACGTACGTGTTTGGTCGGACGCACCAGATGGGCGGTCAGGTTCGGCTCGAGTTTGAGACCAAGCCCGTCACGCTGTGGCTGGTGCAAGGCGTTGGCGCGCACCTTGATGCGATCGAAGCGAACCAGGGTCTGACGCTGATGAACTATCTGCACCTGGGCGCGAGCATTCACAAGGTTGCGCACCTGGGCTTTTACTTCATCGATACGCTCGCGCAGGACAAGCGACAGCTCAAAGAAGTGCAGGATGCGTCGATGCGCGTGGTCGGGCTCGATCTGCGTCTGAATCCGTTCTTTGGGAACTTCTACTTGGCGGGATCGATCACCACCGCAGAGCAGGCGCAGTACCTCAGTCCGGTGTTGGAAGTGATGCACTCGTGGGGCGGTCGCGGCTTTACTGAAAACTACTTGGGAACCGACAAGAGCGACGGAACCGGATCGCTCTACAGCCTGGCGGGAGAGTACACCTTCAGCTTGCGGCGCGTGCTGTCGGCGATTGCGCCCGAGCGAGGCGGATTTTTGCGCGGCGGCGATATCCAGTGGAAGTGGTTTGGCCTGACTGCGTACACCAAGAGCAAGCAGGTGGATCCCGATCCGACGATCAATCGCGACGGAAGACTCGCGTTCAAGTGGGGCACCGAGCTGTTTTATCAGCCGCTGTCGTTTCTGTTTGCCGCGCTGCGCTACGACCGCGTGATCATCGATGTGCAAGATGACGCAGCCGCGTTTCGGATTGTCTCGCCTCGGATTGGTGCGACGGTAAACTGGCTGCTGGGCGCGCAGATCTTCTTGCAGTACTCGCGCTATGTGTACGGTGAGCGTGTGCGGCTTCGTCCCGGTCAAGTTGCGCTCGAGACGATTCCCGACACCGACGTGCTGAAGCTGCAAGCGCAGGTGTCGTTCTAGGCGGGGGCGAAGTGAAGTGGGCGCGGAAGGGAAGCTGAAGAGTCCGCGCTACGCTGCCATCTGAGCGACGGTGCGGCGGATTCCTTCATCGATGCTGACCGCTGGCTGATAGCCCAAGTCGCGGCGCGCACGCTCGATCGAAAAGTAGTGATGCGTGCACATGTAGCGAACGGCAAAGCGCGTAAAGCCGTTTTCCGGTCCCGCATCTGTCCCGAGCACGCTGCTGACGCGCTCTGCCAAGGCCGCCAGTCCATACGCGATCGAGTACGGAATCCGACCCTTGATCTTGGGCAGGTTCATGGCGACCAGCACGCGATCGACGAAGTCCCAAAAGCCCATCGGCTCACCGTTGGTGACAAACCAGGCGCGGCCTCCCAGGGAGGGATCTTCGGTCAAGCGACGATCCGCCAGCAGCAGCGAGTCGATCAAGTTGTCGATATAAGTAAAGTCCGACAGCTTGTTTTCTCGTCCGACGCCAAAGCGCAGCGCACCAGACTGAGCGCGACGCATGATGGCTGGCAGAAACCGTCCATCGCCCGGTCCGTAGATGACATGCGGACGAATCGCGCAGGTCACCAGACCCTTTTGTCCTTGCGCGGCCAGGACATCGCGCTCTGCGGCAATCTTGCTGTCGGCATACGGTGCTTGCGACGCTTGCGCGTACGGAAGCGACTCGTCGCCGTGTTCGATGTCCTTGCCTTGATAGACGACGCTGGCCGAGCTGACATAGACAAAGCGCTGGACGCCTTGTGCTTGGCTGGCCGCGAGCAGGTTGCGGGTGCCGCCGTGATTGACGGCCCAGACGGGCTCTGCGCCGCTCTGCTTGGTCTGCACCATGGACGCGACGTGGTAGACGGTGCGGGCGGACTGAACCAGCTGCTCGCAGCCAGCGCGGTCGCGAATGTCACAGGGCACAAAGCGCGTGCCAGCGATGTTGGGATCGCGCAGATCCGACGCGATCACAGGGACGCCTTCTTGGACGAGCCGCTCGGCCAAGTGTCGACCGACAAAGCCACCGGCTCCGGTGATCACCACTGGGTTTTCGTGAGGTCGTGGTATCAATGGTCCTTCCTTGTCTCGATTTCTTCGTTACAGCGCGCAGGTCCGCTTCATGCATTCGCAGGTGACGGAGCGACGCAACGTACAACACAGGGCTCCGTGATGACAGGCAAAGATCCAGTGTGCGTGGTGACTGGTGCGAGTGCGGGCATCGGCAAAGAAACGGCGCGAGGAATGGCCGCGCGAGGCTTTTCCGTCGTCCTCATCGGTCGTGATGCAGCCCGAACGGAAGAAGCTGCCGCCTACGTTCGGAGTCACAGTCGCGGCGCGTCCGTGTCGTTTGAGCTGTGTGATTTTTCGTCGCTCTCAGCGGTTCGCGCGCTGTCGGAGTCCCTGTTGCGCAGTCAGCCGCGCCTGGATGTCCTGATCAACAATGCGGGTCTGTGGCACTCGCAGCGTCAGCTCAGTCGCGATGGGCTGGAAGATACGTTTGCGGTGAATCACCTTGCGCCGTTTTTGCTGACGAACCTGCTTCTGCCTCGGATCAAAGCGTCGGGGGCAGGGCGGATCATTCATGTCAGCTCGCGGCTTCAGGAACGGATGACGCACTTTGACTGGGACGATGTGCAGTCGGAGCGAAGCTATCAAGGGCTGCGTGTCTACGCGCAGAGCAAGCTTGCGAACGTGCTGTTTTCGGCAGAGCTGGCGGCGCGGCTGCATGGCAGCGGGGTGACGAGCAATGCGCTGCATCCGGGCGACGTGGTGAGCGACATCTTGCGGGAAAAGCCGCTGCTGCGCTTCTTTGGCAAGCTGGCGACTCCGTTTGTCGATACGCCGGAGAGCGCGTCGCGGACCTCGATTTACGTCGCAACCGCACCGGAGCTGGCTTCTGTGAGCGGCGCGTATTTTAAGAAGCAGAAGCGAGCGAAGGCGTCGCCACTGGTGGATGATTCCGTCGCGCGCGCCAAGCTGTGGGAGCTGAGCGAGCGACTGGTGGGCCTTTCTCACGCGGTGAGCTAGTCGCGGACCCAGACTTCGCCGCAAGTCGGTCCGAAGATCGCGTCGGTCGATGCATCGACTCGCTTGCCGGGAATGTTGGCGTGTAGCTCCATCCTCATGCCGCCGCCGATGAGACAGCCATTTTTGTCGAGCGTGACACCCTGAAAGTCGATCCGATCCGAGACGCCCACGTCGGTGATCCAGAGATCTTTGATCGCTTTTAGCTCGACGAAGCCATCGACGAAGTCCTTTCGCGCGGTGACGTCGCCGGTGTAGCGAATGTCCAGCGAAGTCTTGGCAGACAGGTCAAACGCGTAGTGATCCAGCTCTCGGCTGTAGGTGCCTTTGAAGTCGCCGTCTTTGCAGTCAAAGGTCAGCGTTTCTTTGGTGTGATCTCCGACAGAAGTCGTCGAAACAGAGGCGGCGCAGAGCGAGTCAATCACCAGCTCCAGCAGGGTCTCGGTTCCCGGTGGCAGCGTGATGCGCTCGCTTCCTTTGGTGTTCCGAAGCTGAAATCCAGTCGACAGCAGCGACTGCACGACTTCTTTTTCGGGCTCGGTGGCAAGTCGGCGGTCTTCTCCGCAGCCGGTGGCGGACAGGGTGAGCGGTAGCAGCAGCACGCACAGAGACGAGACAAGCGCTGGTCGGTTCATGGGTGTGGTGGATCCTTTCCGACGCGAAAACAGCAATGGCTGGGCCAACGCCTCGTGGAATGTCTATCGACGGTGCCGCACGTCAGTCCGCGTCCGGCCTGCGCAGCTGTGAAGGTGCGTTTACGGAACTGGTACTTTGCACGGCTTACCAGCTGCGGCTGCTATCTACCGGGGCTCGACTTCGTCGTGGGGCCAGGACCTGGCTGGTGCGATTTCTCTGCGCACATTGAGCAGCCTACTTCACAAAATTTGCGGTTATAAATGGTGAAACCCTAGAATGAGCGCACGATGCTTGCTGCCCAATCGATTCGTTCATCTGCCAAGGTTCTGCTGTCGCCGTTGCCATCGAGAGAGCAGTGGATTGGCTGTCTTCTCGGGCAGTGTATTGGCGATGCGGTGGGCGCTCCCGTCGAAGGTCTGCCACCGAAAGACTGTCAAAAGCACGTCGACAAGGTGCTGCGACAAGGCCTGTTGGACGACGCGTTTCTGGGTCAGTCGCGCTTCGGTCAGTACACCGATGACAGTCAGCTGGCCCGTGAGCTGCTGCTGAGCTTGGTAGAGCATGGTCGTCTTCAGTCTGTCGATTACGCGGGACGGATTGCGCGGCTGTTTCGATCCGGGGAAGTGGTTGGGGCGGGCAAGGCCACGGCAGAGGTCGCGCTGAGGCTGTCGGAAGGCGTGGCTCCCGATGAAGCGGGCATTCCGGCTCCGTCGGCAGGCAATGGCAGCGCGATGCGAGCGGCGCCGATTGGCCTGTGGTATGCCGATGAACCGGATGCGCTCATCGCGGCGGCTCGTGAGCAGTCGCGGATTACGCACCAAGACATTCGCTGTGCAGCGGGCGCGGTGGCGGTGGCGGGCGCGGTGGCGCTGGCGCTGCGGGGTGGCGCGCTTCAGCCGGAGCCGTTTTTGGCCGAGCTTGCCGAGTGGGTGCGCGCGGTGGATCAGACGGTGGCGTTTGATGTCTTTCAGCTCTCGTCGTGGGTTTCGCTGTCTCCCGAAGCTGCTGCGACGTTCATGGCGCGCGCTGGACTGTGTCCCGGCTACGAAGGCGAGTGGCAGGGAATCTCTGGCTACGTGGTCTCGAGCGTGCTGTGGAGCTTATATAGCTTCCTGCGCAGCCCGAGTGACTTCGTTCAGACCATCGAAACAGCGGTTGCGGTCGGCGGTGATGTCGATACGACCGCGTCGATGGCCGGTGCGATGAGCGGAGCGTATCTATCGGTGGCCAAGCTTCCGACGCAGCTTTGTGAGCGCGTGACGGATCAAGGTCGCTGGGGTCTGACGGAGCTGACGCAGCTTGCGGATCGCGCCCACGCTGCCTGGCTTGCGCCGCGTCGAACGGTCTAGGTCGGACTGCGACGCTTACGAATCGCTGCGAAGCTGCTCATCGCTGGGATCGCTCGTGAGATCTCGTGATAGCAGCGAGTAGTCGTTGGCTGCGACGGAAGCGACAATGCGCTCGGCCACTTCTTCGAGATCGACCGACTGACGCTTGAAGTCGAGGCTGTACCAGAACACGGGCTTGCCACGCTCGACCCAGCCTTCGATGCGAACCATCGTCTTGGTGCGGTGCTGCTGGATGCCGTAGTCGCCATGTCCTTCGATGATCGGCACGTCGGAGCGGCTGGCACGACTGGCAAAGCGCAGCAGCAGATCGAAGGTGGCTCCTCGGCGGGCAATGCGGATGCGCATGCCGTCGCCAGTGTTCGGATCTCGGAGCGCGACATTCGGCGTCTCAACCCACGTAATGAGCGGCAGCGACTGGCCTTCCGGTGGACGCAGCGACTGATTGAACAGCTGCACCGCATCGCGCATCTCGTCGACCAGCTTGAGATACTGCTCGGGAACGGCCTTGCCAACCACTTCGGCGCGGAGGGCATTGTCACGCTCTCGCTGCGCGGCGTCGGCTGCTTTTTCGTTGTCGTTGCGCGCAATGTCAAGGATGCGAGCGCGCGCTCTTTCCGGTGCTCCGTCGCTGACTGCTGGCTGGGCGTCGAACGCTGACTGGATTGCTGCAAGCTCCGTCACAACCGGAGCGTTGGTCCCCTGTGGGGCTGGCTCTTGAGCCGAAAAAGATTCCGCCATGGTCTAGGATTATAGCCGCAAAACCGGCGGCGCTGGCAGACGGAGGTTTCAGCTTCTCACTGCGACGCGAGGGATGCCGCTGCGATATAGTCGCGGCCATGCAGCGCGGACCTGCCGCTTCCAACCCGTTACACCGTCGGTCACAGCGAGTGATCGTCCCGAGTTCTCGTCCGTCGGTGCGTGTCTCGGAGATCTTGCTTGGCTGGCTGCTGTCGTCGCTGGTGCTGCTCGGGCTGAAGTGGCGCATGCTGGGCGATACCTATTATTGGGACGAGCAGGCTTGCTACTTTGCGCAGGTGTTCGAGCTGGCGACGCGACTGAAGGCGTTTTTGGCCAGTCATCCGCCGTATGTTCGCTCGCCGCTTTTGACGTCGCTGCTTGCGCTGCTGTATCGCTATGTCAGTGACGCGCGAGCGCTTCAGCATGGTGCGTCGCTGGTGGTGTCGGCGCTGGCGCTGCCTGCGACGTTTGCTCTGACCTGTGAGCTGGGCGGCTCGCGACGGACGGGCTGGCTGGCGGCGATCTTGTGCGGGCTGGTTCCTGCGTACTTTGCGCAAGCGGGCATGGTGCAGATGGACTTGCCAGCGACGGGACTTGTGACGCTGGCGTTTGTCTGTGCGCTCCGTCAGAACTGGCTCGGCTATGCGGTGCTGGGCAGCATGGCGGTGCTTGTCAAAGAAAGCGCGTACTGGGTCTGTCTGGCGTCGTCGCTGTTTGTGTATCTGCGGCTGTGGCGAATCGATCGACGGCCTCTGCTCGCTGTATCGACGCTGTTGCGACTGTGGTGGACGGTGATCCCGGGTGTGTCGCTGTTTCTGTGGCTGCTGGTTCATCGTCACATCACGGGCGCGCTGATCTCAAGTGACCACACCAGCGTGCTGAGCGTCGGTGGCATCTGGACGTCGTTTCTTCACAATGTGCTGGAAGGTCGCAGGCTGGCGCTGTCGCTGTGTGCGCTGGGATACGTCACGGTGCTGTATCGGAATCGGCTCGGGACGGATGCAAGTGAGCGCGCGCACATTGAGCGACTGGCCGTGGGCGCGACGCTGATGCTGTGGCTGTCGTTGCCGCTGTGCTTTCCGGGCCAGCTTGTGCGCTACATGCTTCCGGCGCTACCGGCGCAGTGTGCGTTGGCGGCGCTCGGGATCGCTGTGCTGCCGCAGCGACTGCGCTTGGGAACGGCGACGCTGTTGTCGCTGCTCCTTGTATCGGGCTGGCGAGGCGACTCGCTGCATGCGAACTCACCGTGTGAGATCGAAGGAAACCTGTCGTATCGGCTGCTGCTTCAGCAGCACATGACGGTCGCACGACGCATTGTGGATGCGGGCTTTCGTCGGGGCATCGCGGACTTTCCGTTCGATAGCATCTTGGGTTCTCACTCGGTGTTTGGGTACATCGATCAGCCGCTGTGGATGTCGAGGCTCGCTTCGATTCGCAGTCCGCACGATCTGTGTCGCGCAGAGTTTGTGGTGGTGACGCAGAACTCGGTCGCGAGCTTTCCGCTGGTTGCGTCGGCGGTTGCACAAGGACTGCTGCGGCTGTGGTTTGTCGCTGCGGATGACAAGTTTCCAGTCGGCAAGAGCTGGTATGTTCCCGAGCGAGCGCGCTACGATCATCGCATCTGGGTGTATCGCGTGACGTGCGGTTCGCCGTAGCTTGGTTGCCTCCGTTGCTTCACACAGGTTCCGATGTTCGATTCCCACTGTCACTTGCACGACGATCGAATCTACGACCACGCCGAGCAAGTGATTGCGCGGGCCGAGCAGGCGGGGCTGTCGGGCGTGCTGCTCGCTGGA
>CALMML010000087.1 GCA_937868485.1 uncultured Myxococcales bacterium | reverse complement strand
GAAACCAGGGACCTTCGACTTCGTGGGCTTGACGCAGATCTGTGGGGAGGACCGGACCGGTCGGTTTCAACTCCGACGGCAAACCGTGGCCAAGCGACAGCGAGCGAAACTCCAGGAAATCAAAAAGGAGCTTGCCAGACGACGGCACCGCCCGATCCCCGAACAGGGGGCGTGGCTTGGCAGCGTGGTGCGCGGGTATGCCGCCTACCATGCGGTCCCCCTGAACTATCGTCAGGTGGATGCATTTCGTCGAGAAGTGAACCGATACTGGTATCGGGCGCTGAGACGGCGAAGCCAACGAACGCGACTCAACTGGGCGAGAATGCAGAAGCTGATCCGTCGCTGGATTCCCCCCATCCGCATCACGCATCCCTGGCCCGAACCGCGCTTCTTCGCCAGAACCCGAGGGAAGAGCCCAGTGCGTTAGTAGCGCCCGCTGGGATCTGTGCGGGGGGCGGCCCGACCCCACTGTGCTAAGGGCCGTCTCTACCGCGACCCCGACACATAGTTCAGGTGAGCTGCATTCCCACAAAGTGCGCCTGCTCACGATCGGGAGTTCGGTCAGGGCTTGACCTTTCCTGCGAGCGGATCCACTCCCAACCGATACACTTGGTGACAGCCATTGCAGCGGCTCGTCAGCTTCGATGTCCGCTCTAGCAGCTGCTGCGGCGACTCTCCTGCCTTGACGGCGTCGGCCAGGGAATCGAACTCGCGGTGCAGACCGAGTCCCATCTGTTTAAACTCCATCGGCAGCTTTGCGATAAGCCCGGCGTTCTCTTCCGATGCCATCACCATTCCCGAAGCACGCGCGGACTTCTCAATCTGTTTCCGGTCACTCTTGGTGAGCCCTTGCAGCACTCCGTCCAGGCTGCCGATGATTCCGCGCATCTCGGCCAGCACCAAGTTCCTCTCTGTCTCTGCGAGCAAGATCTCACGTCGATGATCACTGCTCTCCCGGGTTCGATCCCGGAATAGATACAGGCCACCAACAAGTGCGGTCACAAGCCACAGTCCAACTGCGCTAAAGGAGATCAGCCTCGTATTCATGGTGAGTCCCTTTCCTATTGGAAAAGTTAGTGAATGTTTATTTACAAGTCAATACCCGCACGCTGTCAGGTAACAGAGAGGCTGATCTTACAAGGCTGATGCCAAAAGCAGCGTTCGCAGTGTGTGCCAAGTGCGTTCCGAGCTGGTCACGCGACCCAGCAGCGAGCCCGAGCGAGACAGCGCGATCATCTGGACAATTCCCATGACCACCGGAGCCAGCTCGCGCGCCGACAAATCTTGGCGGATCTGGCCATGGGATTGGCCGGACAGAAGGGCTCGCTCCACCTGCACAAAAGTTCGACGTACCGCGCCGCGTAGGTGCTCAAATGCCGTCTCGGGAAGCGCCTTGGCAAGCTGATCGGAAATGATCAGACTGGCCAGTCCCTTATGGCCGCTGACAGCTCGTGTACGCGAGTCAACAAACTGTTCCAGCCACACCATGGGAGACAGCGAGGGATCTGGTAGAGACGCATCCAGCAGCTCGACCACACGCTCAGCAACTGCATCAAGGATGGCGTCGCTCGACGGAAAGTGTCGATATAATGCGCCACCAGTGAGTCCTAGCTCGTTCGCGAGTGCGGCAACGGTGAGCGAAGCAATTCCTTCGGTCGCGATGAGTCGCAGCGCAGCATCGGCGATCTCGACACGTCTCTCTTCGTGACTGCGTCGGTTCGGCGTGTTTGTGAGTCGGACGCCACGGCTGCTGCTCTTTTGCTCTCCACGCATGTCTTGCCTAGCGTATCTGCCCCCTTCAGATAGTCAAACGTGCTCCATGTCGTGTCTCACGCAACCAGCACTCCCGAGCCAAATTGCAGCGCCGCGACCAGCCAGATCGCCGAGGCCAGGCCAAGTGCTTCGGCAGTGACACCGGTGAGCAGCGCATCCACCGCATAGCCGAGATCGCGCCACAGTTGGTATACAAAAATGGCAGAACCGCGCCAGATGGGACCACATCCCCCAATCGTGGCAAGGAGCGTCATCCCTGCCGAGCCACTTTTCCGGTTAGTTCAACTTCGCATCTTTGCAAGAAGCGGTGACAGGCTTGGAACTCCGAAAGTCGGCTCCGAGGATTTGGATCAGCGCGCCGATGCCCATCGAGAACTGGCTGCCTCCACCACAGACCTCTGGCTTGACATGGCTCTGCGCGTCGATGTCGCCATCAAACACAATTCGGGCGCAGCCGCCGCGCACCGGTATATCCAGCATTCCGATCTGACCGTTTTGCAACCGAGGCCCGGACAGGTAGCCGGTTCCGCTCTTCGTTCCGATGATGTTGTGGATGCGCAACGTCGCGGGTCTGCCGATCTTCCCCCCCTCGTTCTTCACGAACAGACGCACCAAAGCCCGGCCCGGCAGTTTGTCTCTTTGATAGCCGAACCGCGGGTCTAAAAGTTCCCAGGACAGGTTCGGCGGACCATCGCCACAGCTCGGATCATCGCGGTGTAGCGTCACCTTGGTGTTTGCCACCACACCGCCCGCAGTTGCATCGATGTTCACCTCAAGCTGTCCCGGTGCATCGCCCAGCGCTGGACCCACCGTCAGCTTTGCCACTCCGCTGCCCACAATCTGCGGCGGAATGAACTGGAACGTGCGCTCTCCGCCAGCTTGTGCCGACAACACGATCGGTTGACTGACCGCGACCGACTTCACCTGCACATCGAGCGTGGCGGAATGACCCACGATCATCGTCTGCGGTGGTACCGGAACCGTCACGTCAATCCGGGCGGGGACACTGATCGGCGATGTCAGCGCAGGCCTGGGCTGGGGAGCAGCGAGCCGTACCTTCGGTCTCACCGTCGCATCTTGCGCGGCGGCAGACAGAGGCAGAAGCGCGCAGCAACCCGAGCAGAGCGCTCTCCATAGAAATCTGTGCATGATGAAGTCACCTGAAATGGAATAGGAATCGGCTTACCTTGGCTTGTGTCCACCGGGGGACGGCCGCTTGATCACCGGACCTGTGGCTGTGGGAACTGCGATCTCGCCGATCGAATGGGGATCTTCGGGCTTGGGTCCGATGACACTCCTAACGCCCGGTGGCGACGGATCTTCCGGCTTGGGACCAATCACGCCTCGCTGTCCTGTCTGATCAGATAACTTGGCCATGCGCGTCTCCTCTCAAGAATGGTGCCCACAAAGGCTCTGTTCAGAATACGAGAATAGATATATTTTACATGCATAATTTGTCGCCCATCCGAATTCTGTTCGATCTTGAGCGCTTACGCACGAGTGAGCCGTCGTTCCTGGAACGAGATCGTCGAACGGAGTGCCAGGGATGAGCCCATCGCAACGGCCGCCTTGATCGTCGCGGTGATGGTCAGTGTCTCGGCCAAACCGGCAGTGGCAAAACCCGCACGGTTGACCAGCGCATCGACTGGACCGACCTTGGCCAGCACTTCAGCGATGGCGCGAGCCACCGAGGCAACTTCTCCCGGAGACGTCTCGATGACCTGCGCTCGACCCTGCCACGCAGCGGCCAGTTCGACTGCGTCGGCACCCTCGCGTCCCGCCTTTCCCCGTCGAATCTGAGCAGTCCTGCCTAAATAAGATACTTGATAAATGCCTCTTATTTCGACCACTCCGGCTCAGTCCCAGCGCTAGACCCCGCCGCCGCCTGCCCACATTGTCCCGTTGGCCTCTAGCGTTCCGTCCAGCTCCAAGCGTAGCAGGGTATCCTGATCGGCATATCCAGACGGAGGGAGCCCGGCAGACTTCTGGTAGGCCGCAAGCGCCACCGCGGTATTTTGACCGAAGGTGCCATCTGCAACGACTTCGATGAGCCCGGTGTCCACGCCAAGCGCGTGGCAACTTGTGATCCAACCATTGAGCGCCTGCTGTAGCTGGACCACACCACTTCCGCGTGACCCTTTTCCGAACGGCATTTGTGCCTCCCTGTATCGTTCGATCTCAACATGCTGCACTCCTGACACGCGAACGTCGGCTCGCCGCAGAGATGCAACCCGATCAGGGGACTCAAGCAGTGCGCACGCGTCCATACCCAATCTTTCGTGCTGGTCGTCGCCGAGGAGGCAAAAAAGGGCGACATTAGACAGTCGCCGATCTGTAGCTTCTCGCCCTGATCGTCTGATCGACACGTTAATATAGAATGGGATCATGCGATCGATCCCATGGATATGGATCCTCTCGGGGACCTTCCTCTGCACCGCCGCCCACGCCCAGCGCGCCCACTCCGTCGTCGAGTGGGATGGTGAGAGCAGCTATCACTTCACGCCCGACGGCGCCTATTTCGAGCACAAGCGGAGCGCCGGGCGCGCCGTGGAGGAGCGGCCCATTGCCGGCAAGTGGGGCTGCGTCACCTTCCCCGTCGACGCCTCGGTGAACTTCGGCAACCGCAAGATCTATTTCTTCTTCGGCAATCAATACGCCCGCTACGACATGGACCGCAACGCCTGCGATCCCGGCTACCCCAAGCTCATCGCCGGCGGCGGCTGGCCGGGGCTCCCGTGGGCCGCCGACCTTGACGCCGCCGTCGCCTACAAGGGCAAGGCGTACTTCTTCAAGGGTTCGCAGTACGTCCGCTACGACATCGCGGCCGACCGCGCCGACCCCGGCTATCCCAAGACCATCAGCGCGGGCTGGCCCGGCCTGTGGTCGAGCGACATCGACGCCGCTGTCAACAACGGCGCCGGCAAGGTCATCTTCTTCAAGGGCGACAAGTCCATGTCCTACGACATCGCCGCCGAGCTCGCCGACGGCCCCGAGTCCCCGGCCCTGCAGTACCTCCTCGGTCCCGACGCCCCGCGCGGCCAGGGCGCCCGCCTCGGCCTCGTCGTCGGCGACGACGAGAATCGGGACATGTGGGCCGTCGTTCGATCGGCGCTGCGGCGGTTCTCCCCTGAGCGCGCCCTCATCGTCAACGGGCACGAGATCGCGACATCGTGGGAGAAGGACCGGCTGGGCAACCTCATCTCCTTCTACAACTGGAAGACCGACCCGTGGCCCAGGGCCGCCGACGGCGACTTCCGCGTGGCCCCCGACCTGCGGGTTGAGCGCAGGACCAACACGGTCATCCAACCGATGTCCGGCATCGTGCTGCACGAGACGACGGGGCTGAAGAACCTGCGGGTGGTCACCGCGAGCCGGGTCCACTTCTTCATCGATTGGGACGGGACCATCTTCCAGCTCTTCGACACCAACACGCGGCACCAGCACGCGGCCAATGGACCGATCGAAAGGCGATCGATCGGCATCGAGTTCGCCAACCCGATGTTCGATTTCGATCCGGCCAAGCCGGGCGTGCAAGGGCAGTACAAGAACCGCAAGGGGGATCTCGCCTGCGCCACGCTGCCGGCGCCCGATGAGAGCCCGCGCCCGCAGTTTCCGTTCCAGTGGAAGTCCAAGCCGCGCTCGTGCAGCGGGCAGGTGGCGCTGGTGGCTCCGCATGCGAGGCAGCTCGAGGCGCTGGTGTGGCTTTGCCGCAAGCTGTTCGAGCTGTCCGAGGGGACGGGCGGGGAGACGACCTACGGGTTGAAGCTCCCGAGGGTGTGGCGCAACCTGTGGCCGCACCCCGAGCACCCGGGCCTCGGCGCGCCGCTCGACCCGGCGACGAAGTACGTGCTGCTCCACACGGCGTTCCCGATCAGCCCGAAGCCGCCGGGCGCGGACCTCGGCAAGCCGCCGGTCTTCCAGCCGGTGGAGATGCCGGGCATCGTCTCGCACTCGATCATCGCCGGGGACGATCACTCCGACGGTGCGGGGCTGGCCGTCTACACCTGGCTGCGCATTCAGAAGGGGCTGGAGCCGATGCCGGCGTACGCGATGATGATGGCGGTGCTCGGCGCCCCCCAGGCGAGCGGCACCGACGCGGACGACCTGCTCCCGATCCCCGGCGGGCCGTTGCCGACGATGGTGACGGACGAGAAGGTGGTGCAGAAGATCCTGGCGCCCGAGGGCTTCGCGGCGGGGGTCTCGGGGTTCCCCTACGTCACGATCGTGCGGCTGCCGCGCGTCCTGTGGGGAGCGCCTGTGCCGCCGGGTCCGAGATGAAACGAGCGCGTCAAGGTGTGACGGTATAGAGCGCTTGCATGCCCACCGAGATGTGATCGGTCACATGGCAGTGGCAGAGCCAGGTGCCGGGAGCGTCCGGGATCATATCTGCCATCGCCATGGATGCAGGCAGCAGGTTCACGACATCGGTGCGCATGGAGTTGACCAGCACCGTGTGACCGTGCCAGTGGGGCGTGTGGAGGTCCACCTCCGTCCCCATCCCCATCAGGTACCAGCGCA
The DNA here is from genome assembly GCA_937868485.1 of uncultured Myxococcales bacterium. Taxonomy (GTDB): domain Bacteria; phylum Myxococcota_A; class Polyangia; order Palsa-1104; family JAEUJZ01; genus JAEUKA01. The sequence continues at coordinate 657 of CALMML010000087.1, read as the reverse complement.
CCCGCTCGCCCCGCTTCATAGCGCGAGGGACGAGTGTAGGCCGCGCAGGCTGTGTGGACAACATCAAGTCCGATACACAAGTCTACGTTACAGACGAACACGCGGACAGCCTGCCCATGTACAACTGCGTCGGCTCTGTATTGGGGCTTCGGTGGCCGTTCACAATCGAGATGGGGAGAGATGCCACCGCGATCGACTTCTTGCTACCGCTCGGTTTTCGTCCCCAGGATCCGGCGGCGTTCGACAAAAAGGATTGCTGTGTACCGTGGGACAAGTCTAGGGCTGTGGCACGTCGCCAAGCACATTGGAGGCGGCTGGTATCAAAGCAAGTTCGGCGAGGGGCTGCGCATCGTTCATCGCCTGGAATGCTTCCTTGACGACGGCTACGGCCCGGTCGAAGGATTCTGGGAGTTCGATTGAGAGGAAGCGAAGCGCAAGTTGGAGAAAGCGCTATTGGAAGACGTGGAGTCGCGGTGCGGGGGCTCAGCAGAGGAAAAGCGAGTGAAGGCGCGGGCGTGGGGGATAAAGCAGCTCTTCGACACCAAGCAACCGGCCTGGCCCAGGTCGGAGTCGGCTACGCCCGAATCAAGCTGAGCAGGACACGGCGCTCGTCCTTGGGGAGTCTGGCCAGGATTTGCTCAACTGTGGGGTCGGGGC
>CALMML010000086.1 GCA_937868485.1 uncultured Myxococcales bacterium | reverse complement strand
TCCATCTCGTCGCCTGTGCATCACCACGTCGATCACAAGCATCTGCACGGCGCTCATCACGACGCGCACGACCATCGTCATGACATGCACGAGCCTCGTCATGACATGCACGAGCCTCGTCATGACATGCACGACCATCGTCATGACGCGCACGAGCCTCGTCATGACGCGCACGAGCCTCGTCATGACGCGCACGACCCTCATCACGACGCGCATCCGCACACGCACTATGCCGAGATTCGTCGCATGATCGTCTCAGCGCCGCTGCTTGCCGACGTAAAAGCGCGCGCACTGCGAATGTTCGATCGGCTCGCGGTCGTCGAAGCCGCCATGCACGGAGTCAGTCCGTCGGAAGTCATGTTTCACGAAGTCGGTGCGCTCGATTCCATCGTCGACATCGTCGGAGTCGCCGCCGCGCTCAGCTGGATCAGTCCACGCCGGATTGTCTGTCGAACCGTTCCGCTCGGCACGGGTCGCGTTCGCACCGCACACGGACTGCTTCCTGTTCCCGCACCAGCCACGGCAGCACTGCTCAAAGGTGCGCAGGTGGAAGCCGGCGATCTCCTCGGAGAGCTGACCACGCCCACCGGAGCGCTCATCGTCGCCACTCACGCGGAGTCCTACGGACCGATGCCCGCCATGCGCATCGTGGCCACGGGACACGGCGCCGGAACCCGAGAGCTTCCCGATCGCCCCAACATCCTTCGCATCTTCGCCGGACAAGAGCAGTCCGCGTCACATCCGCTGGCAAGTCCCAGCGCGCCGACGGACACGGCCCAAGATGGCGCATCGCTGTGGGAAGTTTCCGCCAACATCGACGACATGAATCCCCAGCTTGTGCCGCCGATCCTGGACTCGCTGCTGTCTCTCGGAGCGCGCGATGCCTGGCTTTCGCAGACGCTGATGAAGAAGGGTCGCCCCGGCCTGCTGCTGTCAGCCTTGGTCGATGACGACAAGCGAAGCGCCGTGATCCAGCACATCCTCGCCGAGACATCGACAATCGGGCTGCGCTTTCATCGGGTCTCCCGCGTGATGCTCGATCGAGAGATTGCGTCGGTGACGACCGCGTTTGGATCCATTGACGTCAAGCTGGGACGAGATCCCGAGACCCGCAGCGTGCTCAATGTCGCGCCCGAGTTTGAGTCGGTTCGCGCCGCCGCTGCGACCCACCACACCCCGCGAAAAATCGTCTACGCCGCAGCGCTTGCCGAAGCCTACAAGCTGCTCGCACAGCGATAGTCAGCCCAGGCTACAGGCTGATGATCACGACGCCACGCTCACCACCGGGGCCGTCATGATCTTCACGATCTTCGTCGCTGCTATCACGCGGCGGTGGATAGTCGGGAATTCGAAGGATCGGCTGCTGTTCACGTCGCCGCCGATCTTCTTCTTCCCGCTTTCGAATCTGTTCGATGATCCAGGGCTCTAGCATCGCCCACTTCTTTTTCAGCCGTCGTGGCCGATACCTTCAGTTTGAATTCCACACGGCGCAATCGTCAAGGTTCGCTCGCCAACTTCCGAATCACAATCGATGAGACGGCTCATTTGGTCACGGGCCCCGACTGACAGCGAACGAAACGCAAACAGCGCGACGGGCCATTTGACATGCCACGACTAGATAAGTACGCTCCCTGCCCTCGCCAATACCATGCCCGGCGCACCCGTTGAGATTATTGCTTTACGAAAGGCCTTTGCATTCGGCGGTCGTCCGATCGAGGTCCTCAAAGGGATCGATCTCTCGATCAAAGCCGGAGAGATGGTCGCCGTGGTCGGAGCCTCGGGAGCAGGCAAGTCCACGTTCCTTCATGTACTCGGCACGCTGGACATTGCGTCTTCCGGCAAGGTCGTCATCGATGGGTCCGACGTTACGTCGCTGACTCCAACGGCACTTGCAGCATTTCGCAATCACACCATCGGCTTTGTCTTTCAGTTCCATCACCTGTTGCCGGAGTTTTCGGCTGTCGAAAATGCAGCAATGCCAGGTCTCATCGCTGGGATCGAGCGCAGCGTGGCCGAACAGCGTGCGACAGAGCTGCTCAAGCGAGTGGGACTTGGACACCGGCTTCAGCACCGTCCCGGTGAGCTGTCCGGCGGCGAACAGCAGCGCGTCGCCCTGGCCAGAGCGCTGGTCATGGAACCGAGACTGCTCCTCGCCGACGAACCGACCGGCAACTTGGACGCGCGCACCGGCGCAGCCATCCACGAGCTGGTGGTCGAGCTCAACCGAGAGCGAGGCATGACCATGATCGTCGTCACGCACAACGAAGATCTGGCGGCGCGCATGCCTCGGCGTGTACACATGGCCGATGGTCGCATCCTCACCGATGACGAATCACAACTCCGCAGTTCAGCCGCACAGGAAGGTGCCGTTTGAAGCGATCGTACTGGCTACTTCTCGCGTGCTTTCTCGGGCTGATGCTCAGCAGCGTCACCGCCCGCGCAGACGGTGACATTCCGATTGGTCGCCGCATTGAAAAGATCGGCTTTCGAGGCAATGTCAAAGTCGAAGCCGCAGCGATGCAGCGCGCTCTGTCGACGGAAGAACGCTTTGGTGTAAAGCCCGCTGAAGAAGGTCAGCCGCTCAAGCTCGAGACGATTCAAGAAGACCTCAAGACGCTGTGGAAGATGCGCTCGTTCGACGATGTGCGCATCGAGTGGGAAGAAGGCGACTCGGGCGGAATCCTGCTGAACTACGTAGTTCGCGAAAAGCGCTCGCTGCGCAAGATCTACGTCTCGGGCAACAGCGAAGTAGGGCTCGACAAGATCAACGAGATCCTCGACCTGAAAAAAGACACCATCTACGACCCGGCGAAGATCAAGCGCAACGTCGAAAAGATCCACGACCTGTACGTCGAAAAAGGCTACTACCTCGCCGACGTCAAGTCCGAGATCAAGATTCACTCGGCAACGCAGCTTGATGTCTACTTCATCGTCGACGAGCACGCCAAGGTCGAGGTTCGCAAGATCACGTTCCTGGGCAATCGTCACGCCAGCGACGAAGAGCTTCGCTCGGTGATGGCGACCCAAGAAGGCAACTGGCTGTCGTTTCTGACGTCGGCTGGTACGTACAAAGAAGACGCGTTCGAGCGCGATGTGCTGCTGCTGACCGCGTACTACTACGACCACGGCTACGTGACGGTGAAGATCGGCAAGCCGACGGTCGAGATGTCCCCCGACAAGCGCTTTTTGTATATCTCGATTCCCATCGAGGAAGGCGACATCTACAAGCTCGGCAAGCTGGACTTTCAGGGAGAGCTGCTCATCCCGAAAGACGAGATGCTGCGCGGACTGAAGGTTCGTCCCGGCGACCAGTTCAATCGCTCGAAGCTCGGTCAGGACATCCAGAACATCAACAACTTCTACAAAAATCGGGGCTACGCGAACGTCAACGTGACGCCGCTCACCCAGATTGATGCGGAAAAGAAGATCGTCGACCTGACCTTCGATCTTCAGCAGGGCAAAAAGGTCTACTTCGAGCGCATCAACGTCCGAGGCAACACCAAGACGCGCGACAAGGTCATCCGTCGCGAGCTGAAGATCTTTGAAGGTGAGCTGTACTCGGAAGCGCTCGTCGAGTTTTCGAAGAACCGTGTGCAAGCGCTGGGCTTCTTTGAAAAGGTCGAGATCTCGACCAAGCGAGGGACCACCGACGAGCGGCTCGAAGTCAACATCGAAGTGACCGAGCGTCCGACGGGAACCTTCCAGATTGGTGCGGGCTTTTCGTCGGTCGAAAACTTCATCGCGCAGGCGCAGATCGCGCAAAACAACCTGTTCGGTCGAGGCACCTCGCTGCGGCTGTCGGCTCAGCTTTCGTCGCTGCGACAGCTGTTTTCGATAAACTACATCGATCCGTACTTCCTCGACTCGAACGTCACCTTCTCGTTTTCGGGCTATAACCAGCTGCTCTACTATCCGAACTTCAATCGGACGACGCGCGGTGGAGACCTGACGTGGGGCTACCTGTTCGGCGATTACTTCCGACTGCTCGGAACGTACAAGCTGGAGTGGGTCTCGATCGGTCAGAACAGCCAAGGTCTGTCGATCTCGGGCTTCGGGCAGGTTCAGTCGATTGCGGGTGGAACGCTCGCCAACCTGTATCGTCGCGGCTGGTCGTCTTCGGTTCGGCTGTGGACGCAGTTTGATTCCCGCAATGACCGCATGTTCCCGACGAAGGGCATGTTTCACCTTCTGTCGGTCGAGGTCGCGGATCGCTATCTCGCGTCGGAAATCGACTACATCCGCGTCTCGGGCTATGCGCGCTTCTATCGTCCGATTTGGGGTCCGTTCATTTTCCGTCTGAACGCGGAAAGCGGCCTGGTCTTCTCTCGTCGAGCGGAAGGCGTGCCCATCTACGAGCGATACTTCCTCGGTGGCATCCAGAGCATTCGTGGCTATCGTTTGTACTCGCTGGGACCACGGATTCAGATTCAAAGCGCGCTGGAGCCCGGCTCGTATCTCACCCAGTTCAGCGTCGGTGCCAACTGGCAGCTCATCCTGAACAGCGAAATCGAGTTCATGATCATCCCGGCTGTCCAGATCAAAGGCGTGGTGTTCTTTGATATGGGCAACGGCTATAACCTCGAAGCGAAGTACTGCACGAGCGCGACGGCGACGTCAGCCCTTCCCGAGGTGTTCAACCCCTGTGTTCACTATCCAACGTTCCAAAACCTGCGCTACTCCGTCGGCTTTGGCTTCCGTTGGTTCTCGCCGATTGGTCCGCTTCGCTTCGAGTGGGGCATCCCCCTGAATCCGCAGCCCGGTGAAGATCCGCTGGTCTTCGAGTTCACCATCGGCAACTTCTTCTAATGAATGCGCGGTACGCCATCTTGCGTCTTGCAACCTGCGCACAACCTTTCACCACCAAGAAACAGGAGTCTTACGAGATGTTAAATCGAGCCGTGCAATGGACGTTGGGTCTGAGCGTAGCGGGTGCGGTGATGCTGTCGGGAGCCGTGGCTCATGCGCAGCAGAAGATTGCGATTGTTGATATCCGTCGCGCCATCGAAGAAACCAACGAAGGCAAGGCGAGCATCGGAAGCCTCAAGGCCGAAGCCGACCGCAAGCAAAAAGAGTTGCTGTCGAAGCAGGATGAGCTCAAGAAGCTGGAAGAGGACTTCCTCAAGCAGCAGTCGGTGCTTCAGCCCGCCGCCGCGCAGAAAAAGCGGGAAGAGCTTCAGCAGAAGGTGATGCAGCTTCAAGAAGCGCTGCAGCGCGCGCAGCAGGACATCGGCCAGAAGGAAGCCAAGGTGCTTCAGCCGCTGCAAGAGAAGGTCGTTCGCGCGATCGACGGACTGGCTCGCCGCGACAACTTCGCGATGGTGCTGCGCAGCGATGTGGTGCTGTGGCCGCAGCAGAGCCCGATGGACATCACGAACGAAGTCATCCGCAAGGTAAACGAAATGAAGGCCCCGGCCCCCGCCGCGCCAGCCCCTGGGAGCAAGTAGTCGTGAGCGAAGGCCCTGCACTGCCGCTGGATGTCACGGCGATCATGCGGCTTTTGCCGCACCGCTATCCGTTCTTGCTCATCGATCGGGTGACTGAGTTCGGCGGCGAGACCTGCCGCGCCATCAAGAACGTGACCATCAACGAGCCGTTTTTCGTGGGTCACTTTCCCGGACACCCGGTGATGCCCGGCGTGCTGATTCTGGAAGCGATGGCGCAGACGGCGGCTGTGCATGCCTGTCTCAAGCTGGGCAAACAAGCCGGCGAGCAGGCGTTCTATCTGGTCAGCATGGACAAAGCGCGCTTCCGCAAGCCGGTGGTGCCAGGCGATCAGCTGGTGCTGACGACATCGCTGCTGCGGGGCCGTGGTCGCATTTGGAAGTTCCGAGGCGAAGTCCATGTCGCAGGACAGCTGGTCTCGGAAGCCGAGTTCATGGCAACGCTGCCTTCCGCCTTGGCGCAAGAAGGTGAAGCGAGCGCCGAATCCGACAGCTAGTCATCCGTACTGCCGCTTTTCCCCCGCTTAGGCAACACTCGCTGGATATGTCGCGCCGATCGCTTCTACTCATTGCGGTGTTCGGGCTGTGGGCTTGCAATCCCCGCAAGCCGCTGCCGGTATCGAAAGATCTAGGCCCATCGGTGCAAGTCATCGATGTCGCGGCCAAACAGCTCGCGAACCCGACTTCACAGCTGGCTCCGCTTGCAGAGACCGAACCGAACGACGATCGAGAGCACGCGCAGCGGCTCGATCCGCAAAAAGTGCTACGTGGCTCGCTGCTGGCTCCGACCTCGCAAGGAGCTGGACGCGGTGACGACGACTTCTTCATCTGGCCTGCCCTTCCAACGGCACAGACGCTGCGCATTGACGCAAGTGGTGCGCCCGATCTGTCGCTGGAGCTGTTCTCGGAAAGCGGCGAGTCACTCGGAACCATCGACGAGCGCAAGCTGGGCGAAGGTGAGCGACTGTGGGGACTGACCCTCCGTCCTGGGCAGCCGCTGTATGTTCGCGTCCGAGGCCGAGTGAAGCCCGAAGCAGCCCACGAACCGACGCTCGGAGCCTATCAGCTCTCCGTTTCTTCGCTGCCCGCAGCGCCTGACAGTGAGTTTGAGCCGAACGACAGCCTCGCGCAGGCCACGCCGATGCTCGGAAGCGATGCATCCGGCACGCTGTCGACGAGACGAGACGAAGACTTCTTTGTGATCCAGCTACCGACGGCACCGGGACGAAAAGCGACCCCCGACAGCGAAGGGCTGCGACAGTCGGCGATTCTGCGTCTGACGCTCAGCACTCCGTCGGTGCAGCCAGCCGTTCGCATCCTTGTGGAACCAGCAGGTTCAGGCAGCGACGGATCAACCCAAGCGCCAAAGCTCGTTCTCGACGTACAAGCCAGTAAGGGAAAAGAAGAGCTACAGCTTCGCAACGTCACACTGCCTGCTGGAAGTGCGCGGGTCTTCGTCGCTGTCCGAGGACAGAGCTTTGCCAAAGCGCCCGGAGAAGCTCGCTATCACTTGCGGACGCTCGTCGAAGCACCACTGGAAGATGCCGAAGCGGAACCCAACGATGCCTGCCCAGCGCAAGCCAATGCGCTCACGTTGTCGTCGGGAACTGCCGAGATCGCAGGCTTTCTATGGCCGCAAGATGTCGACTGTTATCGCATAGGCGCCACCGACGGACAGACGCTGACGTATCAGGCCAAGCTTCAGCTCCCCGGTGGAGACTGCACAGCCAGCCTCGATGTCGTCCGCAGTGAAGCCAAGCCCAGCGACGGCAAAGCCAAGGGCAAAGACGACGGTCGCGGCAAAAAAGACGAAGCAGCCAAAGGCAGCGACGGCAAACAAACGGAGCAGACCATCACCACCAGCGGCGAGGTCGTGCTCAAAGTAAGCAGCCGCGATCGTCGCACCTGCTTCGACGCACCGTATCGGCTCATTGTCTCTACCAGCGACGGAGACAAGCAGTGAAGGTGCTCGCGCTGCTGATCCTTGCGACGATGACGGCCTGTGGTCCGTCGAGCAGGAATCCGAAACAGACGCTGAGCAGCTTCTTGCACGACACCACCAGCGGCGACATAGACGCGGCGTACTCGAGGCTGAGCCCCGACTTTCGCACGCGCTGTAGTCGAGCCTGTTTCATCAAGCTGCTGGAAGAACAGCCGGGGCAAAGTCGTCTGCTTCTCGACGAGCTACGCGCGGCAGAGCCGACGACGGTGTATCTGGCGGACGCCAAGCTCACAAGCGATCTGACGCTGCGGCTGAGCAAAGAGGTGTCTGCGACGAAAAAAGAAGCCGAGACGCCGTATCTCTTCTTTCAAAATCCGCTCGATTTTTATCCGCAAAACACGCCGCAACAGGCGCTGCGATCGTTTGTCTTGGCATATTCCCGACAGCGATTCGACGTGCTGCTGCGCTTTGTGCCCAAGTCGTTGGAAAGCAAGCTCACCGTCGATGCGCTCAAGCAGCGGTTTACAAGTGAGCCCAAGATTTCCGCGCAAGTTGAACGTCTGAGACAGCACAGCGAAGAGCCGCTGATCGTCGAAGACACCATCGCACGCTTGCCACTTGGCGAAGACCAAGAAGCGGTGCTCCTGCTCGAAGAAGGACGCTGGCGGGTTCAGCGGCTAGAGTAACGTGTTCCTCTCTGCGCTCTGTCGAGGTTTTCATCCATGACTGCCGAGTCCATTCCTCTGCACTTTCGCTACGGGCTTCATCGCGTTCTCGACGAAGTTCGCGTGCTACCCCAAGCCGCTTGGTCTGTCGATAGCAGTCCCAATCGCAGCGACGGACACGACTACGAGATCAGCATCGACGTCGAGCGACTGAACATCGACGCAGCCAGCTTCCGTCAGATGGAAGAGGTTGCGCGCAGCTCGTCGAGCGACATCGAGCAAGGTGTTCGCACACAGATCCTCGATACCGTCGAAAAGCGCGGCAAAATGCACAATCCAGTGACGGGCTCGGGCGGAATGCTGCTCGGACGCGTTCGTCACGTCGGATCCAAGCTGTCGGCGCACCATCGGACGCTTCAGCCTGGTGATCGCATCGCGACGCTGGTCTCGCTGTCGCTCACGCCGCTTCAGATCGAGCAAGTGCTCCGCGTCAACTTGCACGCACATCAGGTCAGCATCGTCGGAACGGCGATCCTGTTCGACTCGGGATGTTATGCCCGGCTGCCCGCCAATCTGCCTGAGTCGGTGGCGTTGTCTGCGCTCGACGTGGCTGGCGCGGCACCGCAAGTCACACGACTGTGTCAAGACACGCGACCGGGCAAGCGTGTGCGACGAGTCTTGGTCCTGGGAGCCTGTGGAAAGTCAGGTCTTCTCGTCGGAGCCGCTGCCAAACAAGCCGGAGCCGAAGTTGTCGTCGGTGTCGAGAGCTATCCCACAGCACTGGCCGAAGGGAGCGCGCTCGGAATCTACGATCACATCTGGCCAGCCGATGCTGCCGATGCACTTTCCGTCGCAGATGTTGCGTGTCGCGACGGAGAGTTCGATCTAGTCGTAAGCTGCGTCAGTGCGCCTCGGGCCGAGATGGCCGCGATCCTCTGCTGTCGTCAGGGCGGAACGGTCTATTACTTTTCGATGGCCACGAGCTTTACCGCCGCTGCGCTCGGAGCGGAAGGCATCAGCCGCGACATCGACATGCTCATCGGCAACGGCTACTGCATCGGACACGCCGACGAGACGCTCGCGCTCATCAGCAACCACACGCCGCTACGCGAGCTGTTCATCCGTCGCTACAGCTAATCCACCGACTGCCCGAGGCGATGCACCATCTCGACCAGCGCCTCGACGTGAGCGGGCGGAATTTCCGGCGTGAGTCCGTGCCCCAAGTTGAAGATGTAGCGACGACGAGGCGCCGAAGCCAGCACCTGCTTGACGCGCGCTTCCAGCTGCCCCAGCGGACCGAGTAGCAACAGCGGCTCGAGGTTGCCTTGTAGACCCTGATTCGACGAAAGCTGCTGCTTGGCCACCGACAGCGACTGCCGCCAGTCGATCGACACAATGTCCGCTGACAGCTTGCCCACTTGCGGCAGCAGCGACAGGCCACCGAGGGGAAAGTAGATGAGCGGCACGCCAAGCGGTCGCAGCGCCGTCAGCACCTTGTCGACGTACGGCGCACCAAAGACCGCATAGTCTTCCGGCGACAGCACACCAATCCACGAGTCAAACAGCTGCAGCGCTTGCGCTCCCGCCTTCGCTTGTCCCGTCAGGTGCGCAATCAGCGAGTCCGCGATCTTGCCGAGCAGTCGATGCGCAAGCTCCGGCTGCGAATAGAGCAGCTTTTTGCTACGAACGAAGCTCTTTCCCGTCTGACCTTCGACAGCGTACGTCAGCAGCGTAAACGGAGCGCCCGCAAAGCCAATCAGCGGCACCACGTCGGACAGCTCGCGACGAAGCAGCCGAATCGTGGTCAGGACTTCGGGAAGCTCGTCGGGCGATAGCACGCGCAGTGCATCAATCGCCGCTTCGTCCCCGAGCGGCTGAAGCCGAGGCCCTTCGTCCGTAAACGACAGCGGCATGCCCATCGCTCGCAGCGGCAGCAAAATGTCCGAAAACAAGATCGCTGCGTCGACGCCCAGACGGTGAACTGGTTGAAGCGTCACCTCCACCGCCAATTCCGGCGTGGTGCACAGCGTCAAGAAATCTCCCGCCTTCTGACGGGTGGCTTGGTATTCCGGCAGATAGCGCCCGGCCTGTCGCATCAGCCAAATCGGAACGGTGTCAACGGGCTCTCCAGCGCAGGCAGCCAGAAAGCGATTTTTGCGGGTCACGGTGTGCGCGCTCATGACTCGGCATTATCGAAGACGAGCCCAGCATTCGCCGCAGAAATTGTCCAAAATCGCAGCACCTTGCACAGGCGACATCACGCATTCGCGCAGACCGACGAGCCAAGCCCGCGATTTCATTGGCTTTTCCGCCGCACAAAGCCCGACAGGGACCGACAGAAAAACACGAAAAATTACAATTTGGTGACAATCGTGACCTGACGCTGTCGCAAAAGTACCGGCATGGCGAGCGTCTGGCTCGCAAACGGAAACTCAAACCATCATGTCGGTACTTTCAAGTTTCTTCGCCGCGTCGCTGTCGGCCTACAATCAGGTCCTTATCATTGCGTACCTGCTCGTCTTCCTCGGACTGGCGGTGTACGGCTTCCATCGGTCGCAGCTGGTGTACCTGTATTACCGTTATCGCGATCACCGTCCCGAGCCCATCGGTCAGATGCGCGAGCTGCCCAAGGTCACGGTTCAGCTGCCGCTGTTTAACGAAATGTACGTGGCGCAGCGTCTGCTCGATGCAGTGGCACAGATTCGTTACCCGCGCGATCGCTTCGAGATCCAAGTGCTCGACGACAGCACCGACGAGACGCAAGAGCTGTGCAAGCGCAAAGTCGCCGAGATTGCCGCACAAGGCATCGAGATCTCCTACGTTCACCGCACCGACCGCACTGGCTTCAAGGCGGGCGCGCTCGAAAACGGCCTAAAGACCGCCAAGGGCGAGTTCCTGCTGGTCTTCGATGCCGACTTCATTCCTGAGCCGGACACCCTCGAGCGCACGATTCACTTCTTTTCCGACCCCAAAGTCGCGATGGTTCAGGTCCGCTGGGATCACCTAAACCGCGACTACTCGGCGCTCACCGAAGTCCAGGCGCTCATGCTCGATGGTCACTTCGTCATCGAACACACCGCGCGTCATCGCTCGGGTCGCTTCTTCAACTTCAACGGCACCGGCGGCATCTGGCGACGTTCCGCGATCAGCGATGCGGGTGGCTGGCAGCACGACACGCTGACGGAAGACATGGATCTTTCGTACCGCGCGCAGCTCAAGGGCTGGCGCTTTGTCTACCTGCCCGACGTCGTGTCGCCCGCCGAGCTTCCCGTCGAAATGAACAGCTTCAAGAGCCAGCAGTTCCGCTGGGCCAAGGGCTCGATTCAGGTCGCCAAGAAGCTGCTGCCGACGATCCTGCGATCCGATGCGCCGCTGTCGGTGAAGACCGAAGCGTTCTTTCACCTGACCAACAACTTCGCGTATCCGCTGCTGCTTCTTCTGTCGCTGCTGCTTTTGCCGAACCTGCTCGTTCGCACCACGCACGGTCTGCGCGAGGTTCTGCTCATCGACCTGCCGCTGTTCTTCGGAACCACGCTGTCGGTTGCGGCCTTCTACATCACCAGTCAGCGTGAGATCGATCGCGGCGGCTGGCTGCGCACCATCAAGCGTCTGCCGCTCATGATGTCGCTCGGCATTGGCCTTTGCATCAACCAGACCCGCGCCGTCATTGAAGCGCTGATGCAGCGTGAATCGGGCGAGTTTGTCCGCACCCCGAAGCACGGCGTTGTCGCCAAGATCGAAGCGTGGCGCAGCAAGAAGTATCGCGCCAACAAGACCATCGTTCCCGCGATTGAGGTCGGCTTTGCCGCGTACTTCGCACTGGCCATCGTCCTGGCGATGCACAACGGTCACTGGATGTCGCTGCCGTTCCTGTTTCTGTTCTTCATCGGCTACGCCTACGTCGGCGTGCTCAGCCTCGTCCAGCTTCGCTAGCTACGCCGCGCTATCACACCGCTTCTCCCGCTATCCCACTTGACCTGCTGTCGCCGTCGGGCGACGCTTTCTGTCATGAAGCTGCTCGTCCTTGCGGCAGGTTACGCGACCCGCTTAAGACCGCTCACCGACAACCAGGCCAAGCCGCTACTTCCCGTCGCAGGACGTCCGATGATCGATCACGTCCTCGACAAGTTTTCGGCGTGTCCTGAAATCGACGCGATCTACGTCGTCACCAATCGTCGCTACGCGCCCAACTTCCGCGCATGGTCCGATTCGCACGGTGGCATGTTCGCCGACAAGACCATCCACATCGTCGATGACGGAACCACCAGCAACGAAGACCGACTGGGAGCCATCGGCGACATCGGCTACGTCCTGCGCAGTCACAACATCGACGATGACCTGATCGTTGTCGCCGGAGACAACCTGTTTTCCGGCACGCTCGAAGGCTTCGTTGCGACCGCCAAGCAGCGCGGAGTCCTCGTCGGGGTCTACGACGTCGGTGACCTGACCCAGATCCGCAAGTACAACAACCTCGGGCTCGACGACGAAGGACGAATCACCTTCTTCGAAGAAAAGCCCCAAAAACCCATCAGCACCGTCACCGCGATCGCGCTCTATCACTATCCCAAAGACGTGCTGCCGTGGCTGCATCGCTACCTGGCGGAAGGGAAAAATCCTGATCAGCCGGGACGTCTCGTCGAGTGGCTGTATCCGCAACTGCCGTGCTTTACCTATCGCATCGAGGGAATGTGGCTCGATATCGGCAGTCGCGAAACCTACGACGAAGCGCAGCGACTGTTCCAAGCCCAGTAAGAGGTCCGCGCCATGACATCGCTTCGACTGATTTCCGCCACGCTGTTTGCCGCGATCTGTGTTTCGGGCTGTGCGACCGTAGAAGAAGGTCCGCAGTCAATGCCCGACCTCGCGCAGCCGCCCAAGCTTGGCCTGGTTCGCATCGGTAGCTCATCGGTGACATCGGGTCTGGACACCTTCGAGCAGTCGATGGCGATGGCGCTGTTCTTCGATCCGAGCGCCGCAAGTCCGGTCTGCACGCGCAGCCAAGTCGGAACCTGCTCGATCTATCGCTGCGGCAGCTTGTCCGGCGTTCCTTCCTCGGGTGACATCAGCATCAAAGGCGGCAACGAAGACGTCGTGCTCAGCCCGAGCCAGCTTGGAACCTACAGTGAATACCGCAGCACATCGACGCTGGTCTTTCAGCGAGGCCAGAGCATCAGCGTCAGCGCGGTCGGCAAAGACGTTCCGGCGTGGCAGACCTCGCTTGGCATCCCAAGCCCGGTGTTTGCCCTTCAGACGCCCAGCCCTGCGCGCATCGACCTGATGTGGGTGCTTAGCAAGCGGCAGGATCTGTCGCTGTCGTGGTCCGCTCTTCCGTCGGGAAGCACGGTCCGCGTCGAGCTAACCCAGGACATGGGAACCAGCCAAGGCTCGCTGATCGAGTGCGTGTTCGACGGAAGCAAAGGCGCAGGACTCGTTCCGTCTGGCGTGCTCTCGCAGCTTCAAGTCACCCAAGGGCAGAGCCATGCCATCGGCGTCCTGATTGGGCCGGGCATCGAAAGCAAGCTCTCACCGATGGGCTATGAAGTCAGCGTGTTTGGCATCGGTGTGGGCCGCACTGGCATCGCGACCCTCACCGAATAGCCTGCGTCGTTAGATTCGAGCAAACGCAGCGTCGGAGATTTCCATCGGGCTCTTGTCTTCCCGCGCCAGCAAGTTCGCCTTGTCGATGACGCCGGGCAGCACGTTGCGCGCGAAGTAGTGCGCCGCGTGACGCTTGCCCTGATAGAACGAGTGATCGGGATGGTCCGCGCCAAGCTCTGCCAGCTTCTTTTCCGCCAGCACCGCTTGGTCGAGCAGCAGCCACGCGATCGTGTTTTCCGCCATCATCTCCAGATAGCGATTCGCGACGAGCGGAACCAGATCGAGCTGTCCGCCGTAGAACCACGACAGAAGCCGCATCGTCGTTCCCTGAAGCGCCGTCGTCGTCTCTCCCAGCAGCTTCACCTCTGCGCCGAGCGTCGGATGCTCACTGTGCGCCGAAACGAAGTTGGTCACGTCTGACAGATACGCCTGCAGGTTCGCTCCGCCCGCCATGCCGAGCTTGCGACCGACCAGATCCATCGCCTGAATGTGGTTGGTTCCCTCGTAGATCGAAAAGATCTTCGCGTCGCGGCAGTACTGCTCAATGCCGTAGTCCGACGTGTAACCGACACCGCCGAGCGTCTGAATCGCCGTCTCACAGATGCGGAACGCCTGATCGCTGCCGTACGCCTTCACGAGCGGAGTCAGCAGCTCCACCTGACCCAGGTGATAGCTCGCGTTTCCGTCCCCGCCGCCATGCTGAGCCAGCGTCGCACGATCGTTATGACTCGCCAGCTTCGCAATCAGCGAGCGCAGACCTTCGACCCGCGACTTCATATCGAGCAGCATCCGACGCACATCCGGGTGCTCGATGATCGGCACACGCGGCACGTTCGGATCTTTGAAGTTCTTGATCGAGCTGCCCTGCTTCCGCTCTTTGGTATAGCGCAGTG
>CALMML010000085.1 GCA_937868485.1 uncultured Myxococcales bacterium | reverse complement strand
CAACCCGCCCCATCGCAAGTACCGCCAGGTACTCTGAAAGTACCGCCAGGTACTCCGAAAGTACCGCCAGGCCACTCGAAGAGTAGGCCGATGAACACCGAAAGTACCGCGAGGCCACTCGAAGAGTAGGCCCCAGCACTCTGCAAGTACCGAAAGGCCACTCGAAGAGTAGGCCCAAGCACTCTGCAAGTACCGCCAGGCCACTCGAAGAGTAGGCCGATGAACGCCGAAAGTACCGAAAGGCCACTCGAAGAGTAGGCCCCAGCACTCTGCAAGTACCGCCAGGCCACTCGAAGAGTAGGCCCAAGCACTCCGAGCGTCCCCAAAGAGGAGTGGGGCCGACCGGAGACCTTTTTTTCGGGACGCTTGCGGCACGACAAAAAAGCGTCGCAGGGAAGGGGGGCCCCGCTCCGAGAGCTACCGCGTCAGCGTCAGCCCCAGCCCATACGTCAGCCCCATCACCACCGGCAGCAAGACAAAAAACGTGATCACCGTGTACCGCATCACGTCCCGAGCCCGCAGCCCAAAGATCCCCAGCACCGGCAGCATCCAAAACGGCTGCACCAGGTTCGCCAGCGCTTCCCCCAGGTCGTACACCGCCACCATCCAGCCCGCGTGAACGTGCAGTCGCGACGCGGCCTCCAGCACGTACGGCGCTTCGATCAGCCACTTCGAGCCCCCCGACGGCACAAAGATCCCAAGCACCAGCGAGTACAGCCCCACCAGCGGCGGCAGCGTCCCCTGACTCGCTGCCCCCACGAACAGCCCCGCGATCCGTTCGTTGAGGTGCGCGCTCGCCAGCACCCCCGCGATCCCCCCGTAGAACGGAAACTGCAAGATCACTCCCCACACCGCCGGAGTCGCCTGTGCAAACGCCCGCTGCAGCCGCGCCGGAGTCCGGTGCAGCGCCGTCCCCAGCGTCAGCAGCCCGAGGTTGATTGTGTTCAGGTTCACCGCCTCTAGTACCGACGGCGCGCTGATCAGGCTGCGGGTCAGGTACGCCGTCGCCAGCGCCACAAACAAGAGCGACAGCCCAAGCGAGTGCTCTGGTCGCTCCCCCGGACGCAGCTTCGACGGCTCTACCTCGGGATGCGTATCGTCGGTAAGGTCAATCCCCAGCGCCGCTGCCGTCACCGCGTCCGACTCACGCGGGGCGATCAGCCAAAACAGCGCCGTCACCACTGATACCTCGACCACCACCGACACAAGCGACTGCCACAAAAAGATCGTCTGCGACAGTGCAATGCCGTGCCCTTGCAGCCCCGGCGGTAGTGCGCCCGTCGTCGCCATTTGCAGCGCTGCCGAGCCCGACAGCCCCTGCGCCCAGATGCTCCCCAGCCCCAGGAAGCTCGCCGCCGCCAGCGCTCGATAGTCGATCGGCTGACCCCGCGCGGCAAACCGTCGCGCCGTCGCCCGCGCCAGCATCGCCGAAAACGTCAGCGAAAAGCCCCAGTTGAGCCACGACGACAGCATCGCCAGCAGCGCCACCAGCGTCACGCCACCCTTGGCCGTCTGCGCAAGCCCCGCCAGCCGTCCCAGCAGTCGGGCCACCGGCGGGGCGCTCGCGACGACGTGACCCAAGATGATGATGAGCGACATCTGCAGCGTAAAGCCGAGCAGCGAGAAGAAGCCCTTGCCCCAGCCGTCGAGCATCGTCCCCAGGCCCGTGCCCGTCCACAGCCAGCCCGCGCCCAGGCACAGCCCCGTCGCCCCAAGAGCAAACACAAACGCATCCGGCAGGTAGCGTTCCAAAAACCCGGTACAGCGCAGCGCCAGCGCAACGATCGGTGAGTCTTTCATGTATTTTTTATAGGCCCTTTCCCGAGGCCCAGCGCGAACTTCCGGTTGCGAGCTTGCGGGTTGAGCCGTTACACTCCCCACCAAGATTTTGACCACCCGCATGTAAATCGGCGACTGCGACGCGGACCGAGCCTTCAAGCGACTCGTTTGACGGCGAAAGTCCTCTCAAGACATCGAATACACCGCACGCAGCGTCCAAACGCCCACGGGAGAGCTTTCAGTCCGATGAACCTGACACAGAAACTTCTTGCCTTTACCCTCCTCGGCGCCGAGTGGGTGCTGTGGCTGCTGATCTTCCTGTCGGTGATCAGCCTCGCGATCGCGATTGAGCGCGGTCTGTACTACTTCAGCCTACGGACCGACTTTGCGGGCCTGGCCGATGACCTGCGCAAGCTGCTGCTCGACCATCGCTTTGCAGAGTCACGAAAGCGGGTCGACTCGGAAAAGGGCCTGGAAGCGGAAGTGGCGCGGGCGGGACTTGCCGACTGTGAGCGCGGTGCCGATGCAGTGGAAGCGGCGATGCTCGGAGCCAAGGCGCGCGTCAAGCTTCGGCTCGAGCGCAACCTGGCCTTCTTGGGCACGCTTGGCAGCAACGCCCCGTTTATCGGTCTGTTTGGAACGGTCCTCGGCATCATCAAGGCGTTCCGTGACCTGGCGGCCAACCAGTCCGGTGGCATCGCGATCGTCATGGCCGGTATCTCGGAAGCACTGGTCGCCACTGCCGTCGGTCTGCTCGTTGCAATCCCGGCGGTCGTGTTCTTTAACTTCTACAATCGTCAGGTGCGTGGAATCTCATCCCACATTGATGCGGTGATGCAGGTGATCCTGGCGGCGCTGCGGGCCGAAAGCAGTGCGCATCACGACAGCGCTTCGGACGACGCCAAAGGCAAGAGCCGGGCCAAGGCAGCGGAGGCAAGCTAATGGCGGGCGGGGCTCTTTCGAGCGGAGATGATGACGGCGGCGGCATGATTGCCGACATCAACGTGACGCCGCTCGTCGATATTACGCTGGTGCTGCTCATCATCATGATGGTGGCGGCGCCGATGATTGCGAACAACCCGTCGATCAAGGTCGAGCTACCGAAGGCCGCAAGCGGTGATGAGACGCAGAAGACCACGCTGGCGCTGACGCTGACCAAGAAGCCAAACGGGGAGGGCGGCTACGACCTGTTCCTCAACGGCGAAAAGGTCGATGAGACGAAGGCGCGGGTGCAGATCACCGACCTTGTGACCAAAAACAAGGACATCCAGGCGGTGATTGCCGGTGACAAAGGCATCGCCTACGGTGATGTCATGCATATCGTCGATCTGGTGAAGACGCTGGGCGTCACCAAGTTCGCGATGGCGACTGACGGGACGTGACCGGAATCGTCACCAAGTTTGATGGCATCGGGATGCTGCTGGCGGCGGCGCTGCACAGCGGGATCCTGATGTATTTGTACCTGGCCAAGCCGCCCGACAAAGTCGGTCCGACGGTGGTCGAGGTCGAGTTCCGCAAGCCGAAGGAGCCGCCGCCCCCGCCGCCTCCTGAGACGAAGCCGGAGCCACCCAAGCCCGAGGAGCCAAAGCCCCCGGAGCCGCCCAAGAAGATCACCAAGCGGCAGCCAAAGCCGGCGGAAGCGCCGAAGCCCTCGACGCCGCCCCCGGCAGAGCCGCCCAAAGAGCCGCCACGGCCCGTGTTCGGTATCGATCCGAGCCAGACCGGCGGAAGCGGTATCGCGGTGGCGACGGGCAACACCACGATGGCAGACCCTGGCAAGCGGCCCAAGGTGACAGAGATTCCGCCGCTGCCGCCGTCGAGTGCGCCAGGTGGTAGTGAGTATCGTCCCGTCGCAGAGGAAAACCTGGCCAAGCTGCCGGAGATGGACTCTGACGAGTGCGGCCCGAGCATGAAGGAAAAGTGGTCGCGCTCGGAAACGCACGCTCAGGGCGTCGAAGGGCAGGTGGTGATGCGCATTGAGCTGGACGAGCGTGGCAAGGTGCGCGCCATCAAAAAGATGAAGGGCATCAGCCCCGAAGTAGACAACATCGCGATCGGCTTCTTGCGCTTCGATCCGCGCTGCCGCTTCAAGCCCGCTGTGGGCAAAGATGGCAAGCCGGTGCCGTTTGTGATCGAGCGCTACGTCGTCACGTTTGAAAATGAGAACTAGCTCAACATGAAAGTCCTCGTCACGGGTGCGACTGGTTTTTTGGGCTCTTGGGTGGTGCGCAAGCTGGTCGAGTCGGGGCACTCGGCGCGGGTGCTGGTGCGCAAGAGCAGCAAGCTAGACAACATCGGCGAGCTGTTCGGCGCAAGCGTCGACAAAGCCTATGGCGATGTGCTGGACGGGGACTCGGTGCGGGCGGCGCTGGATGGCTGTCAGGCGGTGATTCATACCGCTGGCGTGCCGCACTTTAATCCCGACAATCCTGAGCTGATGTACCGGGTGAATGCGACGGGCGCGGGCATCGTGATGGAAGCGGCGCTTGCGGCCAAGGTCGATCGCGCGGTGCTGACTTCGTCGGTGGCGGCGATGGGTGGCAGTGCACAGGAGCGCGTTGCCGATGAGTCGACCCCGAGCAATGCCGACGACATCGGGCTCGATTACAGTCGCAGCAAGCTTCACGGAGAGCGCGAAGCCCAGAAGGTTGCGCAGCGCGGACTTTCGCTTGTGACGCTGCGTCCGGTGGTGATACTCGGGCCGGGCGATATCTATCAGTCGAGCACGTCGACGATCCTGGCGTTTGTGCGTGGCAAGATGCCGGTCTACGTCGAAGGCCGTCCAAGCTTTGGCGATGTCCGAGAGATGGCGGCGGCTCACGTTGCTGCGCTGACGAAGGGTCGGCCCGGTGAGACGTACATCCTGGGTGGCAACAACGTGACGCTGACCCAGCTCCTGGCTGCGATTCGTGAGGTGACAGGTGTGTCGCCGCCGCCGCAAGCGCCGTATCCGCTGGCTTATGCGGTGGCAGGTCTGCTCGAGTGGAGTGCGAAGCTGCGTCATCAGCACTCGAGCCTGTCGCGGCAGCTCGCCAAAGCGGGTCACATGTGTACCTGGGTGTCGTCGGAAAAAGCCAAGCGTGAGCTGGGCTATTCAATCCGTCCGCTCGACGAGTCGCTGCGCGATACGATTCGCTTTGCGCTGTCGACGGGACGACTGAAGCCATCGACGGACAAGCTACGTCAGCTTGTGCCGTAGCGGCTGCGCCCGGCGCTTAGGCTTGTGGATCGGCGTCTGACTTGGCGGCTGCCGGTGGTGTCGTCGCAGGCTTGTCACTCGGCGGCTTGGGCGGATCGCTCGACTTGGCTTCGGGTTCGGTCTTGGCGACTGCCCTGGTGTCTTCTTCTCGTCGACGCTGAAGCAGCGGCTTGAGCAGCCCAAGCCACGTTCCGACGAGTCCCGCCAGCGCACTTCCCGCCGAGGTCGCGGTCCCGGCCAGCTCGCGAACCCGCTGCGTCAGCGACAGCGAGACGTGAAGCGTACGATGCGCAATCGTCACTGCGATCGGTAGCCCTTGGCCATCGACGAGGTTGCTGATGACCACCGTCAGGTTCTTGTCTCCGTCGGTCTTGGGCGTAACCGACCATTCCCACGTCGTGGACTGCTCGGTAGACAGTCGCTGATCGGCTTGGGTAAAGGACCGAATCTCGAAGTCCGCATCAGAGTCCGCTCGCAGCTCGACGCGCAATAGCCGGGACAGTGGCAAGTCTTTGGTGCTGACGGTCTGCCCGGTGGCTCCGCCGGTGACGGCTTGCAGATCGGATGCCACCATGGCGCGGAGCTGCTCGACGGCTGCTACGACGGTGACATGTTCGCTGCGACCGACTTGCATCTCGCTCGGGGCGGACAGCGCAAAGCGACCGGGAAGCTGCTGACGAAGCTGATCGGGCGTGGTTGCTGGAGTCGCTGCTCCGTCGCTCGGCTTGTCTGTCTTGGGCGCTGTGCTGGGTAGCTGGGTGGCCAGGCGAGGCTCTGTCGGTGATGGACCTTGCGGCGCATGCTCATCGGGCCCATCCGTGCGCTGGTCGGTGACCGTTGGATCTTTGCGACCTGCGGGCGGTCCGAGTGGTCCGGCAGCGACGACACCTTGATTGGGTCCGGCTGGCTTCGGATCGCGGTGGCCGCCGTGTCCATGACCGAGTCCGAGTCGCCCCGACTTCAGCTTCTCATCCTCTGGACCGCTCGGCTTGCTTGGATCGCTGTCTTCCACCGACGCGGGACCGCGCTGACCCAACTTCCCGGATGCTTCCGACGTGCTGCGCTGTGCAGGTCGTAGCAGGAGATCGGGCGCTCGGGCTCCTTCGCTTGGCACTGACGGTCTGCTTTGTTTCGCGTTCTGCATCAGAGGCAAATACAGCGCACCGCCCAGACCCAGGACAGCGAGCAAGAGCCATGGCCAACGAACCTTCGATGTGGGCTCTGACATACGACCTGAACTCCTTGTTGTGAACAAGTCGACCCTTACCAAGGTACAGGCAATCGGCAAGCGAGTGGAACCTCTAGGGCAGGCTTCATTTTGCTTCGGCGACCGTGGTATAAGGGCGACATGTCACTGAGCAAGCAACTCCGCGATCTGGTCAGCCACCGGGTCACGTTCGACTACGCAAACGGCTGTCACATCACTGGTTACGTCGCCACCGTTCGTCCCGCCGAGGGCGAAGTCCTGACCATCGTGCTGTCGCACGTCGAAGTCAGCAACGATCAAGGTGATGTCATCGAGCGTCACCGCGAGATGGTTGTTGTTCCGTCGGTGCTGGTGAACTATCGGCAGACCGAAGGCCCGTCGGCCCGTCAGCGCTAGTGGTTGCTGAAAGCGATCTTCGGCTCCTTCTGTTTTCTCATGTCGTGTGTCGGCCTGAGTCTGAGATTGACCTCGGACAGGCCGCGCTCGTCATTGCGGAACCCGAGTATCCCGAGCTAGACATCGCGTATTACCAAGGGAAGCTCGACGAGCTGGCGGATCGCCTCGGTCAGCAGCTTGAGGCATCGGCTCCTGACGGTGAGCGTGCGACGCAGCTTCTGGAGCTACTCAGCGACGAAGGCTTTTCCTGCGAGCGTGGTGACTACGACGATCCGCAGGCGAGCTTTCTAAACTACGTGCTCGACGAGCATCACGGACTCCCGATCCTGTTGTCGGTGGTGTCACTGGAAGTTGCTCGTCGCTGTGGCGTTCCGCTTCGTGGCGTGTCGTTTCCCGGTCATTTTCTGCTGCGCGGAGACAGTCCCCAAGGCCGTCCGCCGCTGCTGTTTGATCCGACGACGGGCGATGTGCTGTCTCACAGCGATCTGCATGCACTGATGCAGCGCTCGACGGGAAAGCAGCGAGCCATCCACAAAAGCGACATTGAGCCCGTCGGAAAGCACACGATCTTGGCGCGCATGCTCGGCAACTTGCGCAACATCTACCTGCGCCACGGGGACATCGAGCGATTACAGCTTGCCGCCGAGCGTCTGCGCCTGCTAGACACTCAGGTTCCGTCTGGACGACCGAGTCCTGGCCACCTTCACTGATGCGTATCTTGCTTTCCTTTACCTTGGCTTGCTCGCTCGCGGCTTGTCAGAAAGTTCCGCCGCCCGCGCGGGTTCCCAGCCAGCAAGAGTCGTCGGCAGAGCATGTGGTGGTGAACTACGGTCCGTCGCGGCTGCGGCTGTTTCCTGCGCCAGCCAGTGAAGGTCGCTATGTGCTGTGGGCGAGTGAGCGGCCCGGTCTACCGGCGGTGTTTCGACCGCTTGGGATGACGGAACAGCGCGGACCGACGGGCTTTGTGCCTCGGGCTGGAGAGCTGGCATTTGTCGACGGACGGATTGTCGAAGCGCCACTTCCTGCTTCGCCCACCAAGGCGTTGTCCGAGCTGCCGCTGCTCGTGTACGACAAAGACGCCAAGACTGCCACGCAGCAGATGATTCCGCTGCCGGGTCCGTGTTCGATGCGTGAGCGAGCGCTGATCCAAAGCGACGGCAAAGAGCTGTTCGTTGCGGCGGGCTGCGCGGTCGAAGACAAGGCGATGCTGCTGCGACTCGATGCCGGTTTGACGGTGCGTGCGTCGCGGAGCGTGGCTGGCGCGGGCGCGGCGGAGCTGTTGCTGCATCACGGCGACGCGGACTATCTGCTGATTGGACCGACGGTGATGCGCGTTCCGTCGCAAGGTGAGCCGGTGCTGGGAACCGTGCCGCAGCCAGCGGGAGACGTCGAGACGCGCGAGCTGCTGATGGCTGGCGAGCTGCTGCTGCTGGTCGACGGTACGGCGGGGCGCGTGATTGGGATGGATCGGACGTCGCTCGGTTGGAAGCTGGACAAGCGCTTTTACTTTGAAGGCTCGGTGCAGCGGCTGCGGGCGGCAGCGTCGGCGAGTCGCTTGCAAATCGTGGTCTCAGAGCGCGGTGAGGCGCAAAAGACAGAGCTGGTGGGACTCGGTCTGTCGCTTGGGTCGGTCGGTCGTGACACCAGCCTGCCGCAGCGACTGATCCTTGGGTCGGGACCTGTGCAGAGCGATCACGAGCTGGCTCCGGTGAGCGACGGCAAGAGCGTTGTGCTGCTGCGAACCCATGGCAGCAACAGCGGACCGCTCGTCGCGATGACCGTTCTGCATATGTAGCGTGCTACGAATGACCTCGCTGGCCTGATTCCAGCATTGTGATGGTCTTTTGAATTCGCATGGCACGGGTTTCGGCTCGCTTTGCTTCATTTATCCAAGCAACGTATTCTTTCTTGTGTGTATATGACAGCGAAGAAAAGAAGGACTGTGCGCGGCTGACTTGTTGAAGCGCTGCATCGAGATCTTCGGGAACGACGACTTCACGCGGATCGGTATCTTCTTCGAGAACAACCGCGACTGTCTGACCGACATCCTTGCCCAGCTTTTCGCGAATCGACTTCAGAATCAGCAGCATATGAAACGGTCCGCCCATTCGCACAAGCGATCCGCGATAGATCTCTGTGTCGATACTGGCTTTGATCTTCACTCGCTTTTTTCCAAACGCTTCTTCCACATCAAATGGAACGCGCACAAACGCACCGCCGCCGCTGCCTGCTTCAATCGTGCCTTGAAACGTGAATGGCTGGTTCATGGTAGGCCTCTGTGGTGGACTGTGGTCTGGTTCTAGCTCGTTTTTTTGCCGCGCGGGAAGCGGGTGCGCTCTGAAAACGCGCGTCGCGGTGGCTGACGGTGCGATAATGGCTGCACATGCTTTTCATCGGCTTTTTGATCTCGCTGTTCATTGCCTATGGCGCAGAGCGACGAGGCTCGCTGACGCAGACTGGCGCGCTGTGGGCGGTGATTGTGGGAACGCTGGTGTTCGGGCTCGG
>CALMML010000084.1 GCA_937868485.1 uncultured Myxococcales bacterium | reverse complement strand
GCATCTGGAAGCGGCTTGTACGAAGTGTACTGCTCGACGACACACTGCGCGCGACGGTTGAACTCGGTGTTCACCGACTGCGACCACCAGTCCCGCAGGTTTCCGTCCGCGTCAAACTGCCGGCCTTCGTCGTCGAAGCCGTGCGTGACTTCGTGACCCATGACCATGCCAATCGCGCCATAGTTCACCGCGCGGGGCACCGTCCGACCAAACATCGGCGGCTGAAGAATGCCCGCCGGGAACGCGATCTCGTTAAAGAGCGGCTCGTAGTAGGCATTCACCGTCGGTGGAGTCATCAGCCACTCGCTCTTGTCGCGCGGCTTGCCAATCTTGGCCAGCTCTCGCTTCGACTCGAACTGCGCCGACGAAAGGATGTTCTTGAGGTGCGAGCCCGGATTCGTGACGAGCGTGTCGTAGCTGCGCGGCTTGTCGGGAAAACCAATCTTGTTGGCAATCCGATGCAGCTTTTCGAGCGCCGCTTTGCGCGTCGGCTCGTCCATCCACGCCAGCGTCTTCACGCTCTGTTCCATCGCAGACTCAATGCCGTGGATGATCTCCAGCGCTTTGGCTTTTCCGTCGTCGCCGAACGTCTTTCCGACGAACGACATACCGAGCGATTCCCCCATCGCGTGGTCAACGAAGCCCACACAGCGCTTCCAGCGTGGCAGGATCTTGTCGGTCCCCGTGAGTCGCTTGCTGTAGAACGAAAACGACTCCTCGACGAAGGGATTGCTCAGTCCCATCGCTGCGCCGTGAACTTGCTGCCAGCGCAGATAGGTCTTGATGTCTTCCAGCTTCTCTTCGACGAGCAGCTTGTTCAGCTCTTTGAAAAACTCGGGCGTCGAGACGTTGATCTCTTTGACCGTCGGAATCCCGAGCGCCGCAAAGTACGCTTTCCACGCAAAGTTCGGAGCCAGCGACAGCACACCGTCGATGTCAATGCGGTGATACAGGTTCTTTGGCTCGCGACGCTCGACGCGCGACATCGAGGCTTGTGCCAGACGCTTTTCAATCGCAAAGATCGTCTGAGCCTGCGCAGCCGCCTTGTCTTTGGCGACGCCGGACAGCACCAGCATTCGCTCGATGTGTCCGAGGTATTCCTTGCGCAGCGCTTCGCTCTTTTCGTCGGTCTTTAGGTAATAGTCGCGATCCGGCAGGCCCAGCCCCGACTGATCGAGGTTGCCGATGACCTGGTTTGCGTTCTTAAAGTCCGGCGACGGCGAAAAATCGAACAGCGGCTTGCCAATTCCGGCGTGCTGACGAGCCAGCTCTTTGGCCAGACCCTCGCTGTTTTTGATCTTGTCGATGGGAGCCAGCAGCGCCGTCAGCTCTGCAACCGACGTCTTTTCAATCGTCGGCTCGTCCATACAGGCTTTGTACAGCGTACCAAGCTTCTTGCTGTTTGCGTCGGTGGCTGACTTCGCACTGGCTTGCTCTAGCAGATCTTTGAGCACCGTCTGATTGCGCTCGTTGATTTCAGAAAAACCACGGCTCCAGCCCGGACGGTCGGCGGGAATCTCGGTCTTTTTGATCCAGCCACCACAGGCGAAGCGATAAAAGTCGTCGCAGGGATTGACCGAGCGATCAATGATGCTCTCGTCGACGCCAGGCGTTCCTTCAGAAGGAGCCTGCGCCTGCGCACTACTCGTCGATACCGTGGAAACTGCGGCCAAAAGAAGCAGCGGAGAAAAAGCAGACAGGGTCACTCGGGTCTTAGACATGGCCGGTGATATAGCATCGCTTGTGAGGTTTGCGTCCCTTCAAAATGAAGCAAGGGATCACTCTTCGCGAGGACGAATCGGCCCAGAGTCAGCCGTTGGTTCGACGGAAACAGCGGGAGACTGAGCGGCACGGGCTTGGGCCAACACCTCGCGCACCGACGCAAGTGGTCCCAGAAGTAAAAACGGACCGACGACGGCAAGGTGATACAGCAGCGCGCCAGCCAGCGCGGTTTCCGCCGAAATGCCCAGCGGCTTTAGGACCAGCATCACCGTCGCTTCGACGACGCCAAAGCCCGCAGGCGTCAGTGGCAGCAGCACCGCCAAGTTCAGCGCCACAAACAGCAGGAGCAGGACGTGAACCGACACATGCACGCCGGCTGCGCGCAGACACAGCTCCAGCATCAGCATGTCGAACACATCGAGCACCGCCGTCCACAACAAGCTCGAGGGAACCAGCCGAGGCAGCGGTGGCAGTCGACGACGCAGCGCCGGAAGCTTTGACAGCAAGACCCCGAGTCCCGCCCCAAGACCGAGCAGACACGCGACCCACACCGCCAGACGCAGCGCGGAAGGAAGCTCTCCCGATAGCAGCGCCAACACGCCCCACAGGCCCAGGCTGATGCCATCGAGCAGCTTTTCGACGAGCTGTTCCCCCACCAGATCCGAGCCCGCAAAGCCGTAGTGCTGACGCAAGACCAGCAGCCGAAAGCCCATGCCCGCTGGCGGCCACAGCACCGTCGCAGCTTGCGCGCTCACCAGGTGTGCATACAGACCCAAAAAGCGCGGCACCCGACCCGCCAGTGAGCCCAGCAGCACACGCGTTCGCTCCGTTCGCGCGCCTGCCCGAATCGCAACATTGACCAGCGCCGCCAGCACCCACAGCGAGATGTGGCTGTGCTCAAGCGAGTGAGTGAAGGCTTTGACATCCAGTCGATGCAGCGCCCACGCGACCAACAGAAGCAGCAAAAGTAAGGGGCCAAACCGTCGCACAACCCGCATCGTCGCGACTCCGAGGTAGGGCAGTTTGATGCGCAATGCCAGCGCCAAACGCTGGCCAAGTCTTGGTTAGGTGCGTTCTTGGATGCAATCGAGCGGCGCAAACCGTAGCGAGATCTCTATCGGTCGATCGTTGATTTCGAAGGCTACGACCAGCACCACTCCATCCGAGTACGTGCCTTGATTTTTGACGGTCAGCTCACCTCGCCCTCCATTCACCTCATCCAAGCGTAGCCCGGGCGGAACGGAGATGCGAAGCTCACCGTCTCCCACAGCGAGTGGTCGTAGGGTCAACTTCAGCACAAGCTGCGCCGGATCAAACGATTCGTGATCAAGCAAAAGCAGCGTCTGCCACAGGTGATGACTGAGGCTGACGACCTGCGGATGCGACGAAGCCATGCGAAGCAGCCACAGCGCCGATCCATGTGGAGCCACTCGCAGCCCCAGCGACTGACCCGGCGCGAGCCGCTGATAGCGCTTCGTCCAGAGCTCAAAGGCGTGATAGTTACCGACGGGAAGACCAAGCGATTCCGCGCTCAGCGTCAGCTCTCGCGAGCCATCTTGCCAGTTCACCAGCGTCGCAAGTCCCGTCGGAGTTCCCGTCCGATCGGTGCCCACATACACAAAGCGCTGCGGCCTTTGTTCCGTCAGCACATGTTGCGCTTGTCCGGTCATTCCACTCGGAGGCAGCGCCATCTGCACCAGCTGAAGCCGTTCTTTGGGCAGCGCACGAAGATCGTCGCTGAGCAGAAGCATTCCCCCCGACAGCGACATCACCGACAGCAGCGTCTGCACTTCCGGCAACGTCAAGCTGCTCTTGTCCCGTCGCACCAAGACACAGTCCGGGTCGTTCAGCCACCACTTTCCGTGCAGATGCGCTCTCGTTAGACAGTTGTGAAGCGCCAGCTCTGCCGACGGATAGCCCGTTCCGTGTGCGATCAGCTCCACCATCGGATCGCGCCAGTCTTCCTTCACGTCGGGAGAGATCCGCATCGCGTCGCAGAACCCAACCGATGCCAGCAGCGGCGCACCACAGCCAAGCAAGAAGCGATCGCCGATGGTTTCGCGAATGACACGCAGTCCTTGCCGATACGCTTCCAGCGGAGTCAGCGACGGATCATGCCGACGACCGAGCCGCAGTCCGGCAAACAGAAAGTCGATCTTGAAGTACTCGAAGCCCAGCTCGCACAGCGTCGAAAACACCCGACGAAGCCAGGCCAAGACCTGCGGATGCGTCAAATCCAAACAGTAGAGCAGTCCGTCGGTGATTCCCCAAAACGGATGATAGCCAATGCGACGCAGCTTGCCGTCTTCATCACGCAGCAGCCAGTCTCGATGTTTGCGAAAGATCTCCGACGAGCGCTGCACGAAAAACGGCGCCAGCCAGATCCCTGGAACAAAGCCCGCTTGCTTGATCTGTCGCGCCAAACCACCGAGTCCCGACGGAAACTTTGCGTTCGTGGACAGCCAGTCACCGACTTTGTGCTGATATCCATCGTCGAGTTGCACGTACTCGACCGGCAGCTTGCGCTCCTGTAGCGCCGTCAGGTTGCGCGTCACATCACCCTCTGTGACCCGCGTGTAGTAGTAGTACCAAGAACACCAGCCGCTCGGGACGGGCATCGCCGGAACCCGCGCCGACATTTCCTGGGCCGCCACGTCGGTATAAAAGGACAGCAGCGCTTGTTCCTCGCGACCGATGGCAATCAGCAGCTTGTCTCCGACGAGCGTTTCCCCCACCGCCAGCTGACGACCTTCGAGCCCGAGCCGTGCCTCGATCGACACCGTTCGTTCCCGTCGCAGCGCCAGCTCTCCGAGGCCCACCTTGGCCGACACAAAGCCGAGCAGCAGATGCTGCGGCGTCGGTCCCGGCTCTGTCAGCGTCATCATCCACGGCGACGACAGACAGTCCGGGTTTCCGTAGTATTCCGACTGCGAGTGCTGATTGAACGCGCCTGCCGTTGGAAACAGCGGCTTTTCAGGCCGAAACCGGCTGTCCACGGCAAACGACGGCGAAAACGAGCTATAGCCCGTCCGAAACACCTGCCAGCCCGTCTGCGTGCCCGCTCCCGTGACGAAGCTATCAACCGTCGGATGCGCAATCAGACGAAGCACCGACAGCGTCAGCGTCTCGACGCTCTGGTTGCGCAGCGACTGCCACAGCAGCAGCCCGCTTTGGTCCAGCCGCGCATGCACAATCCACAGCAGCCCCGAGCCATCCGCCGCCGGATAGCGCAGCTCTATCGATCCATCTGGCGTCGTCGTCAGCGTATACAGCGCCGCTTCCGACGTCAGCAGCAGCGGCTGTCCATTTTGTCCTTCCGCCCGAAGCTGAAACGGACCAAGCAGCGAGCGCCCGCCGTGATGCAGCGCAAACCCTTGTGGCCCCAGCAAAAACTCGTAGCCGTCCCGAGAAAGCAGCGTCCGCACAACCTACCCCCCGCCTCTCAGCTTGCTGTCCGACAGCGCCCGCAGCCGCTCTTGGAGCGCTCGCTCATCTTTCGGAAACAGAAACACCAGCACAAACAAGACCACCGCGCACAGCAGCCACATCAGGTTCGCGATGTGAAACGCGTTCACGCGACCCAGCCGAGCCGCCATGCCACCGACGATCCACGCACCGAGCCCACGGCCCAGGTCATTGCACAAATTGAAGAAGCCAAACGCCGATCCTCGTCGCTCAGGAGGATTCACCGCAATCAGCATCGTGTTGACATTTGGACCCGTCACCGCCGCAAGCGCTCCTGTCAAAAGTCCCACCAGCATCGGTCCGACCAAGCTCTGACCCGGTCGAACCGGATACTCGATCAGCACCGCCATCGGAATCACAGCCAGCGTCGTGGTGATCGCGCACAGGAGCGGCAAGTTGCGACTTTTTTGATTGAGCGCGCGCTGTCCAGCCAGTCCACCGAGGAAGCCACCGAAAATCGCGGCCACGCCCACCGCCATCACCAGCAGCGTCGCATCCGGTACCGAAAAGCCCTTGTCATGCGCGTAATAGTCGTTGAGGTACACAAAGAACACACCCCACGGCACCGTCCCCGGCATCGCCTGCAGCAGCACCAGCAGGTTCGTCTTCACCATGAACAGCTTCGGCAAGTCGCGCAGCTGAAAGCGCTCTTCGTAGGCCTGTCCCGACGCGAGCAGCTCCGCCAGACCTTCTTCGTGCTGACCTCGCTTCGGTTCCCGCGCCAACAGCAGAAACAGCAGGCTCAGCACAAGACCCGGCAGCGACACGAAATAAAACGGCATCCGCCAGCCGTGCGTCGATCCAATCATTCCCGCCAGAAGCTGTCCGAGCCCAATCCCCAAGCCCTGCGCCAGCCCCAGCGTTGCCGTCGCGCTCGCTCGCTTCTGCGGCGGGTAATAATCCCCGATGAGCGAATAGATGAGCGGAAACGCGCCACCGATGCCGATTCCCGTCAGCGCCCGCGCCCACAAGAGCTGATCGTACGTCTTGGCCAGTCCCGACCCCAAGCACGCGAGCTGTCCGATCACAGCGACGAACGTAAGCAGCCACTTTCTCGACAGCTTGGCGCTCAGGTCCGCGCGGTCCGTCAGATACCCGATAAACAGCGTCAGCACACCACCGAGCATCCAGAACAGCAGGTTTACATCCGCGCCCAGTCGCTGATCGATCTCGGCGCGTGAAAAGCCAAACTCCGTCCCGATCGCCGTCATGTTCGGAGCCAGCAAGTTCTGGTCGGCAAACAGCAAACCGACGATAAGAACAAACAGAACCTGCGTCATCACCATCCGCGTCGACTGCTGCGTAGGGCTTGCGCTGTGACTCATCTTTGCAAGCTATCACCGATTGCGGACCGTTCCGAGTGCGAGATCGACCCCCTGCCAGTGGCACAGGGCTGACGTAGACTGAGCAGATCGCTTGACCACGCAGACAAGCCCTGGTCCGCGCAGCGAAACCCGCATGGCAGCGGATCGGTCCAGCGTTCGTTCCATTTCGGTCTCAAGACGAGCCCAAGGAGCCTGTGTCGTGAATTTGACTGATCGTTTCCGTCGCGTCCTGCCCTGGATTGCGATGAGCTTGCTCGGATGTGTTCACTTTCAGCCGCTTGACCGGCCTCTCAGCGACGATTTGCAGGAGCGCGCCGCCATCATCGATCGCGCCCAGCACCATGGCATTTCCCGTCGTGAAGCACTGATTGTCACCAAGGTCTTGCTCGCCACGCATGGCGAAGATCTGACGCGGCTCAAGAACCTCATCGAGCACGGACCGGACAAAGAGACGCTTCACGAGCTGCTGTATCAGCAAATCTCCGACGAAGTGCTTCGACAAGCCATCCTGACCCACTTCGCAAGAGAGTCCCGTAGCGAGCTGTCTCCCCCGTCGCATCCGCCCAAAGACAAGGTTCGCGTGCTCTCGGACATCGACGATACGCTCTATAGCTCGCTGTGTGATGAACGCTTTCGTCGACGAACGCTGTTTCCCGGCGTGCTTGAGTTCTATCGTGCACTCTCCGTCGGAATTCGCGCCCACGATAGCGGAGCGCAAGCCAAAGGCTCCGTCACGTTTCTCTCGGCCCGTCCGCGTGAGCTGGCTGGCTTTAGCTACACCTCGACGCTCAATCCGCTGTTTTCCGCCCACTCGTCGATCATCGGTGGCTACAGCTTGCTGCCCGCCCCACGCGCCTATTCCGGCATCGGCAACGTCCACGAAGTCCAAGCGTTTGCCAAGTTCCGCAACTTCGTCCAGTACGCCGCGCTTTATCCCGAGTCCGACTTCGTCTTCATCGGCGACAGCGGCCAAGGAGACCTCCTCGGCGGCGAGCTAATGCTCTACCACCAGCCCGAGCGACTCCGCGCCGTCTTCATCCACCAAATCGTCACCAGCCAGCGTCACGGCATGTTCTGTCCCTATCCGCGCAGCGTCAAAGACATGGACCAAGGCATCACGCGGCTCGTCTTCTTCGATACCTACATCGGTGCAGCCATCCAAGCCTTCGAGTGGGGACTCATCAGCGAAGAGTCGCTCACTATCGTCGCCCAAGCTGCCATCCGAACGCTCAACCAGCGCGGCGCCGAGATCGTCAATCCCGAACATCGCAGCCTCGTCGTCGGACAGTTCCGCCGCGATCTTCGCCGCGCCCAAGAAGTCATCGATCACCAAAGCGACGCGCCCCGCGAGCGGCTGCCCGATCTGCTCCTCAGCGAGTCGACCTGTCACGCACCGACCAGTCCCTAACGGCAGCACACGCCCGCACAGCTGTTCGCACGACCCACTTTCCGCACGCGCGACCCGCCGAAAGCCCTTCCTGATTCGTGCTATGGCTTCAGCCCGTGAACGAAGCAGCCCTTTCTGAACTGTTGTCGCAGGTCGCCGCCGGTCAGCTCGATGTCGCGACGGCCATGTCCCGACTCACCAAGCTCCCGTTTGCCGATCTTGGCTTTGCCCGCGTCGACCACCATCGCAGCCTGCGCGCCGGCTTCCCCGAGGTCGTCTTCTGCCAAGGCAAGCGTCCCGAGCACGTCCTCGCCATCTTCAAAGAGCTGCTCTCACACGGCAGCGCCGCCTTTGGAACCCGCGCCACCAAGGAACACGCCGACGTCGTCACCGCAGCCCTACCCGACTGCCGCTACGATCCCAGCTCGCGTCTGCTGTTTTCCCCGCGTCCAACGGCCACTGAGCCGCGCCCAGGTCCGGTGCTCGTCATCTGCGCTGGAACGTCCGATCTTCCCGTCGCAGACGAAGCAGCCATCACCGCAGAGTTCTTCGGCTGTCACGTCGAGCGCCTGTGCGACGTCGGTGTCGCTGGCATTCATCGCCTACTCGCCGCAGAAGACAAGCTACGCGCCGCACGCATCATCATCGCCGTCGCTGGCATGGAAGGTGCGCTCCCATCTGCCGTCGCTGGACTGTCAGGCCGTCCCGTCATTGCAGTGCCCACGTCCGTCGGATACGGTGCAAGCTTTTCCGGCCTGGCCGCGCTGCTCGGAATGCTCTCGTCGTGCGCGTCTGGTGTCACCGTCGTCAACATCGACAATGGCTTTGGGGCCGGTTACGCCGCCGCGCTGACGCTACGCTCTGCCAGCTACGAACTTCCCGCTTCGAGGATTACGCCATGACCACCACCGATTCACCGAGTGAGCTGCGCGGTTCCACCCTGTATTTTGACTGCGCAACCGGGCTCGCGGGCGACATGACGCTCGGAGCGCTCCTCGACTTGGGCGTGCCAGAGTCCTTTGTCCGCGAGCAGCTGGCCCTGCTCCCGCTGTCGAGCTGGGAGCTGCAAGTCAGCCACGTCAAAAAGCGCGGCATGGTCGGCAAAAAGGTCGATGTCGTCGATCTCGGTGAGTCCATCTCGTCGCCTGTGCATCACCACGTCGATCACAAGCATCTGCACGGCGCTC
>CALMML010000083.1 GCA_937868485.1 uncultured Myxococcales bacterium | reverse complement strand
CCAAGTTCGATCTCATCAACTCGGTGCTGAGCAACAACAAAGGCATGCCAGCCAATTTCAGCGGCATCTTGATAAAGAGCGCCACTGCGACGACACCGGGCCGGATCGTCAACTCGACCTTCGTGTCAAACGACTCCTTGACCACTCGCAAGGCGATGGCGCTCGACTGTCAGCCAGCGACCGGCAACATCAGCATCGTAAACAGCCTGTTCCTCGATGCAGCTGCGCCCGCCGGCGGCACCACCTACGTCCACGCGGACTGCCGCAGCACGAACCAGAAGTACATTGGCAGCAACGACACCACGCTCACCGGGGACAACAACATCACCGACTTGGTGCAGTCCGACGTGTTTGTGTCGCCCGCGGGCAATGACTACAGCCTCAAGACCAGCGCGGACTCTCGCGTACGCGACGGAGGCATTACACAGTTTATCGACGGCGGAAAGAACATCATTCCGACCGTGGACATCAGTGGCAACCCCCGAGGGACAGCCAAGCTGTCACGCGGAGCCCTGGAAGCGACCCGGTAGCCTAAGCTTTGCTACTGGCCCGCTTGACTACGACCGGGTATAAAGGCCCGCGAAGGAGCACTCATATGTTTGGTCTCGGAGCGACGGAACTCATCATCATCTTGGTGATCGTCCTCATCATCTTTGGTGCGGGCAAGCTGCCGCAGATTGGCGATGCACTCGGTCGCAGCATCAAGAACTTCAAGAAGGCGGCAGACACCGGCAGCGAGCTGGATGTCACGCCGAAGAAAGAGCTAGGAGACCCCGGTCAGGGCTCCTCGACTGAAAAGGTCGCTGATAAGGCCAAAGCCTAGAGGCGCACCGGTTATGCCAGAGCCGCGCATTATCAAGCGCTACAGTAACCGCAAGCTGTACGACACGCAGAGCAGCCAGTACGTCACCTTGGAGCAGATCGCGCTGATGATCCGTCAGGGCGAAGAAGTCCAGGTGCTCGACAACGGAAGCAAAGAAGACCTGACCTCGGTCACGCTCGCGCAGATCATCTTCGAGGAAGAGAAGCGTCAAAAGAACTTCATCTCCCTGGGTGCGATGCGACAGCTCATCCAGTCCGGTGGCGCGTCGCTTCAAGAGCTGGCCCAGCAGGCCCAAGCACGCGTCCGCAGCGTCTTCCGCAAAGGCGAAGGCGACGGACGAGCAAGCGAGGTCGATGAAGCCAGCGAGTCGCTCCGCCGCAGCATTGCCAGCGAAAACCCCGGCGCCGTCCGAGAGTTTGCCGAGCGCTGGCAGCTCGCCATCGAAGACTGGCAGCGCAAGGTCGATGACCGCATCCACAGCGTCGTCGAGACCCTGTCGCCGTTTGCTTCGCTGGAAAAAGAAGTCTCTCGCCTGCGTCAGCGCGTCGAAGAGCTAGAAGCCCGCCTGCCGAGGCCGCCCAGCTAACCGTTCCCGATCCTTACGGAAACAGCCGAGGCGTCGGACCACAGCTCTGACGCGCCTTGGCAATGTCTTGAAACGCAGAAAGCTCGTACGGATACAGCGGCAGCAGCCGCAGCCGTGCACAGTGGTCTTCGTGTGCCGGACTGTGCTGCGCGGCACGCATCACTGACCACGCCACACCAAGCGCCAGCAAAGAGCGCTGAAGCTGCCCGCCACGCTGCGCCGCCACCAAGCGAATGTCCGTTGGCACGGTCCCCGCGTCGATCGAAAGCTCCATCGGCTGCAAGGTCTGCGGAGCGCCATCCAGC
Source organism: uncultured Myxococcales bacterium (assembly GCA_937868485.1). Lineage (GTDB taxonomy): Bacteria > Myxococcota_A > Polyangia > Palsa-1104 > JAEUJZ01 > JAEUKA01. The sequence goes on along the minus strand of CALMML010000083.1, from coordinate 7,374 downwards.
TGGAAGCTCGCCTGCATTCCGTCCTGACTCGTCAGAAGGATCTTTCCTGCCAGCCAGGTTGTGGTCGTTCGGATGCGACAGTCTTTCGCGGCCACGGCGGGCGGCCTGCACATCGGCAGCGAGGGATTGGCTCCACACGGCGCCGGCATATCCCACTGCGGATACATAGGCCGACACGGCTGCACGGAACCAAACACATCGCTTGCCTTGCCCGAAAGCTGAACCTCGATGGACCAGCGAGCCGCTCGATCCACAGTCAGTCCAAGTCCTGTTACGAAGGCTTGCTCGATCTCACTGTGCGACGACGTCACTTGGGCAACACGCAGCGGAAAGGCCCCGGTCTGCGCCGTCAAAGACGCACAGTGCTGACGAATCTCACTCGCTCGCTCACGACTTCGCTCAGCGGCCCGACATAGCTGCTCTGTCGCCGCAGCGAGCTGTCCTTGCTGCTCTAGCCAGGCCGCACTCTGCGCCAGTGCCAAGGCCTGCGCGGAAGCCGAAGACCCCGCCAGCTCGGCATAGCGCGTCGCTTCGGGATAGGCCCCCAGGTCGAAAAACAGCGAGGACACCTCTTGAAGGACGCGCTCCGTTTCGTTTGGAAGCAGCGCCAGGTCTGCCCGATGGGAAACGACCTGTGCCTCACGCCGCAGCTCCACGAGCAGCTCTCGCATCCACAGCCGAGAAGCCTGTCGCTTGCCATCCCGAATCAGATCGCGAAGCAGCGCATACGCTCGCACGGGCTCAGGCGATGCACGCAGCGCATCCAGCTCTTGCTTCACCGAAGGCCACGCCTGCGCTTCCTCGGTCCGGCACGCGCCTTTTCGCTCCGTACAGCGCGTCACCTGCACAAGCGCCTTCCAGCTATCCCCCGGCGCACTGGCCACGCGGGTCGGCGTACACGCGCTCACGCCAAAAAGGGACACGGACACAAGCAAGGCCAGTCGTTGCATCGGCAAAGGCTCTCTCTTTTCGCGAGTGTAATGCAGCCCGCGCGCCCGCAAAACCATCCCCAACACGGCACAGCATCCCCTTCCCAAGCCCACGCTACGGGAGCACCACGTAGCCGAATCCCATACAGCTTCCGAGCTGCAGGATGATCAACAACAGCGGCAACAGCACCGCGCCCGCCAGCGTACGGCCCCACAGCTTGAGATACGCCGCGCGCTGCTCCACCTGCGCATTCGGCAGCATGACGCGCAGGGACTGCCCCAGGTCATCGGTCAGCATGAGCGTCACATCAGCCGGAAGAAACGCCGTCGATTCACTGCGCGGAACCGCTGCCACCCGGCCTTCGAGCACCACCACATCGCCATGACGAAGCAGCGCGTCTTGCTCCAAGTGACCCTGCAAAGAAAAAAGCTCCGCTTGCACCCACACCGCGCAGCTGTCCGCCCGCAAAAGAAACGGCAGACAGACCGTCTCGTGTCCACGAAGGTACGCCACACAGGGCGTGCCACGCGGCGAGTTCTTCGTCTCCAGCGCTTCCACCGTGCCCGTGACATGCACCCTGTTTGGCCCCGGTTTGAGCGAGGACAGAGGTCGAAGCTGCATCGATCGGATCTCGGTCTGCAGCCACCGCGCACTGCGGAACCGCGCCCAGCGACCCATCATCGAGCGGCCCCACCAGATCCCGACCGTCACCGTCACGCCCAAGGACAGCAGGACCGAACCGACCAGCACCAATGATGCAGCCTCAACGAGTCCAGCCAGTCCACTCATGGTCGCCCCTTGTGTCCGACGCTGCGCTTAGTACTTCTTTGTGCCTCGCAGCATCGCCGACAGCACCAGGATCACCAGCACGAACGGTGACAGCGTCACCACCACTCGCCGGAGCAGCTCCATCACCTGCGCGCCGACCTGCGTCATCCCAAACAGCACCCACGGCCCCACCAGCACGCCCGCGACGACTCCGGCCCGCACAAGCTGCTTGTTCATCTTCTGCGCCAGCTTGGCCACCACCTCGTCACTCACATCGGTCGGCTGCGGAGTCGTTCCGATAAGCCGCAGCGTCAGCGCCGTCAGCGTCATCGCGGTCGGAATCCCAAGCCCAATCCCCACCGCCAAGCCAAGCCCCAGACAGCCGAAGAACACGCCCGCCGACTGATGGCTTGGGTCCAGCACAAACGCGAGCGGCATCGCCCCGTAGCCCATCACAAATCCCGCCAGCGCCAGAAAGTACAGCGCGTTGAGCGAGCCAAACCCCAAAAAGCCCGACACCGAGACGCCTTTGGCCAGCGCACCCATCTGCTGCTTTTCTTCCTCGGTGTAGCCAAAGCCGGGGTAGCTCACCCCGAAGTTGTGCCAGAGCGTCATGTTGTACGCCCAGTGCTGCATGAGGATACGGACAGAGCTGCCTACGCCTTCACTCATCGGTGTGTCCCCTCGACAACTGCCAGTGTATCGCACCTTGCCCACCGGCTTCGCAACGATTGCATCCAGGAATGTGTCGCGAGGACCGACCGAAGCGCGCAGCTAGCGCAGCCGCTCTTGAAGCTCTTGGATGTGCGCCTTGGCCTCGGCGTTCTTGACCTGCTTGTAGGCCTCGATCGACTTGCGCAGCAGGGACTTCTGCTTGCCGCCGCTCTCTTGCTCGGACCAAAGCTCATAGGCCTGCCCAAGCTGCATCACGATGTCCTTGCTGGTATCCACCGCGCGACCCGCTTCCAGCACCTGGATGGCCTTTTCGTACTCGCCACGGCTCAGGTACTTTTCCGCGTTCGACAGGATCTGCTTGAGGCGCGCCTTCTTGCCCGCTTTGTCCAGCTCTGGCTCTGCTGCCGCCACGGGAGCCGCCACCGGGGCCGCCGCAGGAGCCGCCATGTCAGGTGCCACCACTTTCACTGGAGCCGACAGCGACAGATCCGGCGTGCTCATGTCTGCCACAGCAGCAGCAGCCGTCAGATCAGGGCTCGGTGCCGTCATGTCCACGACCGGAGCCTGTCCCAGGTCCACCGCTGCCGCTTGCGTCTTGCCCGCAGCCTCAGGCGCTGCCTCCTCGCTCGCTTCGGCTTCCTCTGGCTCCGGTGCCACCTTCGGCGCAAGCTGCGTCAGAAGCAGGCTCGCCCGCGAGCGAATGCCCACATCCGAGTCTTCCGACAGCACCTTCAGCAGCGGAACCCCTGACGCCGTCCCGTCCGCAGCCGGCCAGCTTGACACCACGTCCAGCACTTCCTTGCGCACCGCCGGAGCCGCGTCCTTGGTCGCCTTTTGCAGCAGGGGCACCGCGTCCGCCACCGGCAGCGAGCGCGCCGCTTGGATGACGCTCGCCCGCACCGCCGGATCGCTTCCCGCCAGCAGCGAGCCCATGTCCTTGGGTGGGTCCACCGCTTCGCCCAGCTTCTTGAGCAAGCTGTATGCTTTGAACCCATCGGCCCCGCCGCCCTTGAGCACCGCCAGCAGCACCGGCTTGCCTTCTGCCCTGCCCTGCTCCGCCAGCTCCGTCGCCGCCTTGAACCGCACCGCTTGCGAAGGGTCCGAAAGCAGCGTCGTCAGCGCGCTCTTGTTTAGCTCAGGATCTGCCGACACTTCCGAGATCGCCAGCTGCTTGACCTCAGGATCATCAGCGGCCAGACCCTGCTTCAGCTTGTCGCGTCGACTGTCGTCACCCATGCGCAGCAGCGTCGCCGCCGCCATGACCTGCTCGCCCGCGTCACCCGTATCGGCGCGCGACACCAGCGCCTTTTGGATCTCGGCCTGCGTCGCCTGATCCATCGCCGGCTCGCCCTTTTGCTTCAGGTGCGTCGTGACCTTGCCAATCGAGCGCAGGACATCCAGTCGAACGTCTCGACTTCCATCCGCCAGCGCCGAGCCAAGGACCGCAATCGCCCCTTTGTTCTTGGTCTTGCCCAGCGTCACCGCAGCCGACTTCCGAACCTCTGCCCGCTGGTCTTTGATGGCCTGCCCGAGCAGCGGAATCGCCCGCTGCGGATCGGTGTCACCCAGCATCGCCACCGCCGACTCTCGCACCGTCCAGTCGTCGCTTCCCAGGGCCGCTTGCGCCCACGTCAGGCTCTGCTCGTTTAGCACCGCCGGATCGCCGCTGGCCAGCTTCAGGATCGCCCCCGCTTCCGCCTGGCGCAAAAGAGGACTCTTTTCCCCCTCACGCAGCGTCTTGGCCAGCATCCCAGCGTCTTTGCGGTTGCCGCAGCTTCCCAGACCTTCCGTCGCCAAAAGCCGCTCGACCGGAGGCCGCGCCGCATCCGCAAACACCGTCCGCAGAAGCGGCAAGCCCGTCGGATCATCCGCCACACACAGGAGCTGCGCCGCAAGCACCTGCTGCGGACCCGGCTTCCCCGCTAGGTCAGTCAGCATCGTCTTGCCTTGCTCGACGTGTTCCTTCGCGAGCAGCGCCGCAAGCTGGATCTGTCGCCCAACCGGCGCTTCCGCATTCGCAAGCTGCGCGACCAGCTGCTGCTGCGCATCTTTGTCGCCCCACTTTGCGCGCCGCGTCCACACCGTCAGCTGGTCTTCCAGCGTCGGCTTCTTCTTGAGCCGCTGCACCACCGTCTTGTGCGCCGGATGACCGGGAGCCGACTCCTCCAGCGTCAGCGCCGCCAGCAGCTGAAGCTTCGGGTCTGGATCTTTTTTCGCCTTCTGCTCCAGGTACTTTTTCACCGAGTCATCGCCCAGCTTCATCAGCGCTTCCGCCGCCGCCAGCGCCACCCTCGGCTCTTTGGCATCGCTGTGAAGCTTTTGCAGCGCAGGAATCGCTCCGCGCGACCCAATCTGCGCAAGCGCACTCGCGGCCTGAACCTGCACCGCTGGCTCTGCGTCCGCCAGCTTGGGCTCTAGCAGCGACTGATGCCGCGTGTCCCGACTGGCACCAATCGCGCTGACCGATAGAAGCCTCGGCTGCACATCGCCGTCTTTCAGTCCTTCTTGCAGCACCCCGAGCGCATACGAGCGCAGCGCCAGCATGTCGATCTCTTCGCGCTTGGGCTTGACCTTGGTCTGCACCAGCACCGGCTGCGCCAGCTGCGCCTTGCGATGGGTAAACCACAGGTAGCCGCCCACCGCCGACAGCAGCACGCCCGGAAGCAGGGTCGCGACCAGCAGCAAGGCCCGCTTCTTGCGCGACTGCGGCTGGCCAAACGGCAGGTTCAGCGTGTTCCCCGACAGCGTCTGAATCGACGCAAGCTCCCGAGGCTGGTATTCCTTGTACCATGCAGCGGCGAGCGGCTGCTCTCCACTCGACAGTCGCTGCAAGTCCGCGCTCAAGTCTTCAACGGACGCGTAGCGCTCATTCGGATCTTTGGCCAGCGCCTTGCGGATGATCCACTCGATCCCCGCCGGAACGTCTTCATTGCGCAGCTTCGGATCAATCGTCGGCAGCACCTGCTGGAGGTGCGCAATCAGCATCTGTCCGAGCGTATCGCCTCGGAACGGAGCCGTGCCGGTACACATCTCGTGCAGGATGACCCCCAGCGCGTAGATGTCGCTGCGCTTGTCAATCGCCACGCCGTTGATCTGCTCGGGCGACATGTACTGCGGCGTACCAATCAGGTAGCCCGTCCGCGTGATCTTGCCGTCTGCCCCGGTCAAGTCCATGACCTTGGCAACGCCGAAGTCCATGATCTTAACGAGCGACTCTTCCCCCGGACGCTCAACCAAAAACAAGTTGTCCGGCTTGAGGTCGCGGTGGATCAGCCCGGCCTCGTGGGCAGCGGACATCCCCGCGCAGATCTGGTTGGTGATCGACACGATGGTCGCAAAGGGCAGCTTGCCGCCGCGAATGGCCTGCGTCAGCGTCCGCCCATGCAGCTTCTCCATCACGTAGTAGAGCCGCTTGTCCGGCAGCTCGCCGATGTCGAAGATGTCGATGAGGTTTACGTGACGGATGCGGCTGATAAAGCGCGCCTCTTGCAAGAAGCGCTCGACCGTCTCGGGGTGATTGGCCACCTCGGCCCGCAAGACCTTGCACGCCGTCTTGTGGTGTAGCTGCTGGTGCTCGGCGGTATAGACCGTGCCCATACCACCCTGCCCGATGATGTCGATGATCTTGTAATCACCAACGGTGGTACCAATCAGCGAATCGGGTTTCGGATCGACCTGTTGTGGAGTGTCAGCCATGTCTGAGCGCACTTCCCCCGCAGCAGCGGTTTTTTACGAACGTGGCGCTTGCGCAGCCCCTGACTCCGCAGCCCGCGCCGATAGCAGCGACACCGCCGCCGTCAGCGCAACCTGCGAGTCCGCGTCCTTCAGTAACGGAATCAAGGTCTCGGCATAGCCCGCAAAGTGACCTTGGCTTGCCATCCGGCCCAGCACAGCGACTGCACGCTGTCGAACCTTCGGCGATGAATCAGCAACAAGAGGCAGAAGCAGCGGCACGACCCGCTCGTCTTGCACTTCCGCCAGCACGGCCCCAAGTTCCACCCGCTCTGCCGGGATCACCGACTGGGCCATCTTCAGTAACTTGTCAGCCGCTCCGGGCTGCTTGGCCAGCGTCAGCACTTGCAGCGCTTCCAGGTGCGCATCTTTGGTAGAGCCCGTCGCAGGCTGCTCCGTCGCCTCCGCAAGCTGCCGCAGCGCTTCGGCATCCCCCAGCTTGGCCAGTCGCACCAGCGCATCGCGTCGCAAGCTGGTCTGGGACAGCTGTGCCCGCAGCGCCGCTTGTAGCGCCTGTCGCAGCGCCGCCGCCGCAAGATGTCCCGCATCCGCCAGCAGCACCGCCGCCTGCAAGCGCACTTCCGGCGTCGGCATCGGACTATGCAGCGTCGAGGTCAGCACCCCTTGCGCCTCGCTCTCGCCGATCCGCAGCTGGGCCGCCGCGACTTCGACAGACATCGCCCCCACGGCTTGACCTGCAAGCTGCTGAAGCGGCTCAGACAGCGACTCATCCCCCGGATGGGCCAGCGCCATCACAGCTTGCAGCGCTGCGCGTGCCACCGATGGATCTTCGTCCGTCAGCGCCTTGGCCACCAGCGGCAGGTGGGTCCGGCCCCCGACGGCCTTGATGATCTCTTGCAGCGCCCGCCGATCGACCGGGCTGCCGGTCTGCGCACGGCCCACAAGGGCTGTCGCCTCGGCTTGCTGCGCCTGCGCCACCCCCTGCGAGCCACCGCGCGACAGCACCACCGCCGCACCACCGCCCAGCAGCACAAGCCCCGCCACAAGCCCCGCCACAAGCATGCCCTTTGACTTCGGCTTGGCCACAGCAGCAGGCAGCGCCGCAATCGTGACCGACGAGCCAGCCGTCAGCGCCGTGCCTCTGGCAATCGAAAAGCTCTGCCCCCAGGCTGCCTCCAGATCCGCTTGCAGCGCCGCACAGTCTTGGTAGCGCTCATCCGGCTTCTTGGCGAGTGCCCGCATCACCACCGGATCGAGCTTCGCCCAGTCGAGCTGCCGATCCGGCACCTGATGCTTCTGCACCTGCTT
>CALMML010000082.1 GCA_937868485.1 uncultured Myxococcales bacterium | reverse complement strand
CTCACGGATGTCCTTGGCACAAATCGTCGTGAACGACGTTGCAAACTGCTTGTACTCACCGACCACGCTGTCGCGCAGCGAGAAGACATCCATGCCCTTCGCACTCATCGCCGTCTCCACATCGTCGCTGATCCAAAACCAAACACCGGCGCAGCATGCCAAGCCGACGACGCAAAGACAAGGGGATTGGCTCAAAATAGCGGCGGCTGAATCTCGCGAGGAACCGTCGACGACAATGCCATTGACCGCCTAGACACCGCCAGGGTAGGATGTAATCCGCGCTGTCTTATGTTTGGCGCGGACACAGAGTATGAGCATGACACGGAGCGTGGGGGAACTGTTCGCCGGTCGCTTCTCCATTGAGCGAGTCGCTGGTAGCGGGGGACTGGGGACTGTATACGCCGCTCGCGATCTGGCCACAGATCGGCCCATCGCGCTCAAGCTCCTTCAGATGGGAGGAAGCACCAGCGCCGACATCGAACGATTCGTTCGTGAGGCGTCTGTACTGGCCGAACTTGCGCATCCCGGAATCGTGTCCTACGTAGCGCATGGCGCTGCGCCTGACGGGCAGCGCTTCCTTGCCATGGAATGGCTGAGTGGCGAAGACTTGGGAAAGCGACTTCGCCGCGGCCCGCTGGCGATTTCGGAGACAATTGCACTGCTTCGCCAGGTCGCTCCTGCGCTTGCACTCGCCCATCGGCGAGGCGTCATCCATCGCGATTTGAAGCCCAGCAACCTATTTCTGGTGGATGGAGAAGTTTCCCGCATCAAAATCCTCGACTTTGGAATCGCTCGGCGATTGGCAGCCTCTCAGGTCATGACGCGCACTGGGCTTGTGATTGGGACGCCGGAGTACATGGCACCGGAACAAGCACGCGGAGATCGGGATATTACTGCTTCATCAGACATCTTTTCACTTGGTTGTGTGGTCTATGAGTGTCTCACTGGGCAGGCACCATTTGGTGGGGAACACGTTGCAGCCGTCCTCGTCAGAATCCTGTTTGAAACGCCCACCGCCCTGAGACAGACCCGCCCAGGAGTTCCCGATTCGCTGGCGTGTATCGTCGAGGGGATGCTCCAAAAGGATCCGTCGCGCCGACTGGCAGACGGCCAAGCGCTGGTCGATGCGTTGGCTTCGATACCAAGCGATCCTGTGGCCGAGGATGCGTTGGCAGCTACTCAGCAGATTGGCCTCTCTACCGTCGAGATTAGCTTTGGAACGGAGGAACAGCAGCTGTTGTCAGTGGTGATCGCTAGCGAACCAGGACACAGCATGGAGGATGCAAAGACAGCTGAGCTGCGAGTCACTCCACTTGAACTGGTACGAAGGACAGAGTTGCAACAGCTTATCGCCCAAGCTGGTGCCAAGTCGGAATGGCTCCTCGATGGTGCGCTGGTCGCTACACTTTCTGGACTAGGAAGCGCAACTGATCAGACCAATCAAGCCGCTCGGGTCGCGCTGCTCGTCAAAGAGAAGTGGCCCGATTCCGTCGTGGCTCTGGCGACCGGGCGAGCGGCTGTGCTTGGCAACCTCCCTGTGGGTGAAGCGGTGGACCTGGCGGCACGACTCCTGCGCAGCCGGGTCGAATCGAGTACCGAAGTCACCCGTAGCAGCGTTTGGATCGATGATCTCAGTGCCTCTCTCTTGGCAAGACGCTTTGCACTCACCAGACGAGATGGTCTGAACCTCCTGTCCGGAGAACTGCTAGCTCCTGACGATTCTTACCGACTGCTTGGTAAACCGACGCCTTGCGTTGGTCGCGAGCAAGAGCTGGGCTTACTGGAGATTCTGCTGAATGGGACGGTTGAGGAGTCCACGGCCCAAGCCGCTCTGATTACAGCCAAAAGCGGACTAGGCAAGACGAGGCTGTGTCGAGAATTTCTCCGTCGAATCCAGCAACATGATCAAGATATCTTTGTGCTTCGTGGGGAAGGCGATCCGCTCACAGGTGGCTCTCCATACGCTATCTTACGGACAGCTCTTCGCCACTTTCTACTTCCGTTACCAATCGACGAGCAGCCGCAGTCCAGTGCGCAGCACCAACTACTAGACAGCATTGGGAACATGCTTGATGGGCCCAACCGTCAAGTCCAGATTGCAATGCTGGGGGAACTGTGTGGAGTTCCATTTCCCGACGAGAATCTGCCCGCACTTCGTGCTGCTCGGAAGGATCCCAAGATATTCGGCGACCAGATCTCCGAGGCGGTAGTATGCCTCCTATCCGGGATGAGTGCCCACAAGCCAGTGCTCCTGGTGCTAGAGGATCTCCACTGGTCTGATGCGCTTTCCGTCAAGCTTCTTGCGACCGTTCTCAAGGAACTTGCGGAGCAGCCGATTCTGGTTTTGGCGCTTGCTCGGCCAGAGATCCACGAGAGATTTCCCCGTCTGTGGGCTGGGCTGCGGTTGCGCGAGGTCGTACTGAGTCCAGTGTCGAAGAAGGCGAGCGAGAAGCTCATCTTTGCCGCCCTTGGCAAGGGGCTTTCGCCTGACATCTGTTCCAAGTTGATCGAACACTCGGGAGGGAATCCTCTGTATCTGGAGGAACTGATTCGAGCCGCAGCAAGTGGTCAGCTCGATCAGCATCCGCCCACAATCCTTGCTCTGCTCCAAGGTCGAATTGGACAACTGGACCCTGCTGCGCGGAGAGTCATCCGCGCAGCGAGCATTTATGGTAGCGTCTTCAAGCGAGACGGGGTTCGGGCCTTGCTGCAAACGGAGAAGTCCACGAACGATCTTCGGCAGGGACTTCGGCAACTCCTTGATGCGGAACTTCTGTCATCACGGAGTGCTGATCCAGGTTCCGATGATGATGAATACGTGTTCCGGAATGCGCTCATTCGCGATGCAGCTTATGGCCTGTTGACCGACGAAGATCGACACATCGGACACAGACGTGCCGCGGAGTACCTGGAACAATCGGATGAGCAGGATCCATTGGCGATCGCTGAACACTTGGTGAAAGGCGAGCAATTCAGCCATGCCGCCACGTACTTCCTGCGGGCAGGTCTTCGTTCCTTTGAGTGCAACGACTTGGAAGAGGCTCTTCGACGAGCAAAGCGCGGTCTAGAGTACGCAGAGCCGGGGCAGACACAAGGCGAACTTCGGACTTTGTTGACGATGGCGTTCTGCTGGCGATCGGAACTCTCAGCGGCGCATGAACAGAGCATCCTCGCCTTGCCGCTTCTCGAACCGGGGAGCCGCTGGGAATCCTCCGTCCTGTTTCACGGAATGTGGGCCGCCTTGGTCATTGGCGATGAAGTCGAGTTTTCTAGGATGGCATCAGCGCTTTGCACGTTTCAGCCGATGGAGCCCGAAGCAGCTCGTTCACTCGTCCTGTGGGGTTCCCTTGGCGCCTCCTTGTTGACGTCCTACGGGCGCAAGGGCTTGGCAAAAGAGCTATTGGCACAAGCAGAGGCCACACGGGCAAGTTCGACTGCACTAGAGAAGGAGAATGATCTGCGGGGAGCGCTCCGCATGGGACAGAGTGATTTCATTCGCGCATTCGGGAGCGATCCTTGGCTGCCACTTGTGCTAAGTCAGGAAGCGACGGTAGCCTTTCAGGACATCGGTGACCGACGAGATCAAGTCACAGCGATGAACAGGCTCGGACAAGCACAGGGGGACTTGGGACAGTGGCGTGAAGGCGAAAAGACGCTGCGTGATGCGCTTGAGCTAGCCAAGCGAGTGCGCATACCGTTTGCCGTGCTACAAACCGAACTACATCTGGCTGCGCTCCTGTGCGCCGTTGATGATGAAGTCGCGCTGTCTGAGGCGCAGACACTAGGTGAGAGAATTCTGAAAACCCCAGGTCTCTCGGCTGGCTACACGGGGTGGTGTCACGGAATCCTGGCGTCCGTTGCACTCCGACGTCACTTGTTTGACATCTCTATTGAGCAGTCCCGGAAGGCGATTCCTCTGTGCAATCGTGTTCCGCTGCGACTTCTTTGGGTACAGTCACTGCTGACAAATGCACTCCTAGCGATGGATGCAAAGGCGGAGGCTGCTCAAGTGGTCCAGAAGATGCTGATCGCGCAGGAAGAGCTAGGGGGTGGCTATATGGAGATCGTGGTCCGGCAGACGGCAGCGCGCACGTTCCGTGCCTTGGGATTGTCCGAACGAAGTGCAATGGAACAGCGCAACGCCGAGTCGCGTCTGAACAGCCGCGCGGAGAAGATCCTCGATGCAGTTGCGCAGATGCGCTACGTGCAGGTACACAAGCAAGCATAAGGAATCTGCGGCTCTTTCT
>CALMML010000081.1 GCA_937868485.1 uncultured Myxococcales bacterium | reverse complement strand
TGAATCGCTTCACGGTAAGCAACCTGAGGTTTACCGACTACAACTTCAGTCTCATTGGAAGCCAGAGCGCTCGACAGTGAATGGGCCAGTGCAGATGCACAGCGGCTCGACGCAGCCGGTCGGATTGGGGAGTATCTTGGAAGGCCTGGCTGGCAGCCCAGAGCCCGAGGTGATCTCACTCCGATTGACAAGTCCCAGACTGCGCAGCGGCTGTGGGAATACGCACGTACGGAACATCCGCAGGTCATTGCTGCGCACAAGCGCATCGCACAGACCCAAGCGCTGATTTATCAGGCCAAGCGCGAGCGGTTTCCTGAAGTGGCGCTCCAGCTTGGCTTCATGCTCACGCAGGCAGAGAGCAGCGTCTCTGTCTTCGCAGGAATCTCGACTCCGCTGCCGCTGTGGAATCACCAGCAGGGAGCCACTGCCCGCGCCCATGCCGCACAGACCATTGCGACGCAGGAACGTCACGCCATCCTAAGCGAGACAGAGTCTGCGATTGAGCGCACCCTTGCCGTATCGCGAGGTCGTCACAGCGCTGCCGCACGACTGGCCCATGAAGTGTTCGCACGGCTTCCTGAGCTACGCAGCATGGCAGAGGAGTCCTATCGACAAGGCAAGAGCGGCGTCGTCGATCTGCTGGATGCATTCCGCAGCTTAAAAGATCTGCGACAGCAGTATGTGGAAGGAATCGTCGCGGCAGAGCATGCGGAAGTGGATCTGCTCTATGCCGCAGGAATCACTGGCAGCGGCCTCCATTAGCTGTCGTCTCTTAGGAGCTTGGTGTAACGCTGCCGTTTCGGCGAACCCGTTGCGCGAGAGGGATAAGCGACAGCAGCCAGAACAAGTGCACTGCGATCACGACCCCGACCATCACCTGGACAGAGACCTTAAACAGAAGCGTCAGCACTAGCACCACCAGCGCGCCCAGTCCGGTTCCGATTCGCGAGGCAACCTCAAAAATGGGCCGCTGCTCACCATACCGTGCTCCTTGCAAACGCACGAGGAGTCGCTCGGAGGCCGGCTCATACAGACCTCCCGACAAGCTGTCTTTTAGCACCCTCATGATCAGCATCACCGTCAGAGCTGCCGCCAAAAGCAGATAGCCACTTCCCAGCAGCAGACACGCCGGAACTGCCAGTACCGAAGCGGCCAGTCCCAGGTGACGAATGATCCGAGAGGAGCCCCCCGCAGCCAGCACAAGGCTCGCGCCATTCATCCAGATCGAAAGCGATGCAAGCAGCTGAACAAAGCCAGTACCGCCGCTCGCATTGAGGGTCAAGATCCAATAGAACAGCGATTCCAAACAGATTCCCGAAGCCGCAGCCAGCACAAACGCTGCGGTCACCGATCGAGCCTGAGCGTCACCCGTCAGCACTCGCAGCGCGTCCGCAAAGCCACCGCCCACTTGTGAGGAAGGAATCTCTGTCCCTACTTGTTTCAACGGCCTCGGATCGTCTGCTCGCGCAATTGGAATCAACAGGAGCAGCGTCAACGCCATCGGAACCATCAGGTGATCACGCGCAACGTCCATCGGTAGCAACCAGCGCTCGATGAGAACCCGATTCGCAGCACTGGTGATAAGGCCCCCGAACAGTCCCCCGGCATACACCGAAGCAGCAAACACAGTCAGGCCCCGATCGGTCTCGCTCTCATCCCCTTGCAGCAGCGAAAACAGCTGTGCGCCCAGGAGCATGAAGGCCACATCGACCCAGACAAAGAAGCCGACATAGGACACGATCGATCCGGTTCCTACAGGTCCCGATTCTCCGCGAAGCAGCGACAGCACAAAGCGAAAAAGCAGAAGTGACAGCGCAATCAGAAGCGTTGAACGAACCCGCCACGTTTCCTGCCCCCAGCGTTTCTGCATCCGAATTTGCAGCGCGACAAACGGCAAGCTAAGCGCGGCCACAATCAGGAATGCCATCGGCGCATGACGGTAGCCCACATGACAGGTCAGCGCGCAGTCCCGAACCACGCTGCCCAGTCCCTGGACCATGCCCAGAACAAACGCCGCAGCTGCAAGGCGCCGCAGCGGGACTCCACGAGCTTGTGCTTGACTCATTTTTCCTCGCAAAGATAGTATCATGGAAGGAATCGCAGACTCAGCACAGCAAGAACACTCCTCCCCCTTCGATTCCGAAAGCGATGGTGCGTATGAACCAGCTCGTGTCGCAGCTACTGGGACGAGTCCTTTCGAGCTACCGCTTGCTGGAGCGAGCGAGCGCACTGCCACAACTGATCGTCCGCGTAGGCGTCGGTCTGATGTTCCTCGGTGGCGCGATTCACAAGGCCACGCATCTTGCAGACTTTGTCGCGTACTTTGCGCAGCTTCGCATTCCGGCGCCGCAGCTACAAGCACCGTTCGTCGTTGCTGTGGAGTTCCTCTGCGGTCTGCTGCTCATGATCGGGCTGGGAACCCGACCCGCCGCGCTGATGCTGTCAGGAACCATGGTGGTCGCGCTCGCAACCGCTGCGATTCCCGAACACAAAATTCACGCCAACTGGCGCGGTCTGCTCGACTTCCTTTACCTTCCAGAGTGGCTGCTGCTCTGTCTGCTCGGTTGGCTAATCTTCGTCGGTGCAGGCAAGATCAGTGTGGATCATGGACTGCGCAGCAGACTTGTCCGCTATCTGGGGCTGTCGCAAGAGTGACCCCACGCGATCACTGCCCTCTGTGCGGAAATGATTGAGCTTTCCCAAGTCTGCAAGCAGTACCAAACTCGAGCGGTGCTGCAGAACGTAACGCTGACGCTGCATGCGTCACAGACCCATGTTCTGCTCGGTGCCAGCGGCTGCGGCAAGACCACGCTGTTGCGACTGATCGCCGGAACCATTGCGCCCGATTCGGGAACTGTCACCATTGATGGATCTCCGGTCGTCGTTACAGATCCCTGTCCGCTGGCCGCGCAGGTCGGCTACATGACGCAAGAGGGAGGTCTGTTTCCGCATCTGACCGCAGAGCAGAATGTGACGCTGATGGCGCGCGTGCGGGGCATGCCCAAGGACGCGCAGCAACAGCGACTGGACGAGCTGTCGACGCTGGCAGGACTAAGCAGAGAGCATCTGTCCCGATATCCCTCGCAGCTCAGCGGTGGGCAGCGGCAGCGGGTGGCGCTGATTCGCGCGTTGTTTCAACGTCCGAAGTATCTGCTGCTCGATGAACCGATGGCCGCACTCGATCCGATTATGCGACGCGAGCTACAGACCACCCTCAAGCAGATATTCGGAGGGCTGCGGACCACGGTCATCTTGGTCACACACGATGTCGGAGAAGCAGCATTTTTTGGTGACACCATCACGTTGCTTCATCAGGGACTGGTGCTACAGCATGGCAGCTTTTCGGATCTGGTTCGCAGACCCCTGCATCCCCATGTCACTACATTCCTGAATGCACAGCGTCCGGTTCCGCAGCTCGGAGAGCTGATTGAATGAAGACCTACAGTAGGACTCCTTTCGCTCCAAGTAGGACTCCTTTCGCTCCGGTGCGGATTCCCTTTCTGCTGGGTCTGCTGGCACTCTGTCTTGGCCTGTCTTTGTCTTTTCCGCTTCGTGCTGAGCCGCGCCAAATCATCGTTGCCTCGAAGCCCTTCACAGAAAGTTATCTGCTGTCCGAGATGCTCGCCCAGATCATCGATGCGGAAGGGGAAGCCAGCGCAGTGCGCAAGTTCGGACTGGGTGGCCCGACGTTGGTGGTGGATGCGATAAAGAGCGGCACGGTCGATCTCGATGTGAACTATACCGGCTCGCTTGCCCATCTTCTGCTGCCCCAGAAGGCCGCTCCAAATCGAGCCGAGCTACTGGCTGCGCTGCGAACCTACGGCATCTTGCTGTCTGAATCGCTCGGCTTTAACAACACCTATGCGATTGCGGTTCGCAGTGAGACCGCGCGGTCCCTCCGGCTCACCGCGATCAGCGATCTACGCAGTCACAGCGATCTTCGAGGCGCATTCACGCCTGACTTTCTCAACTTTGACGACGGTTTTTACAAGCTTCAGCAGGTGTACGGAGTCACGCTACAGAGCGCCAAGCCGATGCAGCACTCGCTGGCCTACCAAGCCCTCCAAAGTGGCGAAATTGATCTCACCGATGCCTATACCACCGACGGTTCTTTATCCCAGTTTGATCTGACGCTGCTCCGCGATGATCGATCGTTTTTTCCAACCTACTACGGCGTGATCATGATCCGCGCCGAAGTTGCGGAGCGCTTTCCAAGGACCTGGCTCGCGCTGCGCAAGCTGGAAGGCAGACTGAGCGATTCCCAGATGACGAAGCTGAACGCCCAGGTGGATGTCGCTCGTCGCGATCTGGCGACGGTCGCCCACGAGTTTCTGGTGTCGGAGCAGCTGCTCAGTGCGCACTCCCAAGCCAGCGTGCAGAGCCATGTTCTGGATGCCGGGCTGTGGGTGAGTACCTATGAGCATCTCTTCCTGGTCCTGAGCTCGCTGCTCTTGTCCTGTCTAATCGGAGTTCCCTTGGGAATCCTGGCGGTTCAGTTTCGGCGGACTGGACAAGTCCTGATTGCAGGAACCGGTCTGCTTCAGACCATCCCGTCGCTCGCACTGCTGTGTTTTCTGATTCCCATCATGGGAATCGGCGCGCTGCCAACGATCTTCGCGCTGTTCCTATACGGTCTGCTACCGATCGCGCAGAGCACGACTTCGGGACTGCTTGCGCTGGATGGCCGACTGATCGAAACCGCGAAAATCCTGGGTCTTTCGCGAATGCAGCGTCTGCGCCTGATTGAACTACCGCTGGCCTCCCGGTACATCTTGGCCGGAATCAAGACCACCGCCGTGATCAACGTCGCCACCGCCACGATTGCAGCGCTGATCGGAGCCGGAGGATACGGTCGCTACATTACATCTGGACTGGCGATGAACGACACGAGGGTGATTCTGAAGGGAGCGATTCCCACGGCACTTTTGGCAGTGCTTTTCCATGCCCTATTCGAGCTGCTGGGGCGATGGCTGATTCCTCGAGGACTCCAGCTTGCGCAGACACACGAGCCTTGATTGCAATTTCCGCG
The DNA here is from genome assembly GCA_937868485.1 of uncultured Myxococcales bacterium. Classification (GTDB taxonomy): domain Bacteria; phylum Myxococcota_A; class Polyangia; order Palsa-1104; family JAEUJZ01; genus JAEUKA01. The sequence goes on along the minus strand of CALMML010000081.1, from coordinate 389 downwards.
CTGTGATACCGTCCTTCATACCATGCAAGGAACAGGGCTCGCGCTGGCTGACTTCCGGGGGCAGCTGACCGCAGTCCTTGACGCGCTGCACCATGCCCGTAGGCTAAGTGACGAGTTCTTCGCGCGACTGACCCCCGAGGGAATGTATCTGCGGTCGATTGCGGAGCGGCATCGGGTGATCTTCTATCTGGGACATCTGGAGGCATTCGACCTGAATCTGCTGGCGACGAGGGTCTTGGCAAAGCCGACCGTAGACCCTGTGCTAGAGCGCCTGTTCGCATTCGGAATCGATCCGATCGATGGCTGTCTGCCGCGCGATCTTCCTTCCGATTGGCCCTCGCTTGAGCAGGTCCACTCGTTTTGTCAAAAGGCCCGTCAGCGCCTTGATG
>CALMML010000080.1 GCA_937868485.1 uncultured Myxococcales bacterium | reverse complement strand
TCTGCGAGCGCTGGGCGACAGAGGCCGCTCCTCGAATCCCAGACCCAGCCGCGACACCGCTTTTGGACAGGCCGATTTCGCAGCTTGCTGGGAATCAGCCGTCGCCAAGCCCGCGACCTACTCGATGGAGGAAAACGCTGCGCTGGCTTGGGATGGGACTTCTGCTGTCGGCGGGGATGGCGGGCCTCACCTATGCGGGGTGGCGCTACTTCCATCGGCCCAAGACCGAAGCGGACAAACCCAAGCCTGCGGTAGACAACAAAAAGCCCACCGAGACGACTGGGCCGAAGCTGTATCTGACCTATCGGCCCGTCTTTGAGGTGCTACCGCCGCCGCATCCGCTTGCGGGCTGGCTGTGGCTTCTGCTTCTGCCAGGTGGGGTTGCTGCCGCGTTTGTGCTGTACCGGCTGCGCCGCAGTGACTTGACGCTGCCCGAGGTGCTCAAGGCGCCGCTCGCCAAAGGTCCGCCGCGCATTTTGCCCTCTGCCCCGGATTCCCGCGCGGGTGTGGTGCCGCGTCTGCTCGACCGGCAGCAGGCCGAAGCGGTGGTGTGGGGCATTGGTCGCTTTGTATCGGAGGATCGAACCAAGACGCTGGATGTGCCGGACTCGGTTCGCGCCACGGTGCGGGCCGGTGGGCTGCCGCAGCTTCGCTTTCATCCCGCTCGCCACACCCGCGAGGTCTGGTTTTGGCTGGATGACTCGCTGGCCGATGACAGTCCGCTGCGGCGTCTGGCCACCGAGCTATCGACCGCCCTGCGACGAGGCGGACTGCACGTCGAGGTTGCGCTGTTTTCGGGTCTGCCCGACCACCTGGAACGCCAAGGACCGGGCGAAGGCAGCGTGTTTTGTCCCGCCGAGGTCGAAGATCGTCGCGCCGCAGCCCTGGTCTGCATCCTGACCGATGGTCGCTTGCTCGGCCACCGCATGGAGCACGCCGACACCCACCTTCCGACCGCCGCCCTGTTGCGCAGCTTGTCACACTGGCCGCACCTTGCGTTTGTGGATGGCGGAACCGGGGCGCTGGCTCTGCTGCTGGCGCCCTTCGAGCTGCTTCTGCTGGCGCCGCAAGACCTGCCGACATTTTTGTCAGGGCAGAGTCTTGCGGCGGGTCGCGAGGTCGTGCCCGTTCCGACCGGCGCAGTGGACGGCGACCTGCGTGCGTGGGCCGCCGTGCTGGCGCTCGCGCCGTTTCCCGTTGATGACGAGCTGGCCCATGCGGCACGGACCCAGCTTCGGCTCAACGTGTCTGCCTGGCGGATTGAGGAAGTGCGAAAGCTTGCGCAGCCACACGGCGTGCGATTTGCGTTTTCGCCCCCGCTGCGGTCGTCGCTGCTCCGGTGGCTTCTGGAAGCCGAGGGCATCGGCAAACGCCCGCTGTATGCGCGGGCGCTTGGGCTGTGGCGGCGCGTGCTTTCCGCCACCGAACACGAGCGCGCTCAGCACGACGCCACCCAGCCCTGGCATGACACCCCTGCGCAGCGGCGGCTTCAGCTCGATCGGGCGCTCATCGACCTGTGGGACGATCCGCAGCAGGCAGCCGTTGAGCTGCATCGCCTGAGCGGGACCGGTCTGGCCGAGGAAATCCGGCGACTGCTCGGTGAATACGGTCCACGCGGCGCGTCTCCTCCGCTGATTGCGCTGCCGTGGCGCTGGCTGGGTCTAAGTGCCCAGGCCAGGCTCCTTCTGTCGCGCTTGGGACTCGGCGGACTGACCGAAGATCACGTCGGTCTGCGGCGTCCGGCCCGCTATCCGCTGGCAGTCGCCGCGCTCGGCACCGCCACACTGGCTGCGGGGTTTCATGCTTGGATGCCAGCCAAAGAACTCGGGCCACCGCGGGTCACGCAAGAGGCCCCTCCGCCGAGCAGCCAGGCTGAGCCCAAGTGGCGAACCGAGGCCATCGGCGACCGCTATCGAGTCATCGCCGAGCTAGGGGACAGCAAAGGTCACATCGACGCGGCCCCTCGCAGCCGTGTCTTCATCCGATGGATGGAGGAGAAGCAAAAGCAGCAAACCGACATCGCTGACTGGTGCCCATACAATGAGGAAACGCACAACGGCATCGTCTACGTCCGCGTCTGCGGCGGCGAGTTCACGATGGGATCGGCGGACTCAGAGCGAGAAGCGTATGACAACGAAAAGCCAGCGCATCGCGTGAAGCTCGATGAGTTTTGGATTGGTAAGTACGAGGTGTCGAATGCCGAGTACCGGAAGCACGATCCTGATCACAAGAGCCGGCATGACCGCGATGATCAGCCCGTGAATCTGGTGAACTGGAACGAGGCCAAAGCGTTCTGTGAAGCGCAGGGCGGACGGCTCCCAACCGAGGCCGAGTGGGAATACGCCGCGCGCGGACGGGATGGCCGCAAGTATCCGTGGGGGGATGACGCTCCGGATCGGACGCTGGCCGTCGTTGCAATCAAGGATGCGAAGGTCAATCCCCAGGAACCGGAGGCCGTCACCTCGCATCCCGAGGGCAAAGGTCCGTTTGGGGCGCTGCACCAGGCTGGCAATGTCTGGGAATGGGTGGCGGACTGTTATTCTCCGTATCCCAAGTCTGATTCGGTTCTGGTGAACCCTCGCGTCGAGACTGCGGACTGCCAAGAACGCGTGCTTCGCGGTAACTCCTTTGTGCGTGTGTCCTGGCGCCTGCGCTCGGCGTACCGGGACGGGTTCCAGCGCGGGCTCCGGGACTTGGACGTCGGCTTTCGGTGTGTGCGTGGGGTGTCGCGCCAGCCTTGATCGGTTGGATTTTGACCTGTTGGACGCCGCCAGGCGGCCCAGACTGGGTCTTGAAAGCTGAAAAGGGCGATCCGGCGCAACCGGAGCGTGGTTTTCAAAATGAAAAGGGCGATCCGGCGTGACCGGAGCGTGGT
>CALMML010000079.1 GCA_937868485.1 uncultured Myxococcales bacterium | reverse complement strand
GATCCCATGGCCGGGTAAGCTCGCGGCCCGCGCAGCGGTGCTGCACTCCGACGCGATGAAAGCTCGCGCTGATGTGGCGCTTTCCGCTCGCAACCTGCGCGTGGAAGCGACGCGCGCTTACTACGACTACCGGCTTGCGGTGCGGTCGCTGACAGTTCTGCGGGACACGCAGCGGCTGCTCACTGCCATCGTTGCCGCGGTCGATACTCGTTACCGGGTCGGTCGAGCTGAGCTTGCCGAGCTGCTCAAGGCGCAGGCCGATGCCGCGGTGCTTGATAACCTGCTCCTAGATGTGGAGCGTGAGCGGGATGTCACCACTGCGGCGATGAACATCTTGCTCGCACGGCCAGCAGACCAAGCCTTCGGCGAGCCCGTGACCACACCCAGCCTGCGAGTGTTGCCATCGCTTCAGCAGCTCACCGAGCAAGCGCTAGCGCAGCGTCCTGAGCTAGCCGGCATCCGCGCAGCCTTGGATCAGGCTCAAGCTCGTCAGCAAGCTGCGCGGATCGAGCGCGCACCCGATCTGGCGGTCTGGGCTGGCTACATGACGATGTTGCGCGGTGGCAACGACGCCACGTTCACCCTCGGTCTGCAAACCAGCATCCCTTCGTTCTCAATCGCCAAAAACAACGCTGCGGCACGGGAAGCCCAGGCCCAAGAAAAGGCACAGCGGCAGACGCTGGTCAGCACCGAGGCCCGTATCCGCGGTGAAGTGCGACAGGCCCTGCTGCGAGTCGAAGCCGCAGAGCGCCACATCTGGCTTCACAGCAAGACACTGCTGCCAACCGCAGAGCGAGCCGTGCAAGCTGCGCAAGCCGGCTATCAGAGCGGCCGAGTGTCGCTCGTGCTCCTTCTCGATGCGGCACGAACGCTGGTCGATCATCGGCTGGAATTCGAGCGCTACCAAGCCGAATACGGCCAGCGTCTTGCAGAGCTGGAAGCCGCTATTGGTGCAGGACTCCCCGTCGCCCCGCTAGCCGCTTCCACCCCGCCCACAGGAGAACTTCCATGACTCGCACTCTGCTGCTTCCAGCAGCTCGCTTTGCACTCTGCGCGGTCTTGTTCTGCGCATCGCTGATCCTGTTCGCTTGCCGCAAGGACGAGCAGCCGGTCCTGCCAGACGCCAAAGCGAGCGACAGTCCAAAGGAACATACCGCGACGAGCCCGAAGTATCAGTGCCCAATGCACCCGCAGATTGTGTCGGATGCACCAGGGGACTGTCCCATCTGCAACATGAAGCTGGTGCCGATTTCGGGCCAGGAAGGTCCGTCTTCCGCCCCCAGCCCAGCGCTACCAGGACTCGCACCGCTCGTCATTTCAGCGCAGCATCAGCAGCTTATGGGGATCCAGAAAGCTGTCGCTCAAACGATCGAGTTTGCCGGGACGATTCGCACCTCCGGTCGCTTCACCTTCGACGAGACGCGCGTGCATCACATCCACACGCGCTACGAAGCCTACGTGGAGCACGTCTTCGCCGACTTCACCGGTAAAGCGGTGCGCAAGGGCGAGCCATTGGTATCGCTGTACAGCCCGGACCTCTTGGCGGCGGAACAAGAGTATCTGCTGGCCGTGCAGAGTCAGCGTTCAGGCCCGGTTGCATCAGGCAAGGTGAGCTTCAACCTCGTGGAAGCAGCACGTCAGAAGCTGCTTTTGTGGAACATCAGCGCGAGCGACATCGCGCAGCTAGAGCGCCGCGGCAAGCCAAGTCGCACCATGAACTTGTACGCCCCCGGTTCCGGCTATGTCCTTGCCAAGACGGCGGTTCATGGCATGCGCGTCAAGCCTGAGGACTCGCTGTTCGACATCGTGGATCTCTCGCGGCTGTGGGTGCTGGCCGATGTCTATGAATACGAGCTGCCGCGCCTGCGCCTTGGGCAGATCGCAACGATCACGGTCCCCTACTGGCCCGAGCGGTCGTGGGCTGGACACATCACCTACATCTATCCATCGGTCGATCCGCAGACGCGCACCATCCGTGTCCGCATTGAAGTAGACAATGCCAAGGCCGAGCTAAAGGCCGAGATGCTAGCCAATGTCACCATTGCGGTGTCACCGCGACGGGCGTTGGTTGTGCCGGATGACGCAGTGCTAGAGACGGGCACACGCAAGTTGGTCTTTGTCGCGAGCAGCGATGGTCGCTTGACACCTCGCGAGGTAAAAACCGGAGACCGCGCGGAGCGTAAGTTTGAGATCACCGCCGGGCTCAGTGAGGGCGAACAGGTGGTTCTGGGGGCGACGTTTCTCGTCGATTCGGAGTCGCGACTTCAGGCTGCGCTACAGGCCATTGCTACACCGGGCACAGTCACCCAGGTCGATGGCGGCGACACGTCGCGCGGCCAACCAAGCCAGAGTGGTTCGCACGCCGGGCACGGCGGACAGTAAAGGAGGACACGATGCTGAAACGAATCATCGAGTTCTCGGCGCACAACAAGTATTTGGTCCTCTTGCTGTCAGGCGTCTTGGTCGCACTGGCCACGCTGGCGATGCGTCACGTTCCGCTGGATGCGATTCCCGATCTGTCGGACACCCAGGTCATCGTTTACTCGCGCTGGGATCGCAGCCCGAACGTCATCGAAGACCAAGTCACGTATCCCATCGTCACGTCGCTGCTGGGAGCACCCAAGGTCAAGGCCGTGCGCGGCTTTTCGGACTTTGGATACTCCTATGTCTACATCCTTTTTGAAGATGGCACGGATGTGTATTGGGCCAGGTCGCGTGTGCTGGAATATCTGTCTAAGATCCAGTCGCGTCTGCCCAGCGATGTTCGCACCGAGATCGGTCCCGATGCCACGGGTGTCGGCTGGGTCTTCCAATACGCACTGCTCGACGAGTCCGGCCAGCACACGCTAGACGAGCTGCGTTCGTATCAGGACTGGTTCCTGCGGTATGCCGTGCAGACCGTCCCTGGAGTCGCGGAAGTCGCAACCGTGGGCGGCGGCGTCAAGCAGTACCAAGTGACCCTCGATCCAACCCGCCTGAACGGCAATCGCTCGAACCTGAACGACATCACGACCGCGCTGCGCAGGAGCAACAGCGAAGTCGGTGGGCGCTTGATCGAACTTTCGGGCCGCGAGTTCATGGTGCGCGGGCGCGGCTACATCAAGAACGTGCAAGACATCGAACAGGTGGTGGTCAAGACCAACAACTTAGGAACCCCGCTGCGCATCGGTGACATCGGTCGTGTCACCATCGGGCCAGATCTGCGGCGCGGCATCGCGGAGTTGGATGGCCGTGGCGAAGTGGTCGGTGGCATCGTGGTCATGCGCTATGGCGAAAATGCGCTCAACCTGATCGAGCGCGTCAAGGCCAAGCTCAAAGAGATCGAGCCTTCGCTGCCATCGGGCGTGAAGATCATCACGACCTACGATCGGTCGGAGTTGATCGAGCGCTCGATCGACACGCTCACGGAAAAGCTGCTGGAAGAGATCGCCATCGTCTCGCTGGTGATCCTCATTTTCCTGTGGCACATCCCGTCCGCGATCATTCCCATCGTCACCATTCCGGTGTCGGTGCTGCTGTCGTTCATTCCCATGTATTTTTTGGGGGTTGGCGCGAACCTCATGTCGCTGTCGGGCATCGCCATCTCGATCGGCGTCTTGGTCGATGGCGCAATCGTCGAGGTTGAAAACGCCTACAAGAAACTTCAGCTTTGGGAAGCGGGCGGACGTGTCGGCGACTATCACGCGGTACGGCTGGAAGCATTGAAGGAAGTCGGCCCCGCGGTCTTCTTTTCCCTGCTGGTGATCGCCGTAGCGATCGGCGCCACGGCGTGCTCGAAGGACGACAAGCAGCCGACCAAGAGCGACCGGGGCGCGATCTCCTTCGCCGATCCGCCAGCCGGGTCCGAGAAGCTCGGGCTCTGCTACGCCTTCAAGATCTCCCAGATCAAGGAGCTCATCGGCGGCGGCAACATGTTCAAGCGGCTGCCCCCGGAGGCCATCGGCAAGAAGGGCGATCCAGTCACGGGCGAGGCCTGCTCGTGGGCCCGCAGCGAGCCCAACGGCGACGCCCTCACCTTGCGCATCGAAGTGCGGAACTTCGACGACGACACGGCGGCGCTGGACCAGCAGTACA
>CALMML010000078.1 GCA_937868485.1 uncultured Myxococcales bacterium | reverse complement strand
TGATCATCATAAAGTCCAGGATGTTGACGAACTGGACTGCGCCGAGGGTGAAGATGCCGATTCGTTCGTGGCGGGGGACGGCGGCGGTGCTCATGGCGAGGCGACCTCGCTAGGGCTTAAAGCGCAGGGCGGTGCCAGCTTCTCCGACGACGAAGATGTTGCTGCTGTCGACGGCAAACACGCTGTAGAGCGTGCGTGTGGTGCGCGTCGGAACTTTGACCCAAGCGGTGCCGTCGCCTTTGAGCGCGGTTCCACCGTCACCGACGACGAAGATCGTCTGGTTGTTGGCTCCGTAGACACTGCGCAGGTTGGCGGATGTGCCGCTCTGCATGACTTGGCCGTCCTGACTGTTGCCCGCATTGCGTTTTACGATCGTCCCATTATCGCCGATCAGGTAAATCGCGGTGGAGCCTGCCCAGACTCCGCTCAGGTTTGCCGACGTGTTGGTGTTCTGTCCGGGGTACTTGAAGATCAGCTCGGCGGGGTTATAGCGAACCAGCAGGCCGCCAGCGCCGGACATGAAGTGCTCTTCGTTGCCGGGCATAAACGAGATGCCGGTGAGGTTCTTGTTGTTGTTATACGTGCCGGGCGTGTTCCACGACGTGCCTTCGAGCTTGCGGTAGTTTCCCGACGCGCCCGCGATGTAGATGTTGCCTGCGGTGTTGGCCGCGACGCCGGTGATCTGGAAGTTGGGAGCCGCCGTCGCGAAGGGCTTCCACGTCGTGCCGCTCAGCTCTAGCAAGGTGCCCGCGTCGCCCGCAGCGAGGACTCGGCTGGTGTTGTCTCGCGGGGCGCTGATGGCGCGCAGGGTGTTTGTGGTGCCGCTCGTCATCGGCGAAAAGCTGGTTCCGTCGAACTTGACGATGGCTCCGCCTGCGCCGACTGCGTACACCGACGATGGGCTCGATCCCCAGACCGCGTACAAATCCGCACTGGTTCCCGTCGAAGGAAGCGGACAGAAGCCCTGACAGCGGTTGATCGTGACGACGACGGTCTTGTCGCCATCCATCGTGAAGGTGCAGCTGGGCAAGCTGCCGGTACAGCCGTCGCTCCAGCCGGCTAGCTCGTCGTCGCCGCTCAGCTGTGCCGACAGCATCACCTGCGAGCCTTGACGGAACTCGACGACCTGTTCGGTGCACGAGCTATCGCACATCACGCCCGCCGGGGTAGAGCTGACGGTGCCTTGCGCCGTGCCCATCTTCCGAAGCGTGAGCTTGACGCCGTTTAGGCCACAGTGACTGAGCGGCTCTGCGACGATCGGCATCCCGACATCGAACGCTTTGTCGTCGTCGATCGCGAGGTCGCTTGTGCCGCTGCCGAGCAGACAGTCTTTGTCCGTCAGCGTCTGCGCCGAAAAGCTCGCGGTGCCACGCGTCCCTGCGGGAAATTCGATCGTGACGAGGCTCAGCTTGTCGTTGCCGGTAAAGCGCTCGGTCCGTTCGACGCCGTTGAGCGACACCTTCAGCGTCACGCTCTTGGTTTCCGGCGGAAAGTTGCTGAGCAGCACCGTCACAAACGGACCTGCTGGCTTCCCGCAGCAACCGAGCGCCAACGCCATCAGCAGCCCGCCAAGACGCAGCGACGTTCGTTGAGTGTGCCGTCGCAGCGTCGTCACTTCATTGCCAGCAACCGGATTGAACGCGGAGCGAGGTGCGTACATCTGTGCTTTGCCCCTGATTAAAAGACGATGTGGTTCGTGGAAGGCGTTCCGTTCGACGTCGGTCCTTGCGAGGCGATGGCTCCAGCTGTGGCGGCTCCAGCGACGGCAGCAGCAGCACCACCGACGGCAACCCAAAACCACCACTTTTTGTAGATCGGCGTTCGCTGCTCTTGGACAAGCTCTGCTGGGTCTTCACCCTCGGTCAGCGTGATATCGAGCAGCAGCTTTTGCGAGTCCGGCACGTCAATGTCGCGCTGATCCGAGCGATACCCGGCGCTGCGCAAGATCAGTCGGTGCTTGCCGCTGTACGTCGGTCGCTTAAACGGCGTGACACCAAGGTCGGTTCCGTCGACAAACACCAGTGCTCCCGGCGGCTTCGAGCTGACCTGAAGCGATCCACGAGGCCGCGACGCTTCTTCAAACAGCGCTTTTTGCAGCAGATCCGACAGCGCTTTGCCAGCCTGCGCCGTGTCGCAGCGGAGACAGTCCGTCGCAAGCTGCGCGCCCATCGCGCCCACGTCGACGTGAAACAGCTCGAGCTTGAGCTTCCAATCGGCGGGCGAAGACTGCGGTGCGATGACCTTGCCGCTCTTGTCCTTTTTGGGCTCCGCGTCGCTTACGGGGCTTCCGTCACGCGTGACACCGACGGAACTGCGGACGATGAAGCGGCTACCGAGCAGGCGGCCAATGCGCTCGGTACAGACGGCGGTCTGGCAGGTCTGGAGCTTCTTTTCTTCGGCAAACACCAGATCGCGATCGCTCTTGGCGGTCTGCGCGATTTGCTGATCCTTGAGCGCCTGTGCAAGCTCGCTGTCGAAGAACGCCCGCTCGGCTGCCGTTACTTGCGCGGGCGCTTCACAGTCGAGCACCGTCGCCGTTGTCTCTGCGCGAAGGGAGCTGCTTGCACAAAGCACTGCGACGTACAAAACGACCGAGCGCGCCACCCCAGATCGAACCGGCGAACGAACGTGACACAGTGCGTCAGATTCCATTCCACCATGTTACATCAAAGCCGCCGTGGCGACGGTCGCTACATCCGCTGGACGGCGAACACACCTTGTAACTTCTGTAGCGCACGAATGATTTTCTGGAGCTGATCGACATCAACCACGGTGACGCGGAAGGTGTTCACCGCGCGATCGTCATCCAGCGTTCGGCAGTTGGCCTGCGAGATGTTGAGCCCGTGATCGTGGAACGTCTGCGACAACAGCGCCAAGATGCCCGGCTTGTCCGCACAGACGACTTGCACCGTCGCTGGACGCGCTGCTTTGTGCTCGGAATCCCACTCGATGTCGATCCGACGCTCTTCTGGCTGTTCCATCGCCGTCGAGCAAGTCTTGGCATGAACCGTGACGCCGCGACCGCGCGTGATCACTCCGACGACTGGATCGCCCGCGACGGGAGAACAGCACTTGCCGAACCGAACCAGCACATCGTCTTCGCCCGCGACGCGAATGCCCGGTGGCTTCAGTCCCGGTGATCGCTTGGCCAGGCTGGGAAGCTTCGTCGCTGGCTCGCTGCTCGTGCGGACCGTGCGCTGACCTTCAGGAAGCAGCACTTCGACGACATCCGCCGGCAGCAGCTTTCCGTAGCCAATGTTCATCAGCATCTCATCGAGGCTCTGCTGACGAAGCTCATTGACGGCATGCACCAAGTCACCCGAGCGCTCGCTCTTGGCGTAGGTCATGTCGTGCTGACGCAGCTCTCGATCGAGCAGATCGCGTCCAAGCGCCTTGGCGCGCTCTCGCTGCTCGCTGCGCATAAAGTGCCGAATCTTGGCTTTTGCCGACGAGGTCTTGACAAACTTCAGCCAGTCTTTGGTCGGCTTCTGATTCGGGCTCGTGACGATTTCGACGGTGTCACCGTTGCGCAGCTTGTAGCGCAGCGGCACGAGCTGTCCGTTGACGCGCGCTCCCGAGCAGTGATTTCCCACGTCGGTGTGAATCAGATAGGCCAGATCCACCGGCGTCGCGCCCGTCGGAAGACCTTTGACGTCACCTTTCGGCGTGAACACGAACACCTCGTCGGCGAACAGGTCCACTTTGACGGTCTCGATAAACTCCGTCGGGTCCGCCAGCGTCTTTTGCCACTCCATCAGCTGCTTGAGCCACGCGAACTTCTTGTCGTCGGGATCACTGCCGCCGGGCTTGCCTTCTTTGTACTTCCAGTGCGCCGCGATGCCGTCTTCGGCGACTTTGTGCATTTCCTCGGTACGAATCTGGACTTCGATGCGCTCGGCCTTGGGACCAATCAGCGACGTGTGCAGCGACTGGTACATGTTCGGCTTCGGCAGCGCGATGAAGTCTTTGAAGCGACCCGGAATCGGCGTCCACTTGGTATGAACCACGCCGAGCGCCGCATAACAGTCGCGAACGTTTCCGACGATGGCTCGGAACGCGATGATGTCGAAGAGCTGATCCAGATCGCGCCCGGTCTTGACGGTCTTTTGATAAATCGACCACAGGTGCTTCGGTCGTCCCGAGACGCGCGCCGGAATTTCGTTTTGCGTAAGCTCGTCGCGCAGCACCTGCGCCACTTCGTCGATGTACTGCTGACGATTTTCAAAATAGGTGTGGAGCTTGTCCGAAAGATCCTGAAATTCCTTCGGATACAGGTACTGAAACGACAGGTCTTCCAGCTCGGCTTTGATCCACTGAATACCGAGTCGGTGCGCGAGCGGCGCGTAGATTTCCATCGTCTCACGCGCGATGCGTTCCTGCTTTTCCGGCGCCATCGCACCGAGCGTCCGCATGTTGTCGAGCCGATCGCACAGCTTGATCAAGATGACGCGGATGTCGCGCGCCATCGCCATCAGCATCTTGCGGAAGTTTTCCGCTTGATGTTCTTCGCGCGTCTGCCAGCGAACCTTGCCAAGCTTCGTCACACCCTCGACGAGAAGCGCTACATCGGCGCCAAACAGCTTGCTGATGTCATCGACGGTGGCACTCGTGTCTTCGACGCAGTCGTGTAGCAGTCCGGCGCAGATACAGGCGACATCCAGCCGCAGTTCCGCAATGATCTGCGCGACGGTGAGCGGATGAATCAGATACGGATCCCCAGACTTGCGAAGCTGACCCTGATGCGCTTGCTCGGCAAAGGCATACGCTCGCTTGATGAGCTCCAGATCTGCCGATGGTTGATAGGCACTTACTCGGGTCAGTAGCTCTTGGGGCGACAGCACAGCCGCACTTTACGCTGGCTCATTTTCCGACGCAACCGCCACAAGCGGCCCTTTCTTTGGACTTTTCCGCAGCAAGCCGGATGAAAAAATGCCCCTTGCGCCAAGAAAGTCCGTACCTAAACTACCGGCTGCTAGCACTCTCCCCGCGTGAGTGCTAACGCACTTTTAGGACTCGACACCCTCGGTGACCGCTCAAAAGAGCTTCAAAACGTCCCCAGGGAATCCATCTAGCCAGAGATTGTGAGCAAGGAGAACGAACCGATGACAGGAACTAAGATCCGACCCCTGCACGACCGTGTCATTGTCAAGCGCCTCCCCGAGGAGGAAGTGACCAAGGGCGGCATCATCATCCCCGACTCGGCCAAGGAAAAGCCGATCCAGGGCGAGGTGGTGGCTGTTGGTCCCGGCAAGACGCTCGACAACGGCAAGACGGTGGCCCTCGATGTCAAGGTGGGCAACAAGGTGCTGTTCGGCAAGTACGCCGGCAGCGAGGTCAAGCTCGACGGAACCGAGCACCTCATCCTTCGCGAGGACGAGATCCTCGCCGTGCTGGACTAACTCGTCGATTCGCAGCTTTGACGCTCGAAAAAGTTTAGGAGAAATACAACCATGGCAGCCAAAGAGATCCTGTTCGATGAGAGCGCTCGCGCCCGTATGCTTACCGGCGTGAACGCCCTTGCTGATGCTGTGAAAGTCACCCTCGGACCGCGCGGTCGCAACGTCGTGATCGAAAAGTCCTGGGGATCGCCGACGGTGACCAAGGACGGCGTGACCGTCGCCAAGGAAGTCGAGCTGGAAGACAAGTTCGCGAACATGGGCGCGCAGATGGTCAAAGAGGTCGCCAGCAAGACCTCTGACATCGCGGGTGACGGCACCACCACCGCCACCGTGCTCGCTCAGGCGATCTTCCGCGAGGGCGTCAAGATGGTCTCGGCGGGTCACAACCCGATGGAGATCAAGCGCGGCATCGACGCTGCGGTTGGCAAGCTCGTCGAAAACCTGCGCTCGCAGTCGAAGCCGACCAAGGGCCACAAGGAAATCGCCCAGGTTGGAACGATCAGCGCCAACGGCGACACCGTCATCGGCAACCTGATTGCTGACGCGATGGAAAAGGTCGGCAAAGAAGGCGTCATCACCGTCGAAGAAGCGAAGAGCATGGAGACGACCCTGAACGTCGTCGAAGGCATGCAGTTCGACCGTGGCTACATCTCGCCGTACTTTGTTACCGACAGCGAGCGGATGGAAGCCGTCCTCGAGGATCCGTACATCCTCATCTCCGAGAAGAAAATCTCGAACATGAAGGATCTGATCCCGACGCTGGAGCAGATTGCTCGCTCGGGCAAGCCGCTGCTCATCATCGCCGAGGACGTCGACGGTGAAGCGCTGGCGACGCTGGTCGTCAACAAGCTGCGCGGCACGCTGAACGCTTGCGCGGTCAAGGCCCCGGGCTTTGGCGATCGTCGCAAGGAAATGCTCAAGGACATCGCGATCCTGACGGGTGGCCAGGCCATCACCGAGGATCTGGGCCTGAAGCTGGAGAACCTGTCGATCAAGGATCTCGGTCGGGCCAAGCGCGTCACCATCGACAAGGACAACACCACGGTTGTCGATGGCAGCGGCAAGAAGGCGGACATCGACGCTCGCGTCAAGCAGATCCGCGCGCAGATCGAAGAGACGACCAGCGACTACGATCGCGAGAAGCTGCAAGAGCGTCTGGCGAAGCTCGTCGGTGGCGTGGCGGTGATCAAGGTCGGCGCTGCGACTGAGACGGAGATGAAAGAGAAGAAGGCTCGCGTCGAGGATGCGCTTCACGCGACCCGCGCGGCTGTCGAGGAAGGCATTGTTCCGGGTGGTGGCGTGGCTCTTTTGCGCGCCCAGGCGGTGCTCGACGGCTTCAAGCTGAGCGAGGAGCAGGCTTATGGTGTGGCGATCATCCGTCGCGCCATCGAGGAGCCGATGCGCTGGATCGCCCAGAACGGCGGCGTCGAAGGCAGCATCGTGGTGAACAAGGTTCGCGAGGGCAAGGGCGCGTTTGGCTACAACGCCTCGACGGACAAGTACGAGGATCTGCTGGACGCTGGCGTCATCGACCCGACCAAGGTCGTGCGCACCGCGCTGCAGAACTCGGCGTCGGTTGCCAGCCTGATGCTGACCACCGAGGCCATGATCGCTGAGAAGGCCAAAGAGAAGGCCGAAGAAGGCGGTCACGCTGGCCACCAGCACTAGTCGCTAGAGCCGGGTTCGCCTGGCTTCGGTGCCAAGTCCCTCCCGTGGGTCGTGAAGACTCGCGCGGAGGGATTTTTTTTATACTTGGTTCATGCGCGCGTCGGACACAGAGCTCCACAGCGTCTCTTCGAGTCCGCGACGAGGAAACCACGGCACTTTGCTGCGGAACTGACGGTCGGTGATGACGCAGGGATAGCGGAAGAAGTCGATGAGGTAGCCGGGGAAGTTGCCGGTCATCCGCAAAAAGACATCCGCGACGGGCGCAGGGATCGGAAAGGTCTTGGCGCGGGTCAGCTCAATCGCGGTGCGCCAGGGAACGGGCTCGTCGCTGCTGACGTTGTAGACACCGACCAGCTCTTGTCGCCACGCCGAGACAATCGCTTCCGCCATGTCGTCTTCGTGCAGAAACTGCATCATCGGATTGAACCCGAGCAGATACGGCACATGACGAAGCCGCAGAAACTGCGTCAGCGTGTTGTGCAGCTTCGGTCCGATCAGGTTCGTCGCGCGCAGCACGCACGTCTTGACTTGCGGATGGCGATAGACCCACGTCGAGGACATGTTGTCCATCTGGATCGCGTCGGCGAGCTGCGGAAACTGCACACCAGCGCGCAGCGGCTCGTCTTCGGCAATCGGGATGTGATTCGACGGATGCGCGCCGTAGATGTGAAACGTCGACAGCACCACCAGGCTGCGCACCTTGTGCTGCACCGCCAGGTTCATGATCTTCTGCGATCCGACGACGTTTAGATCGAAGCGCTTGCCCGCCGAGTCTTTGAGGCTGAACGCGCGTCCGAGATGCATCACTGCGTCGAAGGACTGATGACGGAAGATGTCCTCGATGATGGTCTTGTTGTAGTGCGCGCGATGAACCTGAAGCTTTTGCAGCGACGGATCGAGCGGAGTTCTCAGGTCGCGGTAGTCCACGCCGACCACCTGATGTCCTTCCGCCAGCAGCTTGGACGCCACAAGCTGCGCCAGTCCTCCCGCAATGCCGGTAATGAGAATGTGTGCCACGACAAAGACCCCTAAAAGAAGACCGAGCGACGCTGGGCTAGGCCTTCGTTGACGATCGCTTGGACGCGATCCTGGACTTGATCGACCTTGCGCTGGATGACGCTGTCTTCGTCGTCGAACGGACCGTCAAAGTGCATCGGCTCTCCGAAGTAGATACGAAACTTCGTCGGCAGCGGAAAGTACGCGAGCGGTCCGAGCAGCGGCAGCAGCGGGCTGATCGGCACATACGGCGCACGCAGCAGCTTGGCGAGCCCTTTCCAGTCGTGGATGCTGATGATCGACTCTTCGGCACCGATGACAGCGACGGGAACAATCGGAGTCTTCGTCTGAAGCGCCAGCCGCATAAAGCCGCGTCCAAACGGAGCCAGTTGATAGCGCTGCTGAAAGATCTTGCCCGAGCCTTTGGTTCCCTCGGGAAACACCAGGATCGCTTGGTCGTCTTCGAGCAGGTTTCGACAGTTTATTGGATCGCCCAGCACGACGCCGGATCGCGCAAACATCTCGTTTACAAACGGCAGCGTCGAGACCCAGCGCTCGGCCATCGCTCGCACCAGGCGCGGCGGCTTGGCTTGCAGCAGCGTCGCTTGCGCCACCACCAGCCCGTCAAACGGCAGCTGTCCCGAGTGATTCGGAACGATCAGCACGCGACCTTTGGGCATGTTTTCGATGCCGAAGATCTCGGGACGGAAGTAGTCGTAGATGTGACGCGCCAGCGAGTAATAAAACTTGGCTTCCTGCGGCGAAAAACCCCACGGATCGAAGCCCTGGGAGTTGATACGATTTGGGAGAGAATCAATCGCCTCGGACACCACCGGATCGATCCAGTGATGGCGCGCATCCTTGGCGATCTGCAGCACGTTTGTCAGACGGGAAAGAATCTCATTCCACTTCAGCAAGAGATCGGGGGGAACCTCTCGCGAGACCGAGTCAAGGGTGCTCTTTAGCATACCGGCTCTCATCGCGGCGACGTGGCTTGGCCGCCCGAGCAATGTACCAGACCGAGCCCGCGCCGGGAAAGTGCTGTAAACGGCTTGGTGTTGGACGCTGCTTTGACGGTCTGAACCAAGGCGAGGCCGGATTTTTTGATTAGAATGCTGCCATGCAAACACGGACTGCCTCTGTTTCGACGTGGTCACGCCTTGCCGCTGTGGCCGCTTTCCTGGGCCTCGCTGCCACTGGCTGCCAGCCTGAAGCTTTCGACGTGACAATCGATCTGCCCGAGCAGCGCCAAGTCGGCCAAGCGGGCGGTACGTTGTCGACGCTGCTTCCGACGCCGTTTGTCTTTACGGTGAACCTGTCCGACGAAGCACGGATTCACAATGCCAATCCGCCGCGACAAGCGTTCATCAAAGACTTTTCGCTGGTGATCACGGGCACCTCGCGCGGAATCGGTGACATTGACACGTTCGACTATCTCAACACGGCGGAGTTTTTCATCGAGCCGACGCGGGTGGGAAGTGTGCTCCAGCGTGTGAAGGTGGCCGACATTCCGTCGAAGGAAGGTCCAGCCGGTCAGATTGCGCCGCGCTTGGTGAGCAACCTGGACATCCTGCCGCTGCTTCAGGAAGGCGCGCGACTTGTATCGACAGCGACGGGAAGTACGCCAACCGATGACGTGTCCTATAACGGCACGATCGTCCTTGGCGTCAACGTCTTCTGATCGGATTCGTAGCGTGTGCGCGCCAATATGAAGCATGCGGGATGCTTCATATTGAAGGCTGTAACGTGCGCAGAACAGGAAGGCTCAATAAGAGGCATTTTATATGCTTCATATTGAGCGCTCAGCGACGGATTAGCCGATGGCGCGAGCGAGTGCAGGCAGGCTGCGATCGAAGCGATAGTTGGTGTTCATGTGGCCATCATCGAACTCTTCGTGAACCACTGGAATGCCCAGCTCGCGCAGCCGAGACACCAGCTTTCGCGCCGCAAAGTCCAGGTAGTATTCGTCGCGTGTTCCCGCATCGATGAAGATGAGCTTCTGCGAAGCGAGCGCGTCGCGATACGGCGGTTCGGTGCAGATCTCGACGGGATCGTAGCGAAGCCAGCGCGCAAAGACGGCTTCGTCGATGGTTCCGTCGTGCCAGTGAACCGGCAGCGCAAACCCAAGCGGAGAGCTGTCGTCGGGACTGTAGGCCGCAGCGCTCGCAAAGATGGTCATCACATCGAACAGATCCGACGGACGCGGACCTTTTCCTGCTTCGAGCCAGGTCGTCAGGGCTCCTTGTGGGCCACCGTAGCGACGGACACGACGACTGAACTTGAGCAGCTCCGGCGGTGTGGTCATGCGGAAGAAGCCGTCTCCGGCGTGGCTTGCGACGGCGGAAAAGACCTCGGGATGGTTCATGCTCAGCCACAGCGCACCGATTCCGCCCGACGAGCGTCCGACGACCGCTCGATGCGCAGCGCTGGCAAGCGTGCGGAGGCTGCGATCGATGAGCGGAACCACGTCCTGGACCACGTGATCGCTGTAGCTGCCGAGCACCGGTGAGTTGACGTACTGGCTGCCACCGAGCGCGGTGTAGCAGTCGGGCAGCACGGTGATGAACTCGGGAATGCTCGGGTCGGTCGCAAGCAGTCGGGCAATTCGCTCGTCGAGCGCTTCGGCGATGGGAGAGCGATTGAGGAGCTGATAGCCCGCGCCGGTAAACGACGCGAGCACATACACCACCGGATAGCGACGGCTCGGCTCACGGTGATAGCTCGGCGGCAAGATGACGGGCACGGCACGCTCGATCGGGTCGCCGTAGCGATTGCCGATGAGCGAGAGGCCGTGGACCGTCAGGGAATCGAGAGTGCAGGGCGGATGTTTCGTCGTCACGCCTGCCGTGTATAGCAGGATTGGACGTGGTGCAAGCTGTCGTCGCTACGAGCCACTGAGGATGCGCAGGATTTCGTCGGCTTCTCGACTGAAGGCAAAGCGCAGCAGTTCATCGATCTGTGCTTCTGCCGACGGACCTTTGCGACGCAGCGCCGACACCGCAGCCGGTACGCTACCGCACCACAGAAGGCCGAAGAAGTGGCTGCTCATCGTCAGAGCCGATGCGATGCCGTCGTAGTTTGGCACCGCTGCGTAGAACTCCATCGACAGCGTCACCAGCTGAGAGGTCAGCTTGCTGGGAATCGCTCGTCGCTGACGCACGGCTTCGGCTTCGATCCGCTTATCGGTAAAGCCAATCGGCACATAGTCTTTGACTTGCTGACGAACCAGACCGCCGAACAGCACCGCCAGATCTTCCGACGACAAGCGCAGCGGCAAGTGCAGCTGACTGTGCAGGATCTTGAGCAGTCCTCCGAGCAGGAACCGTCGCTCTGCTTCGGACGCTCCGTCGATGAGCACGCTCGAGATGATCAGCGCAGGTGGCTCCAGCGGCTCGATGGTGTAGTACGGCACCGACTGACCGGCTTCGTTTTTGCTCTGCGCTGCCGTCAGATAGATGTCGAACTCACCGACGCCGAGATCCGCCGCCAGCTTGTTGGCCAGATCGCGCACCGGATGTCCCGACCGAGGCAGCCGTTCTTTGCGATCGACCCCGAGCGTCTGAAGCTTTCGTCCGTCGCTGACATACAGCTTGCCAAGCGGCTCCGCCAGTAGCTTGAACAGCGTCCGAATGCTCGACGAAACCACCGACGGATACAGCACATCATCAAGCGCCGGATCGCGCAGTCCCGTTTTCGTCGGTTCTTTGCGTGCCAGCGTCTTTTCGAGCTGCGTCTGAAGGTCTTTGGGCACGACGCCGCCAAACGCGGTGATCGCGCCCGCTGCGAGGTGCGCTTGCTCGCTGCGTCGCATCGTCAAGATGGCCAGCAGTGCTTGATGCACCGTCGCGTCCCGAGGCTTGCCCTGAAGCTGCGGACGGAACCGACCCGCTGCTGCGTCGAGATGGAAGCGCAGCGACTGCACATCGCTCGTTCGCTCGTAATAGCGTCCCAGCTCGCGAATGGCTGACAGATCGAGCGGATCGACTTCCACCGCCGAGCGCAGCGCTTCGAGCGCCCCACGCGAGTCCGCCGACAGCTCCGACAGCGCCGCAATGCGATGGTAGTAGCCAATCTTGCGCTGCTTGTCCTCGGTGTACTTGACCAGTCGCTTGAGCAGCGGCAGCGTCTCACCGGGACGATTCTGCGACAGGAACAGATCCGCCAGCTTGGTGAGCGCGGTCTGATTCGTCGGCTGAATCTGCACAACCTTGGTGTACGCGGCAATCGCTTGCTGCGGATCGTGAATCTGCTCGCTGAAGATCTCTCCGAGGAGAAGCTGCACAGCCAGGATCTGCGTCGGACGCTTTTCGATCTGTGCATAGCGACGGAGCGGATCGATTGCGTGCTGCCACTCTCCGTCGTCGGCGTGAAGCTTGCCCAGACAGTACAGCGCCGCCGCTTGATTGGGCTGTAGACGCAGTGCTTCGCCCAGCTCGTACTTGGCGTGCGCACGATTTTGTAGCGGTCCTGCGTACAGCTGACCCAGCTCGACGCGCAGCCCAACGATTCGCGCTTCCGACAGATCGGTTCGACGCAGACGGTCTTTGATAAGCTCGGCCAGCGCGCGGGCATCTTCGACGCTGGTGCTGCTCGTGGTGCCATACGACAGACGGAGCCGCTCAAACGCTTCTTCGCGATCCGGCTGAAGCGCAAGTCCTCGACGCAGCGCTTTGCGAGAGCGCACCACGTCGGGAACCAGGTTCTGTGCCAGCACACCCGCCAGCATGTAGTGCAGATAGCGCTCGTCGGTGTCGTACAGCGTTTCCGCCAGCTGTTCCGCCGCTGCGAGCGCGACCGAATAGCGCAGGTGCAGCAGCGAGTGGTGCAGCAGCCCGCGCAGCGTCGGATACAGTCCCGGAACGCGAGCGAGCGCCGCTTTGTACAGCGAAATCACCTGCTCGGGATCGCCACCGCTGGAGGCCGCTGCTTCGGCTGCTCTCGTCAGGAAGATCGCCGATCCCAGCTTCGCCGTCTGTTCGCCCGGACCGCTGCTGATCGACAGCTCTCCGACGCGCTGCGACAGCTCGGCAAGCTGCGCTTGATCGTCGCGCAGCACCGCACCTTCATGCAGAAAGCGCAGCGCCGGACGACACGTCTGATCGCGATACAGCGCCAGACGGAAGTCGTTTTCCATCTGGTTGTGCGTCGCTTCGGGATCGCCACCTTCTTGCCACAGCAGTCGCTGACGAAGGCGCGCGCGATCCGAGCTGATGTGAACCGCAAACGGTGTGTCCGTCGCCGTCAGTCCAAGCTGCTCGTACAGATGAATCAGCTCGCCCCACTGCTCTCGGGCAATGAAGTGACGTTCGAGCGTGCGCATCGCCAAGTGATTGTTGGCATCGACGGTGAGCACGTTTCGATATGCCGCCACAATGGCTTCGCTGCGCTCGGCTGGATCGTGAATCTGAAGGTTCGCGAGCAGCGCTTGTCGCTCGAAGGCCTGCACCCGCGTCGAAATTTCCGGCGCGTCTTTTAGCTCTGCGACGGTGTGCCGCGATAGCTCGTCGAGCATTCCCGCCGCCAGATACGCCTGCACCAGCTTCTGCTTGGCCACCGGATGACCGGGACGCAGCTCCAGCGCTTGCTGATATCGTTCCGTCGCTGCTTTCGCTTTTCCTTGGGCTTCCAGCTGCTCACCCGCCAGCAGCAGCAGCGCATAGCGTGTATCCGAGTCGGGATTTTGCGACAGCTCGCGCTCGACGAGATCCAGTCCCTGACCCGCGCGCCACGCCGTCACATAAATCCAGTCGTCCAGCCCGAGCAGGCTCGGCAGCGTGTCCGCCCACTTGCGCAGCTCGCGATACGTCTTGAGCGCCAGCGTCGGCTCATCCGCATCCAGCTCTTCCGACAGCGCCAGCAGCGTTCCCCACAGCGGCTGCGACGGCTTTCCTTGGTTGCGTTCAAACTGCGTGCGCAGCCCTGACGTCACAAACCGACTGAGCGGGCTGTGACGAAGCGCCTGACGATCCGTGCTCTGTGCGCGCAGCGACAGACGGAGCAGCGCCGGAATGTGACCGGGCTCTGCCAGCAGCGCTTGACGGAAGCTCTCTTCGACCGGACCTCCTTCGGGTACCGGTGTCGGCTGAATCGACGAGAGCAAGCTACCTCGCGAAAACCACAGCGTCGCTGCACTGCTGCCTTGCGCCACACCTGCCGCCGCATGAAGTACGTCGGAAAGCTGCTGAAGCAGCGTCGGGTCCGCGAGACCTCGCAGTCGGGTTGCCAGCTGGGCCAGCTGCCAGCTTCGTGCGGGGGCCAGCGTCGGGGCCACATCCGACACCGCGCTTGGAACCATCGAGTCACTGAGCAGCACCCGCGCCGCTTCTTCGTGCTGTCCAACCCGCAGCAGCTGCGCCGCCGCTTCCTCGCGAAGCACGCGACGACACACCTCCGTCGCCACAGCCTCTGCCGCTTTCTGCGTCGCCGCCAGCAGCACCTGCGCCGCATCTTTCGGCGCGCCACTCGCGAGCAGCAGCGTCGACAGTCGCTGCGCTGCTTCGTAAAAGTCCGGTCGCACCTTGAGCGCGTTTTGCAGCTCGACCATCGCCAGCCGTCGGCCTTCGTCGCCCGGCTGCTGGGTCAGCTGTAGCTCTGCCGCATACAGCAGCGCATACGCACCCTGACCGTCCGACGACTGCCCGAGGTTCTGCCACAGCTTCAGCAAATCCGACGGACGACCGAGCTTCTGACAGGCCCGCGACAGCAGTCGACTCGCCATCGCATCGACCGGCACATCGGTGGTCGATCCGACAGACAGCGACTGCACCAGCGCTTGTTGCGCCGCTTCGTCCTTGTCCGCTCGCAGCCACGCTTGACCCGCCCGCTTGAGCGCTTCACTGCGCTGCCACGGATCTTTTTTGTGCTCCGCCGCTTGCTGATGCAGCGTCGCTGCGCTTGCGAAGTCCTGCGCTTGTTCCGCCCGCAGTGCCAGCGCATCACACGCGCTGCCATCGCCCAGCTTCGCCGCTTCGGTGAGCGCCGCCAGCTCGTCTGCATCGCTGGATTTTTGCGCCACAAGGCTCCACAGCGCCGTTTTCAGTGCGACAGGCACTGTAAGACCCGCAACCGCTTTGGCGGCCTTGGCAAGCGGCGTAGGCTCTTCCTTGCGCAGTCTGGGCACGCGACACGCCGTTCGCAGCAGTCCCAGACCCGCAGACAGCGTGGGTTTCTGGCTCAGCGACGCTTCGTAGCGCTGCATCGTGGCTTGATCGCGTCCCGATGGCTCGTCGAGCCGAGCCCGATGAACCTGGAGCGCCGGACGCAGCGGTCCCGCCAGCGTCGGCAGTGCCAGCACGCCATCGAGCGTCGCGGTAAGCTCCGCCGTTTCACCTTGTGCCAGCGCGACATCACTGAGCGCAAGCAGCGCGACGCTCTGCCCAATTCGGTGCGTTCCACGCGGAATTTCGGCCAAAAACGCCTGTGAGAGCTGCTTTGCCTCACCCAGCTGCCCACTTGCTCGCAATAGCTCGATGCGGTGCAGCCGCAGGCCCGGTTGCTCACTGATGCTGCTCTGCGCGTGCTCTTGTTCGATAAGCTGCGCCGCTTCATCGGGCTGTGCCATCGGTCCCGGTGCTTGCAGCAGGCGACGCAGACCACGCAGCGCCGTTCGGTTGGTCGGAACCAGCTCCAGTGCGCGACGATAGCGATCGATGGCTTCCGACGACTCGCGCAGCGCTTCGGCATGACTGGCTGCGGCCAGCAGCAGCGCCACCGCACGACTTCGCTCGCTGCTCGTACTGGCGGCTTCTGCGTCGAGAAGATGCAGTGCCATCCGTCGCGCAGCTGTCTCCAGACCAGCCGGACCCGTCGCACACGGCGGAGGCGGTGGCAGGCTCTCCAGGCTTGGCAAGGGCAGACGACGCGGCACAATCGGCGTGCCCAGGTTGCGCATCGGCTGCGGCGACGCGCTCGGCTGAATCGGCGGCAGCTCGGCCAGTCGTTCCAGCGTCGGCTTGATCGGTGGCTCGACGGAAACCGGCTCAATCGATGACGCGGGCGGTGGCGGCAGCGGCTCTGCCGTCGGAAGCGGACGATCGCTCGGCTGTAGCTTTGCGACTTCGCCGGACCTGTGAATCGGCGTCGGTTGAACCAGCGGCAGCGACGGAGGCGGTGGCAGCGAAAACTCGACCGATCGCTCAGCGAGCGGATTCGTGCTGGGCGCGTGATCCAGTCCCGCTGTGACCCCAAAGCCTGGAACCAAGTCCGTCAGAGATGCGTCGCTTTGGGCCGACTTTGCAGCCTGCGCGGGCTCTGCACTCACCGCCGGAGCTGCGTCGATCTGAACGTCGTATTCGTCCTCTTCGTCTTCGCCTTCCGGTTCCGCTTCAAAGCTCACGGCGGGCGCTGAAGACTCTGACGGAGCAGGCGCACTCGATGCCGCTTTGCTCGTCGGTGCTGCTTGAACCGCTGCGAGCGGCGACGGAACCGGCAGTGCCAGATCCGACAGCTCACCGACCGAGGATTCAGCGACGGCGGATTTTACCGTGACCGGCTTGCTGTCACCCTTCGACACGCCTGGATTTGACGGCGACGGAGGCGCAGGCAGATCCAAGTCCAAGTCGTCGAGCAGACCACCCGCAAGGAGCGGTGGCAGCGGCGCTGCGTCTCCTTCTACCGGCGGGAGCGCGAGCGGATCGACGGTTCGTGTGCTCGACGGAGCGGCTGGCTGCGCACTGGCTGGGGACGCGATCGCACTCCCTGGCGCGGGCTCTACGGAAACCGGCTCGGGTGCTTTCGTGGCAGCCAAAGACGATGCGGCGGCCTGCGGGGGAACCACGGCTCTGCGCAGCTCCGGCGGCAGCTCGTCTTCGGAGTTAAACATCGGGTTCGGGCTGTCAGAAGCCTGATCCCAGTTGAAGTCCTCGTCGCCAAAGTCAAAGTCGCTGAGCAGCGAGTCAGTCGGTGCAGGCTTCTTGCTGTCTTGATCAGCCGGAGGCACGTCTTCACTCCTTCTCAATCAAACCGAGTTCGCGACGAAGATCGATAAGCTCCGCCGATACGCTCCAGCACAGCAGCGCACGGGCCGTCTTCGCTTCGTGTTCGTCGTCGGTATCAAGCTTGACGCCAGCTTCCGCCAGCGCCGTCGAAAGGTTGCCGGTAATCGCCAGAGCCAGCGTCGCACTGCCTCGCAGGATCGCGCGCTGCCAGCCCAGGATCAGGTTCTTGCCGTTTTCACCCGACAGCTCTTGCATGCGCGACGCCAGGTTGCGCAGCGCTGAGCGCTCTTTGCGGGCAATCGCTCGGTCCAGCGCCCGGACTTTGTCGTCGAGCTTGGTCTTTTCTGGACCCGACAGCGCGGGCGTTGGCACCGAAACCAGCTGACAGCACGCCGCGAAAAACAGCACAAGCTCCGTCGGTGCGCACTCGATTGCTCCCAAGCGATCAGGCAGCAGCGCCAGCCGACGAATCAGTCGAAACCAGTTGTTCTGAGACCACGACGACAGGCTTTCGGTAAATGCACTGCCGCAGACCAGCGTGCTCCCGACGGAAACGCACAGGTCTTTTTCTTTTCCCGCAACCAGCGAGTACGCAATCGTCAGATCGGTGTTTCCAAGCCCGAAGCGCTGCGCCAGGTTGTCGACGGTGATCCAGCTGGGTGGAATCTTCTTCGCATTCAGTCGATCTTTGGGACTGTTCGACAGCTGCGCGACATCCGGCCCGAGCAGCTTGGTGCCGGTTTCCCAGATCTCCTGCCACATATCGAGCAAAATTCCACGCGCGTCCGTCGAAAACGCAGTGCTGCGCAGCGGTGGACCGACGGAACGCTCTGGCTGACGAGCGGGCGGCGGTGCTGGAAGCTCGGCACTTCCACCGAGCGCGCGCGTCACCAGACCGCTCGCCTGACCGGCCAAGCTGTACGAAACGCTCTGTTTTTGCCACTCGAACACCTGTGCCAGCGTCGCAAACGGCGTTACCGAAAGCGGCGAATCGACGTCCGCCAGCGCAGCGGCTTGCTTGCGAGCTTCGTCGCGTGCTCGACTGAGCGCACCTTGGGCTCGTGCCGTCTCTCCGCTCTGGGACGCCAGCTGAACCAAGCGATCCAGCGCCGTCAGCTGAAGCGGCTGTTCCGACAGGAGCTTGTCCAGGATCGACAGGGCAGCGCCGCGATCGCCCAGGTCTCGCTCGTACAGGCTCGCCACTTCGAGCAGAACACTCTGTCGCAGCGACGAAAGATCTTTGCTCGTTGGCAGTTCGTCGACGATTCGCCGCAGCGTTTCGAGCGCAGTCTCTCGATCCCCTTTGCGAAGCTGAAGCCCGAGCAGTCGCTTTTGCTGCTGAACGCGCTGCTCAACCTCGTCGGATGTCTCGCTCTGGCCGCCTTCGGTGCGTAGCGTGGCTCCGATGCGCAGCGACTCCGCGATGTGAACCATCGCATGCTCTGGCGTCGAATCAAGCAGTAGCTCTCCGAGGCTGCGATGAATCGTCAGCTGCTCTTGCGCGTCCGTCGCCAGCTCCAGCAGCTTTCGATAGTGCATCGCCGCTGCCGCCAAGTCCCCGTGCTGGGCACGCAGGGCAGCCAACCGCCTGTGCGACAGCGTGTGATCGGGCTGAAGTGACAGCAGCGTCTCCAAATCGCTGGCCGCGATCAGGTTTTGTCCCGTCAGAAGATGCAACGCCGCTCGCTGAGACAGCAGCGCCACCCGAATCGGCAGGTCTTGTCGTCGCTCATCGTCGGTTCGCGCCACTTGAGCCAGTCGGAAGTCGAGCAGCTCCAGCAGCGGTCCGTTATCGCCCGTCTGTTCCGCTCGACGCTGAAGCAGCGAAAGAAGCGGCTGGAAGATGCTGTCATCCAGCGGTCTTCCGTCGAGAGCAGTGCGCAGCGAAGCCGCCGCTCCGTCTTGATCACCGATGCGCGTCAGCAGCTGTCCCGCTTCACTGTATAGATCGGTTCGAGCGTCTCCGTCGCTGAGCAGCGATGCGAGTCGCAGCGTATACAGCGCATACGCCCGCAGTCGAGCCGCTCCGTCGGGAGTGAGTGGCTGATCGCGAAGAGGATCCAGCTCGCTGTCACTCGGCTCAGTGGCTTGACGAAGCAGCATCAGCGCAGCGACGGACTGTGGGTCCAGTGCCAGTGCCCGCAGCGCAGCTTCCGCCGCAGACTGCCGCAGCTTCGCCGCAGCGACATCATCCACTTCATCGGCGGCGCTCTGTGCCAGGAACGCTTCCGCTTCGAGCAAGATGAACGCCACGCGGTCGCCTCGCTCCGACTCGGGACACAGCGACTGACGCGCGCGCAGCACCTTCACCACGTCGGGAAGCTGCGCCATCTGCTCGAGCACCGTCGGGTCGGACAACAGATCCGCCAGTGCCACGACGACCAGCGGCTGATCTCCGAGCGTCCGATAGGCCAGCAGCAGCCGTCGCGTCGTCTCGATGTGCTGTCCCGGCTCGTCGTCGAACAGCGCACCGAGTAGTCCTGAGCGAACCAGCAGCTCTGCCGCAACCACCTTCGCGCCCGGATCGTCGTGCGTGAGCAGCTGCTCGGCCAGATCCGCCAGCGCCGTTCCTTGCGCTTTTCCGTCTTCCCGTCGCTGATTCAGCAGCACACGCGTCGTCAGAAGCTGAACCTGCGACTCACTTTTCACCGACGGAAGCTGACGGAGATCTTTGCGTGCTTTGACAAGCTGCGCATCCGCTCGCTCCATCGCACTGCTCGTCGGAGTCGCTGCCACAATCAGCTGTGCCGCGCGCTCTTCCATCAGCAGCGCGACCGTCTCTGCCGTCAGTGGATCTTCCGTCGGCAGCGAGTCCGCCAGCGCTTCCATCACGTCGGGAAGCTTGTCGTATTTGCGCTGCTGCATCACCGCGCGCAGTCGTCCGAGCGCCGCCCGAGTGGCCTGTGCCGAGGGAAGCGGCAGCGCTTGGATCGCTTGCTCGTACAGCTCGTCGACATCCGTCGGACGTGCTGCCAGTGATTCGCGCAGCTCTGCCAGCGACAGCAGCGCTTCGCCTCGAATCAGGCTCGTCGGAGCTTGCTCTGCCACCTGACCCAGCGTCACTTGCAGCTTCGACGAGTCATTTTCCCGTCGGTAATACGTAGTCAGCGCCGACAGTGCCGGAAGATACGAGGGATCGCGCGTCAGCAGCGTCTTTAGCAGCGTCGCGGCCTGCTCGGGCTTCTTCAGCTCGTTTTCCACCACGTCGATCAGCTTCGCGTAGAGCGCTCGCTCCGCCGCCACCGCGTCCAGCGACTTTTCTTCGCCGCTGCTGCGACTGACCAGCTCGATCTGACGCTGAAGCAGCTTCGACAGCTCGTCTTTTTTGCCCTGCGCCAGATAGATCCGCTCTAGCTCTTCGATCGCCTGCGGATGTCCCGGCTGCTCGGTCAGGATGTGCTCGTACAGCGCGCTTGCATCGTCGAGACGACCCAGCTTGACCAGCAGCTCTGACCGTCGTAGCTCGTCGGAAATCTGAGGCTGCCCTTGTCCCGCGCTCGCTTCGATCCAGCGTCGCAGCGCCGCTTCTTCCTGCGCCACGTCGCCGCGCTGACGAGCAAACAGAACTTGTCGGCGAATCAGTCGCAGATCCGTCGTTGTCTTCTGCGAAAGCGCGAGCTGATGTCGACTGGTAGCCTCGGGACTTGCCAAGACTCCGCTGTACAGATCGATCAGGCTCTCTCGGATCAGCGTCTCTTCTTGATCCGACGGATTTCCTTCGGTCAGTCGTCGCTCAAACAGCCCGGCCAGCAGTCCTTCGCGACCGCTGCGGATGTAGATTTCTTCCAGCTGCGCGTCGAGCAGTCGTCGATGAGCCAGCGAAGCTCCGACGAGCGGCTTTGGCAACAGCGACTCTGCCCGCACCACCAGCGCTTCGGCTGCCGTCAGATCCCCGCTCTGCACGAAGCAGTCCGCCGCAGCGATCAGTGACTCCGTCGCCCAGGCCAGATCTTGAACCTTCTCTCCACTCGGAGAGATCTGCCCTTGCTGAGCCTGCTCGGCTTCCGCGATCAGCAGCTTCGCCAGCGACGGAAGATCTCGCTTCTGCATCGCGCGTCGCTGTCGCAGTGCTTGCAGGATCAGGTGCGACGGACCAAGCTCCGCGATCTTCGCTTCAAGCTGTTCCGCTTCCTGATTGCGTCCCGCCTGCCACAGCGCAGCCGCTTGCTTGAGCCACACACCGACGGGCGGAGGTCCATCTTCCGGGCGGACAATCCGCAGCTCACTCTCTCGGTCGAGCAGGAGCTGAATCAGCTTTTCCGGCTGCCCAAGTGCTTCTGCCACCGACAGCAAGTCCGGTCCAAGCAGCGGGTCCGTCGGAGACTTTTCCTGGGCCTTGTCGAGATACTGCCAAGCCAGCTCCAGGTTTCCGACGCGATCCTTGGCAAGATGCGCCTGCCAGCGACGAATTCCGACGATCTGATCCGTCAGAAGCTGCTTGCGCTGCGGCGGTGCGTTTTCCGCCTGCATGTCCAGGATTTCGGCGCGAATTTCCAGCGCGGTCAGACAGTCGGGAATCCGTCCTGCTGCTGCTGTGACACGCACAATCTCGTCGATGACCTTTAGCTGATCGACGCCGACATCGTACGCATCGTGCAGATAGTTCAGCGCCGTCGTGACATCGCGACGACCGCCTGTTTTGGCCGCTTGCTCGCTCCACTCTTCCTCGATGCGCGCCTGCTCGATGAGCAGCGCCACCCGTCGGCCCGGATCTTTGGTTGCCGTCGCCAGCGCTCGATACACTGCCAGAAGATCGTCGCTCGGTCGTCCCGCTGTACCGGCCAGCGACGACTGAGAGGACTGCTTCGTCAGCACTTTTTCCAGCGCCACCAGCGGAGCCAGCGCTTCCCGATCCAGCTCGTGTGCGGCGCGATAACAGGACATTGCCCCATCGACGTCGCTCAGACGATCTTCCAGGATGTGACCTTTTTCGGTCAGCAGCTCGGCTCGCTCTCGCGCACTCGTCGCAGAGTCCGCTTCAATGTCGAGCAGCCGCAGCAGGCTTGGCCACATTCCGCGTCGGTAATAAATCCGTCGCAGCGCCCACAGGTTGGGACGAAGTGCCGCATCCAGCTTGAGCGCCGCTGCGTAGCCATGGGCTGCGTCGGTTTCTCCCTCGGAAGTCTGCTCGGTCAGCGCCGCGATCTCGTGCTGGAGCGCTGCCGACACCGGCTGCTCTGTTTCGTCGCGAAGCTGCCTTTCGATGGCCGTCAGACGATCGCGCGTGCTTTCGTTGCGCGCCCGACGCTTGAGCAGATCCACCGGATCAATCGTTCCCGCCAGGTGATTTTCTGTGGCGCTGAGCGGCTCTGCGTCCAGGATTTCAATGGCGTCCGAGCCACTGTCCGGCAGCATCGTGACCGCATCGTCGTCGGAATCAACGGTTACATCGCCCGGATCGAGGGCGACATCGGCATCATCGAGCGCGGCAATCACCGCCTCGGCTGCACTCGACGTGGTGTCCGACTCGAAGGCACGGCTCACAGGCCGCTGATTACTGTTCTGATCCGCAGGGGTATCGGTGGAAGACATGGATGCGCTCGTCGTAACCCCACAGCCCTAGGCTCCTTCGGTCCGGCCAAAACACGAACAATGAAGGCTGCTTGGCACAGCACCAAGCGTGCACGCCTAGAAGGCCTGGTAGTGCACTAAGTCCTTAGTATCGACGGCCAGATAGCAAAGTGTCAAACCAAAGAGATGTGGTCTTTTCGTCGCTGTGGTCGACGGTGAGAGCTATGCCGAAAGGTCGGTTTTGTCGGCCTACGTAGGTTCGTCCGGTGTGCTCCGGCGGTCTTCGCTCGGTGATACACTGCCCAGCGCATGAGCGAACCCATCGTCGTCACCAGCCCGCAAGCCAGCTGTCACGTCTTCACCTTCAAAGAAGGTCTGCTTTCCAGCGTTGCGCACGATCTCAAGATCGTCGTCGAGCGCTGCTCGATTTCGTACTGGCCTGGTGCGCAGGTTGTCTCGCGCATTGAAGCCACGTTCGATTCCAAGAGCCTCCGCGTCGTCTGTGCCCAGCGCGACGGTCACGATCAGCCCAGCGCACTATCTGCCGACAACCGCGCCGAGATCGAGCGCAACATCGCACGCGACGTGCTCCAAAGTGACCGCTATCCCGACATCCGCTTTGTGTCCAGCCAGATCAGCGAGCGCGCGAGCGGCTTGGAAATTGTTGGCGAGCTTACGCTACACGGACAGCATCGCACCCTCACCGCACATGTACGTCGCCAGGCCGATCGCTGGGTCTCGGAGCTTCGCCTACAGCAGCCCGACTTTGGCATCAAGCCCTACAGTGCCGCGTTTGGCACACTGCGGGTCAAGCCGGAGCTGCTTCTGACGGTTTCGATTCCAGCGACCTAGCGCGCTCAGTCACCGATCCGGTATCCCGCGCGACTTTTCCGTCGACGATCAGGATCTGCCGATCGGTGCGTTCTGCCAGCCCGTGATCGTGTGTCACCAAGATGACCGTCACACCTTCGTGGTGAAGCCGCTCGAACAGCGCGATGATCTCTGCGCCGGTTCGCTGATCCAAGTTGCCGGTGGGCTCGTCGGCCAGCAGCACTGCCGGACGGTTCACCAGCGCCCGCGCAATCGCGACGCGCTGACGCTGACCACCGGAGAGCTGCTCAGGACGGTGATACAGCCGTCCGCCCAGACCGACGCGCTCCAGTGCCTCGATCGCCGCCTGCTTGCGCGAGGCACGACTCGCACCGGCATACAGCATCGGCAGCGCCACATTTTCGACCGCCGTGGCACGCGGCAGCAGGTTGAAGCTCTGGAACACGAAGCCGATCTTGCGATTGCGACTTTCCGCCAGCTCATCATCATCGAGCGACTGCACTTCAATGCCATCGAGCCAGTACCGTCCACCCGTCGGAGTATCCAGACAGCCGAGCAGGTTCATCAGCGTCGACTTGCCCGATCCCGACGGTCCGACGATCGCGACATACTCGCCGCGATGAATCGTTAGATCGACGCCACGCAGCGCTTCCACCAGCTCATCACCGAGCACAAAGTGCCGCGTCAGCCCCTGAATTTCGATCACCGGATCGTGGCTTGGCGACAGCTCGGTCGGTCGCGGCGCTTTTGGCAGCGCAGGCTCCGACACGCTCACCGCGAATCCTTGTGTCCATCGACGCTGGTGATGCTGACCAATACGCCATCGTCGAGCCCTTTTTCGTTCAGCGACGCAGCGAGCAGCTCACCAGCGGACAGTCCCTTGACGACTTCGCTGCGATCCCAGTTGGACACGCCAACCTCGACGGCACGCTTGTGAACTCGCTGATGCTTTCCTTCGGGAACCAGCGCATAGACAAAGCGATGGAGACCTCGTCCGACGATCAGGTTGGACGCAATCGACAGCACGCCCGTTTTTTCGGCCACCAAGATCTCGACGTTGGCTGACATGCCGGGCAAAAGTCCTGCGACCCGAGCCGCTTCCAGATCGCTCACTTCCACCTCGACGGTGAGCGTGCGAGCACCTTTCAGATCGCGCTTGACCGCTGGATCGGTTCTCGTCACCCGGCCATTGATCGTTCGATTCGGCAGCGCGTCGAGATGAAGCTCTGCCGTCTGACCGGGCTTCACCCGTGCGACATCCGCTTCATCGATCGTTGCATCGACGTGAAGTCGCGAGTCATCCATGATGTGGACGACGGGCGCAGCGGGCGGAACCGTGTCTCCCAGCTGAATGTGTACGTCGGTGAGCAGGCCATCAAACGGCGCGACAATGTCGGCTTTTGCTCGGGCCACCTTCGCCGCGACAAGCTGCGCCAGCGCTTGCTCTCGCTGAGACTGCACCGTCTGGAGCGCGCGACTGGCTTCATGAAGCGCCGCCGCTGTGTCTTCGCTGACCTGCGCCGTTCCCGCACCGCCCAGCAGCAGCTTTTGGGCTCGATCCGACTGACGCTTCATCGTATCGACGCGCGCAGCCGCTTGCTGAACCTGCGCTTCTGCCGTCGCCACCGCCGCTGTTGCCTGACGGAGCTTGACGTCCAGATCGCTGGGATCGACGCGCACCAGAAGCTCACCCTTTTTGGCCCGCTCTCCGCGCTTTTTGGCGACGGCAATCACTTGACCGCCTAGCTCTGCGCGCAGCGTCGCGTGGGTCTCTGGTGCGACTTCACCTGCCGTCGATGACGAGACCACATCACGAACGGTTCCGACCTGCACCGAGGCGGCTCGAATCGTAAGCGGCCGCTCTGGCCACATCCGACGCGCCACCACGACAGCGACGATGAGTGCTAGGATGAAAACGACTCGCCCAACCCACTTTGCGAGGCGAGACGGCTTGGCCACGGAGGTCATGATGCGCGCGCACTCTATCACGAACCAAACCACTCAAAAGCCAACCCTGCGACGACTTCTTTGGGGCTTTGTGGTCGTGCCGCTTCTTCTTGGCGGCTGCGATCCGGGCTGGCACAGCGAAGGACCCAACGGAGCCTCGTCAGGACCGGGACAGAACAAGCTGGCGATTCGCTGGACGCAGAGCGGACTCACCTTGACCGAGTCGCGCTGCGCGGCGATGGGCATCGGCTCGATGGATGTCTATCTGTTGCGACCGAGCGATCAGGCGGTGCTGGCGGTGTGGAGCAACGTCGTCTGTGGGCTCGATCGCTATTCGATGGCGGAGCTGCCGTCTGGACAGGTTGTGGTCCACGTCGAAGCGATTCAGAAGCCAGGAACCTCGGCGCGCAAGTGCGTGCCCTATCTCGGCGAAGCGCTCGCCAAGACCAGCCTCGAGTATTCCGATCCGCCCGTCACCGTCGCACTGTCGGCCTACAGCACCTGTCAGTAATGTTCGATACCGATCAATGGGCGAAAGATCTGGTTACGCTGCGTCCAGCTGGGCCAGCACTTTGGCTTGACGCAGCACGTCATCCAGCATCTTCGGTGTGAGCCGCCCGGTGAACGTGTTCTGCTGTGAGACGTGATAGCAGTCGAGCAGCCACAGTGAGCGCGTCGGGTCCAGTGTCAGCAGTGATCGCTGGCCATGCGCAAACTTTGGAACACGCGGGTCGCCCGGCTGTGCGACATCGCGTAGCGCCAGCTCCACCGCTTGGTGTCCGATCGCTCCCAGCGCAATCACCACCCGCAGCTTGGGCAGCAGGGACAGCTCCGCGCGCAAAAAGGGCCGACAGGTTGCCAGCTCATCGGGCGTCGGGCGATTGTCCGGTGGCGCACAGCGAGCCGCCGCGCTCACGTACGCTCCATAAAGGATCAGACCGTCGTCGCGAGACACCGAGTCTGGCTGCGAGGCCAGTCCCGCCCGATACAGCGCTGCGTACAGAAAGTCTCCGCTGCGATCGCCCGTAAACACCCGTCCGGTTCGGTTCGCGCCATGAGCAGCTGGAGCCAGACCCACGATCAGAACCCGCGCCGCTGGATCACCAAAGCCTGACACCGGCTTGCCCCAATACTCGTCGCTGGCAAAGCGTCGGACCTTGGTCTGTGCGACGGTCTGGCAGTGCTCACGCAGCCGAACGCACGCCTGACACTGCGGGATCGCTGCTTCCAGCGCGGCCAGCGTCCTTGTCTGCTGTGCGGTCTGCTGCGGAGTCTTCGGCTTTCTTGTGAGGCGCGTCATTTGCAACACAGACTACCCACATATCGGCCAAGTGCGCGACATCATTCAATAAACAAAATGGCGCACACAACTGTTTTGTAGCGAAAGACAAGAATATGTGAAAAATGACAGAACGCACTGTGTGAATAGATTCTTCTGA
Organism: uncultured Myxococcales bacterium; assembly: GCA_937868485.1. GTDB lineage: Bacteria > Myxococcota_A > Polyangia > Palsa-1104 > JAEUJZ01 > JAEUKA01. Next base: position 6,491 of record CALMML010000078.1, on the reverse strand, counting down.
TTATCAATCAAAATAACAGGGCAAAAGATTCCAAAGCTTTCGGAAGCCTACGAAGCGCAGTACAACCTAGCTATGGCATCTTCTCTGCGTCGCAAGCTGTTTCTGTCTGCGCTCGGGCTGGGAGCCGTGCTGGTTCCGACGCTGGCGCTGCCTCTGTTTGGCAATCGTCGCCGCTTTACAACACGATCTCCGTCGCTGATTGCGCCACCGTATCTGTTTCCAACTGGTTTTCTGTGGGGCACCGCGACGGCAGCGTATCAGATCGAAAACACCCAGAACGACGACTGGGCGGCGTTTGAGCGTGACGTGATCGCCCAAGATCGCGTGCTGCAGCGAGCGCCGGGTCAAGCGCTGCCCGGGCACATCCATCGCCTGTCGGACTTTCCCGAGGATGTGCGACAGAAAAAGACCGACTTTGATGCGCGCATCGAGAGCGATCTCCAGCTGGCGGCGGAGATGAAGCACAATGCCTATCGCTTTTCGATCTCGTGGAGTCGACTGTTTCCGACGGAAGAACAGACCGAGCCCGATCCGCTCGGACTTGCGTACTATCGGCGGATCTTCGATGCGCTCGATCGGTACAAGCTCAAACCGTCGGTGACGCTGTTTCACTTCGTCAGTCCGCAGTGGTTTTGGCAGGAAAAAGAAGGCAAGCGAGGCTGGGAGCGACCCGATGCGCTGGCGCTGTTCGAGCGCTTTGTGCGTGCTGTCGTCGAGCACTTCGGTGGACGCGCGGAGCAGTGGTGCACGCTCAACGAGCCGATGGTCTACGCGTATGCGGGCTATCTGGATGGGACGTTTCCGCCGCTGGAAAAGCGAAGTGGACCCAAAGAGCTGGTTCCGGTGGTGGCGCAGCTTCTGCGGGCGCACGCGCTTTCGTACCGGCTGCTCAAGGAAGATGCGGCGCGTCGAGGAAAGCCCGTTTCCGTCGGAATTGCACAGCATGTTCGTACCTTTGCGCCGCTGCGGAATCACAACCCGCTCGATCGCGTGACGGCGATGCTGATCGAGCAGGCGTTTGTGTGGGACTTTTTGGATGCGATCCACAGCGGCGTGCTGCGCTCGAAGGTGATGAACGTTGAGCTGGCGATTCCAGGGCTGTCGGGCACGCAGGACTTTGTCGGGCTGAACTATTACGGGCGCTTCTACGTGAAGAGCAGCTGGCGAAATCCGACCAAGTTTGAGGTGCTGATGCACGACCCGGCGCAGGCTGGTTCCGATCGGCCCAATGAGCTGGGCTGGGCGTCGTATCCGCAGGGCTTTCAGGAAGCGCTCTGTGAAGCGCACAACCGCTATTACCTGCCCATCTATGTGCTGGAAAATGGCACGGCGGACTCGAAGGACAATGACGTCGACCGGCAGCGGCTTCTCGTCGAACACCTACGCGAGCTGTATCTGGCGCGACTGCAAGGCGCGGACGTGCGTGGCTATTTCCACTGGTCGCTGATCGACAACTTTGAGTGGGCCGAAGGCTTCACCGCGCGCTTTGGCCTGATCAAGGTGGACTATCAGAACAACTTTCAGCGCGCTCCCCGTGCGTCGGCGGCGCTGTATACGCGGATCATCGAGCAAAGCGGGCTGGACTCCGAGCTGCTGGAGCAGTTTGGTCCGTGGCCGTAGCCTCGCTAGACAGGTCGGAAAGGAAAGAGAGAAGGTCTTGACGAAGCAGTCAAGACCGAGAGGAAGGATCGAGCGACGACGCGACTACAGCTTGCAGGCGGTCGCTGGATCTTGGCAGGCCGGCGGAATCGAGACGCCGTACGAGTCCTTCGGGAGGCTCGCGCCGTTGCCGTCCATGTTGAAGCCCTTCTGGCGATCGGCGTCGCACATACAGAGCTTCTTGCAGCAGAAGGTCTCGCCCGTCGGATCGGGAACGACCGAAGCCACTGCACAGACGTACTTGCCGCAGCGGTTGTCGTTTTCGTAGGGGCTGCCACAGTCGTCATCGGTGTTGCACTCAGCCGTGCAGATCGCGAGCTCGTTCGTTCGGTGATCTGCCTTGGCCAGCGCGTTGGTGGTGTCCGACACCTTCGGGGTGATCATACACAGACGCGTCGGGCAATCTGGAGCAGGGTTTACGAAGGTCACTCCGCTGGTCACTTTCGAAGCAAGCGGATTATTGCAGGCTCGGCCGATCTGATTATCGGTACACCCCGACAGCAGCAGGGCGAAGCCGAGCGAGCAAAACGAAAACCACGCGGCTAGACGGCGCTTCATACTTAATAGATCCTCCGACCTGGATGTCACAAGTCTTGGACAGCATACACGTTCGTGGTGCCTAGTCAAGCGCTGCGTCCCTTGCTGCCAAGCTGTGCCGCCGGGGCTGGCGTGGTGTGCGCCGTCCGTCTTTCGGATGTGGAGAGCGGCCTGCGAGACAAGCTTACCCACGAATGTTCCGTCGCGAATAGGGTACGGTGTAGGTTTGCCATGAGCCTGCGCGCCCGGCATCCTCGCGGCATTCTATGTTCAGAAATCCCAATGTGGGATAGCGGCTGCGCTGGGCTCGCGGGGCACTTTGCGCGGTTTCGGATTGGACTTCGCTTGGATGCCGAGTCCCTCGCAGATAACCGAGCCTTGACACCCAGAGTTTGCGGTCCGTATAATCGCCGAGCTTGGCTACGGAAGACACAATTCTGTCGACATGGCGCGTGCTAACAAGGCACCGACCTGACGGTCAGATCTCGTTGGTGAGCATGGCCCACACTTGGTGGCATCGAAAAACTATCCGCATGTGCCGAAGCGGTTTGGAGACAGGGGTTTGCGCATGAACCGTACTCTGAGGAACACCGTCGCTGCTGTCGCAACTTGCCTGGCGTTTGCCGGCCCGGCAGTGGCGAAGAAGAAGCAAAAAGACGCTGACCTGCAGCCTGCCCAGCCGGCAGCTAGTCCTGCGGCCCAGGGTGGCACCGCTGCTGCACCGACGGTTGAGAGCAGTGCCCCTCCGTCGAAGACGCTTGAGCGAGCGCTTAAGCTCTACGACAGCGAAGACTACTATATGGCTTCGATCGAGCTGAATAAGGTCGTCGAAGGTCAGTCGGGGGACGACGAGGGTAACAAACAGCGTGCCGAGTTCTTCATGGGCAAGACGCTGTTCAACCTCAAGTTCTATTCGGCGTCGCTGTCCTACTTCAACAAGATCGTTGATAAGGGTCAGTCGCACCGCTACTACCAGAAGACGCTGCAGTGGCTCGCGTCGCTGTCGCGCTTCTTGCCGGAATCGGCAGGTGTGCTCGAGAAGATCGGTAAGTACAACCGACAGGATCTTGAGCAGCCCGCGCTCGAGCCGGTTCGCAACGAGCTGTACTACCTGCTGGCTCGCTACCACTACACCAAGAGCAACTTCAAAGAAGCGCTGGAGTTGTTCGCGCTTGTGCCGGAGACGAACGAGTTCTTCGCTCGCTCGAAGTACCTGGAAGGCATCATCCACGTTCGTGAGAACCGCGGAAAAGATGCTGCCGAGGCGTTCCGTCAGATCCTTCGCAAGGCGAAGCTGGGTGATACGGCGACGGCTGAGTTCGAAGACATGGCGAACCTGGCTCTGGCGCGCGTGTTCTACGCAACGCGTCAGTTCCCGCAAGCGATTCGCTTCTACGACAAGCTGCCGTCGGAATCGCCGGATTGGCTGCCGTCGCTGTTCGAGTCGAGCTGGGCACACTTCCAGATCGATGCCGATGACAAAGCGCTCGGAAACATTCACACGCTGAATGCTCCGTTCTTCGAAAACGAGTTCTTCCCCGAGTCGATCATTCTGCGCGCCGTGATCTTCTTCCAGCGCTGCAACTACGAGCGTGCGATGGAGACGCTGGTTGAGTTCAACCAGACCTACCCGGCGCTTCGTGAAGAGATCCTGTCGCTCGTGAAGAAGTATCCCGACAACGCCGAGCTGTATAAGTACATCCTCAAGATTCGGTCGGGTGAGGCCGGTCTGTCGGATCGCGTGCAGCGCGCGTCGGAAGGTGCTCTTCAGGATCGTACGCTGGCCAAGACGCTAGACTACGTTACCGAGCTGGATCGCGAGCTGTCGCAGGTTGATAAGGCCGATCCGAGCTGGAAGTCGACGGCGGTTGCTGGCACGGTTCTTCAGGATCTGACGCTGCAGCGCTCGATCGCGGAAAACGAAGCGGGTGGTCTGGCTCGCAAGCGTCTGGAGCGGCTGGCGAGCGAGATTCAGGAGCTCATCAAGCAGGCGATCAAGATCGAGTACGAAACCCTGCAAGGCCAGAAGGGTGTGCTCGAGGCCAACATCAAGGGCGAGCAGGCGGCGGTGAGCGGCACGGCGAAGAAAGCTGTGAACATCTCTGCCGACGATGAGCACGTCTACTGGAAGTTCAATGGCGAATACTGGAAGGACGAGCTGGGCTACTATCGCTTCCGGGTCGTCAATCGTTGTGAGCAGTCGAAGGGTGGCGCGGCTCCGGCCGGCATGCCACCGGGGTAAGACTGGCAGTGCAAAAGTGGTTTGTCCCGATAGAGTGTCGGACGGATAGCTGACTGGAATAGGCGACCCGCAAGGTCGCCTAAGCCATTTCCGTACCGAGCATGAGGCGAAGACCTTCACTGAGCGAGAATCAGGCGAAATGTTTAAAGCACCTGCATCCCGAATCCTCTGTGGACCTTTGGTCGCAGCATTGGTCCTGGGCGGACTCTCAACCGCATTCGCGAGTGGGAAAATCCAGAAAAAAGAGGAAGCCGTCGACGCCAAGCAGACAGCGCTAACGAAGCCGGTTTCCAAGGCCGATCGCGATAAGAAGAAGCCAGATATCGCGATTTCCGACGTGTTTTCTGGCAAGGGAACCGAGCTCAAGGCGGTGACGGACGCTCAGATCAAGGTCCTCCAGCGTCTTATCGATGCGACGGGCGACAGCGATCCAGAGAAGCCGGATCTGCTCTTCCGTATGGCTGAGCTATACGCAGAGCAGCAGAGCTACTACAACTTCAAGGCGCGTGATCTCGACGAGAAGATCTTCGACGCCAAGGAGAAGGGCGATCCGGCCAAGGAAAATCAGCTCAAGACGCTTCAGGCGGACTACGAGAAGCGTGAAAAAGCGTGGCTGATGGAGGCCGTGAAGAAGTACCTCGAGGTCGCCAACGGTCCGAAGTACCAGTCCTACAACAAGATGGACCAGGTGCTCTTCTACCTCGCGTATCTGCTGACGCAGGTGAAGAAAGAGGACCAGGCTCGTGTGTTCTTCAAGCGGCTCATCAAGGACTATCCGCAGTCGCAGTTCCTGCCACACGCGTATCTGTCCTTCGGTGAGTACTTCTTCGAGAACAAAGATCTCGAAAACGCGCTGAAGTTCTACGAGAAGGTTCTCGCCTACCAAGACAGTCCGGTGTACGGCTTCGCGCTCTATAAGAAGGGCTGGGTGTACTACAACCAGACCGACTTTAAGTCTGCGATGGCGACGTTCATCGACGTCATCGACTTCGCCAGCAAGCCGCGTCCGGGCAAAGCCAAGGGAGATCCGCAGCTTCTCAAAGAATCGCGTAAGGACTTGGTTCGTACCTACGCCAACGTGGGAACTCCCGAGAAGGCTTGGCCATTTTTCCAGAAGTACGGCAAGGACTTCGCGCCGAACATGCTGGAAATCCTGGCCGACCTCTATAACGCCCAGGGTAAGTTCCTCGACTCGGTCAAGGTCTACCGCGAGCTCATCAAGCTCAACCCCAACTCGGACAAGCTCTGCAGCTGGCAGACGGAAATTCTGAAGAATACGCTGTCGATGACCGGCTCACGCGCCGTGCCTGAGACGGTGAAGGAACTCCAGCGTCTCTCGGCGATCTACGAGAAGGTCTCCGAGATGAAGAACGTGAAGAAGGAGTCCCTCGACGAGTGCCGTGACAACACCGCTGGTATGCTCCGCGAGCTTGCGACGGTGTGGCACAAGGAAGCGCAGAAGACCGGCGTGATGGACACCTACGCCAACGCTTCCGACCTGTACAAGGAGTACATCCGGCGCTTCCCGAAGGAAAAGGACAGCTACCTGATGCACTTCTGGTACGCCGAGCTGCTGTTCAAGCTGGGCTCGATGGACAACAAGTCCGCGAGTGACTGGTACTGCCAGGCGGCTCCCGTCTACACCGACGTCGTGAAGATGGATCAGAAGGGCAAGTACCTAAAGGATGCAGCGTACGCAGCGGTTATCTCGTGGAAGAACTGCTTGGACGTGTCCGACGAAGGTGCTGACGCAGCGGAAGAGGCCAAGAAGGCGCTCGCTGAAAAGCGTGCAGCGCGTAAGCAGGCCGAAGCGGCAGCGAAGAAGGACAAGGACAAGGACAAGCAGAACGAGGAAGAGCAGCTCGCGCCGAAGCCGATTCCCGAAAAGATTCAGAAGATGATGGACGCCTTCGATACGTACATCCAGTACGTGCCGGAAGCGCCGGAACTGCCGACGATCAAGTACCGTCGTGCGCGTATCTTCTTCGAGAACAACTACTTCGATAAGGCGATCCCGCTGTTCAAGGATCTGGCGGAGAACCACTCGAAGAGC
>CALMML010000077.1 GCA_937868485.1 uncultured Myxococcales bacterium | reverse complement strand
CAGCCTGCTGCGCCAGAAGCAATCCCCTCCGGTGACTATCAAGAGCTACGCGCCCTGCTGATTCGGCCCGAGCGCGAAGAGATCGAAGCGCTCAAGCAGCAGCTTAGCCATCGCCCGGACGTGGATGCACGCAGCGTCGCTACGGTTTTGCCCACAGCGGTGACGCTGGCTGCAGACAAGTCGGACCGGCTCGGCCAAGCGATGGGGCCGACCATCGAAAAAGCGCTGACGCTGTCGGTTCGTCGCAATCCTGAAGTCATCACAGAAGCCATCTTTCCGATCATTGGTAGCGCGATCTCACGAGCGGTGAGGGAAGCGCTGCTGCGACTGATGCAGCAGACGTCATATGCGCTCGATCACTCGTTTTCGCTGCGTGGCTGGAAGTGGCGAATCGAAGCGCTGGCGACGGGCAAGCCATTTAGCGAAGTGGTGCTGCTGCACAGCCTGGTGTACCGCGTCGAGCAGGTGTTTCTGATCCATCCCGAAAGTGGGCTGCTGCTTCAGCATGTCATCGCAGAGTCACTGGCAGAGTCGCTGGGCGCTGATGCGCAAGATGCAGCGATGGTGACCAGCATGCTGACCGCGATTCAGGACTTTGTGCGGGACTCCTTTCGGATGGAAAGCAAGGCCGCGCTCGACAGCATTGAGGTCGGAGACTTGACGGTGTGGATCGAGCGAGGTCCGCACGCAGTGCTCGCTGGTGTCATTCGCGGCGCAGCGCCCCTTTCACTTCGTGCAGTGTTCCGAACCGCGCTGGAGCTGTGTCATCGCGATGCGCTCGACATCCTGAAGTCATTTTCCGGTGATCCCGATGAGCTGAAGATCATCCGTCCGCACCTAGAGTCGTGTCTGCAAGTGCATCAGCGCAAAGAGGAGCGTAGCTCGCTGCTGACGTGGCTGGTGCTGTCAGCGCTGCTGATCAGTGGCGGATACTGGGTGACAAAGCGGGTGCTGACCGAGCGACAGCAAGCGGCGCGACTTCGACATGCGGTGACGCAGCTTGCGGCGCAAGAAGGAATCGTTGTGCTTGATGCGAGTGTGCACAACGGACGGTACGCGCTGCGGATCTTGCGTGATCCCGATGCGCTCACAGAGCCAGGGCTGCTGACCCAGATGGGACTTACGCAGGCGGAGACAGCGCTGACTACGATGCCCTATCTAGCGATGGAGCCACGCTTTGTGCAAAGGCGCGCCGAGCGAGCGCTGCGTCCCCCAAGCGGAGTCACGCTGTCTTATCAACCACAAGCCGGTGTACTAACTTCAAACGGAATGGCGCAGCCAGAGTGGATTGCCGACGCCCAGCGCCTGGCCACAGTCATTCCGGGCGTACAAACGTATGACTGTCAGACGAAGCCGATTCCGCCAGCGCGCTCGCTGCTCGATCTTTTGGCGGACAAAGCGCGCAAGATCGAAGCGATTGAGTTCAAGTTCCGCGCCGGTAGTGCCGAGCTGATTCCCGGTCAGGAATCGCAGCTGGCGTCGGCTGTGGCTGAGATGAAAGAGCTACTACGGCTGGCCGAGCCCGATCGCAGCGGACTGCTTATCACCATCGAAGTGATTGCGTATACGGACCCGATTGGAACGGTGGACTACAACCAGAAGCTACGGGAAAGTCGAGCCAAGGAGATGCGACTGTGGCTGAGCAATGCGGGCGTGGATGCACGACATCTGAAGCCTGTGGTCATTGGGCCTGAGCAGCTTACCCGAGTCGATCGAGCGGCATCCTTTCATGTCGTGATTCGCGATCCAAAAGCGGTGCAGGAAGACGCCAAATGATCCAGAAAAAGCTCTGCATGCTTGGGGCATTTGCTGTCGGAAAGACCAGCTTGGTCAGACGCTTTGTCCAGAGCCTGTTTACGGACAAGTACCTGACCACAGTGGGGGTCAAGATCGACAAAAAGCAGGTGGTCTGTGCAGACAAAGAGGTCGCGCTGCTGCTGTGGGATCTATATGGCGAAGATGAGTTTCAGCGCGTCCAGACATCGTATCTGCGCGGCGCTTCAGGACTACTACTGGTCGCAGACGGAACGCGATCAGCGACGGTAGACAAAGCAATTGAGCTGCGCGACAGAGCCGCTTCGGCGCTCGGTCCGATTCCGCACCTGCTCCTGCTAAACAAGTGGGATCTGGCTGCGGACTGGGAAGTCAGTGAAGAGCGAATCACCACCTTGACGCAGCAGGGCTGGCAGATCCTACGCACCAGCGCCAAGAGCGGAGAGCACGTCGAGCAAGCCTTCCAGCAGCTGACCGCACAGATGATCGGAGCGCCAAGCAAGTGAGCCAGCCGCCCGCGATCCTGACCCAGTACCTGATGGATGTGCTCTTAGAAGAGCGACATCCAGCGTATCTGGAAGTCGATGAAGCGGGGTGCCTGCTGCGCTGTGGCGGAGCGCTTGGGCATCACGGAATCGATTCACTGCAAGTGGGTGCGCCCGTCGAAGATCAGCTTCCGTTTCTGCTCGGACTGCTGCCGTGTCCAGACCCGCGCATGGTGCTGTCATCGGTACAGACCGAACAGGATCGCTGTGTCGATGTTCACATCCTGCAGGATGCGCAGTCTGGATCGAGCTGGGTGATTCTGCTGGATGCGCGCAGTGAACATCAGCAAAAGCAAGCGATGCAGCAAAAAGGAAACGAGCTGAGCTTGCGGAGCCAGAAGCAGTCGCGGGTGCTCAACTCGCACTTGGGAAAGTCAGTTGCCCAGCTGCTGATGGAAGACAGCTTGCCGATTCGATCGAGCGGTGAGCGACGCCAAGCTACGATCATGTTTTCCGATCTGCGCGACTTTACGCCGTTTAGTGAACGGAGCCCCCCTGAAGAGGTCTTCGCAACCCTCAACCAGTACATTCCTGCGATGCTCAACCCGATTCAGGCACACAGCGGAATCGTCGATAAGATTGCAGGGGATGCGGTGATGGCGGTGTTTGGGGTCTTGGGAACGCTGGCATCGGCCCCGCAGCTGGCGGTGGACACGGCGATAGAGATCTTGCGCAATGTGGACAGGCTCAATGCGCAGCGCGCAAGCCAAGGACAGGACTACTTGGAAGCAGGCATCGGCATTGCGACGGGTCCGGTCGCGGTGGGACTGATTGGAACGCGCGAGCGCCGAGGATTTTCCGCCATCGGCCACCATGTAAACTTCGCATCGCGTCTACAAGGTCAAGCGCGACCCGGAGAGATCCTGGTGGACGAAGAGACCCATCGCTTGCTGACAAACGATGGGCAGCGGTTTGCAGAGCGCACGCTTACGCTCAAAGGACTCGCGGCGCCGGTTCGGGTCTTCAGTCTGTTTCCGCACACGCGCATCCGGTGATCCCAGCACACAGGGATCAGGGTTGACAGCGAATCCGTCGACGCCCAAGCTGGCGGCTGTGCAGATCCTGTTGATCCGTCATGGCCTAACGGTGGAAGACCAGCCTCGCTTGTCCGATGCGCAGCGACACCTGAGCGCCAAAGGTCGCAAGGTGGTTCGCTCGGTTGCGCAGGTTGTACGTGGTCTTTCCGTCGAGCCCGATGCATTTGTGGTCTGTCCGCATGTCAGTGCAGTGCAGACCGCAGAGCTGTTTGCTGAGCAGCTAGACTTTATGGGGGAAGTAGAGGTTCTGCATGCGCTCACCAGCGGGATTCCGCCCCACATTGCAGCCAAGGACATTGCGCAGCGTGGACAGCTTGTGGTGGTGGTCGCGCACGAGCCGACTCTATCGGCACTGGGAGCGTTTCTGACCGCGCGTCCGGCATTTCCTCCGCTGCGACCCGCGCAAGTGAGCGTGCTGCAAGATGGCCGACCGCTGTGGTTCATTCATCCAGAGACGCTGGCGCAGGATCGACTGCTTATCGCGTAGCGGCCCGCGCGGTCGTTGTCACTTGCTGTGTCCGTGGCCAAGCTTGTGAGGGTTCGCCCAGTTGCGATCCCAGCGCGAGTAGAGCGAGTCCAGAAACACATTCCACTCTGCCCGGGTTCGCGAGCCCGGAAACGGAATCGGCGGCAGAGTCTGTTGTCCGGTGTCGACGACTTCGATTTGGTTCTGCGCGCCGATCTTGCCAAGCTCAAACGTCTTCCAGGTGTGCTGGTTGCTGGGATCGACGCGGACGCGAACACCGTGAATCTCGAACTCTTTTTGCTTGATGGCAGAAAGGACCGCGCGAACCTCTGGACTTGCGGATCTGCGCACGGCTTCCGCCCACAAATGAACGCCGTAGTAGGACGCTTCCATGGTCTCGCTGACCACACGATGCGCACCGTACTTGGTCTTAAAGCGTGCAACCATTCCTGACTCGTTTCCGAGCAGCATCAGCGGGAAGTGCGCGCGCGCTACGTAGTGTCCAGACAGATCGACCGAAGACAGCTGCGCCATCTCTGCTTCTCCGACAGTAAACGACAGCGTAGGAATGTCTTTGCGCAAGATGTCTGCATCCCGCAACTGCTTGAGGAATGCCACGCTGGAATCCCCAACCAGCACGTTCAAGATCAGGTTGGGACGTAGCTTCTTGATGCGCCGAATCACCTGCGAATATTCAAAGTCTCCAATGACTGAAAAGTGGGAATCGCTGAGCTTCCAGTCCTTGCGCTGCGAAAGAGATCCTTCGATGAGCGCTTCGATTGCCCGAGGCCGCAGACCATCGGTTCCGATCAAAAAGATGCGCTTGATGTCGGCCTGTTTGGCAAACCACTGCATCGCTGGATGCACAAACTGGTTGGCGGTTGCGCCGGTATACACAATGTTCGGAGACTCTTCGAGCCCTTCATAGGACGCGGGATAGAACAGAAGCCCGCCGTGCTGCTCAAAGTGCGGCTTGATGGCCTTGCGACCACCGGAGCCAAAGCCACCGAACACCGCTGCGACCTTGTCTTCGGTCAGCAAGCGCTCGGCGGCTCGGGTAAACGCAGAGTCGCTTGTCACTTCCGATTTTCCGTCGAGAACAATCGGCTCGATCATTCGTCCGAGGAGTCCACCGGCAGCGTTTATCTCTTCCACGGCAAGCAGGGTGGCATCGGCCAGTGGTCGCTCACTCACCGCCAAAGAACCAGACAGTGAGTGCAGCACACCGACCTTGATGGATGCTCTGCCAGTCAGTGCAGCGGCGGGAGACTCACGGACAGCCGCACTGCCCGTCACTGCCGGAGTCTGTCCGGCAGGACTTCCCGATAGAGAAGGACGACGGTTGCGCAGCGCCAGAAAGCCGAGCGCGCCCATTCCAACCACCGCCAGCGAGCTGCCGATCACAAAGTTCCGTCGGGAAATCGAAATGTCCCGATACTCTCCCGGAATCGACTCGGCCAGCGCGCGCTCCATCGTGCCTGGCCGAATGTCTTCGCCGTCCAGCGTTGCGCCTTGGGCCAGCACCGGTGCGTCGCCGGACATGCGCGGCTGCGGCAGCGCGCGCTCAAGCTGAAAGATCGACTGCTGCCGGCGATGAACGCTATCGAGCACAGCTTCCAGGTCCGCCTGCATCTCTGCTGCGCTCTGATAGCGGCGTTCTTGCTTTTTGCTGAGCGAGCGCTTGAGCACCCGCACGCAGGCCTCTGGAATCTCTGGCACGTATTCCCGAGGGTCGACAGGTGAGGTCGTTCGCAGGTTGACCAAGATTTCGAGAATGCTGGTGCCCGAAAACGGCGCCCGTCCCGTCAGCAGTGCGTAATACGACGCGCCCAGCGAATACAGATCGCTGCGTGCATCGACGTCGTCACTGCTCATGCTCTGCTCTGGACTCATGTACAGCGGCGTCCCGACGAGCTGGCCCGATGCCGTTAGCTCGGGATCATCTTGCAGCGTCTTGACAATCCCAAAGTCGGTCAGCTTCACCGCCCCCGCCGCCGTAAACAAAATGTTGTCAGGCT
>CALMML010000076.1 GCA_937868485.1 uncultured Myxococcales bacterium | reverse complement strand
AGCCATCAAACATTAATTTTCTCGACGCAAATCTGTTAAGCAATATACCCCGGCTAAACATCTTAGCCCGTCGAGAAAGCTGATGAGTGTTCCCATTCCCCTCTGGGCCATACGGGGAATTCGTCTACCCCGCTCTGTCCACCAACCCTACAGAGACAAAGCCAATAAGTACATAGCTTGCCTTTGGTGCGGTCAATTACTGATCGAAGCATGGCGCATGCCTCCAGCACATCGAGGAACGTAGGCGAGAGGCTTGATTGATGAAGCGGGGCTCGAAGGGTATGGCTCGCCGGTCGGTTCTGCGGTCCGCTGCCCGCGTCGCGAGCCCGAAAAGACTCTGTTCCATCATCTTCGAAACCATGTGTTTCCCAACGCTGCAGTTCGGCAGTAGGTTTTGACTCTGCCGATGCAGCTCCGCTTTCTGCTCGCGTGTCACTTGCATCCAGCGATTTGGTTTTGCCCTGAACCTGCAAGCGAAATCCTTGGCGAATCGGAGGATTCGTCTTGGCACCGTTTGCGTTTGCGACGTGCTTCCGCTCGGTTTTTATCGAGTGATGACAGGATGGAAGCAGTGCGAGGGAAGCTGCCCATGAGTGACTCCGAAGCCAGACCGACCGGCAGAAATGTGCGAGGGTTGGTACTGGACCACTGTTTCCATCGAGCCCTCAGGACTCCTCCAACCCAAAATCCAAACGCTTGCGCACCGAAAGACTGACCGGAAAGAAGTCCCGATTGATGCGCAGGAGCCAGACTCCCAAGCAAAGCGAGGGCAGAGGGAATCACCAACATCTCACCGCAGCGGGCTGTTCATGGTCTGCCCCTCGTGCCCTGATGCGGTGCGCTGCCAGCGGTCTGAGCCTTGCCCACCGCGGGAAGGATCACTGGTTTGGACTACGAGCGATGGGTCCAGCAATCATCGAAACCTGACAAATGAAACAGGGTTTGCACGAGGGTCGTTGACGGAATCGACAGCTGGGTTCGGTTTTATCTCGCGCTTTCGGCTGCGCTGGGTCTGCATGCTAAACAAGCGGTCGCTGGGGATCGACTATGTCCAGGATCCGTCATCGGAGACCGCTGGCTTCTCTGGAGGAGACTTCGACATGGCCCATCACTCCATGCACACAACGCCCGGCGAGGGTCAACGTGCAAGCTCACCCTCCGTGCAGAGGGACGTGCATCGCGCACAGCAGACCGTGACGGAACCCTCATCACAGAGGCAGGATCGAAGTCATCCGGGCCCGAGCCTGCTGGCACGCTGTGCGACGCTTCATCCGTCTACCGTTCCGACGCTGCCGGTGCAGCTACAGGCAGCGGATCAGACAGTAGATCAGTCTGCGCAGAGTCCTTCGGCGATTCATGAGGCGGCGCAGCGAGGGCTTGAGGGTCGTCATCAGCGGCTGCCGTTTTTGGAACAGATCCAGCAGTCCTTTGGACGACACCAGGTGACGCACATCAAAGCGCATACCGACGATTGCGCCAAGGACGGAGCGCAGAAGATGGGAGCCCTCGCGTTTGCGCAAGGGGATCACATCGCGTTTGCGGGACCACCCTCGCTGCATACCGCTGCGCATGAAGCGGCGCACGTCATCCAGCAGCAGGCTGGGGTGCAGCTGCTCGGGGGCGTTGGTCAAGTGGGAGACCTGTACGAACGCAATGCCGACCAAGTAGCCGATAAGGTGGTGAGGGGACAGTCTGCCGAAGCGCTGCTCACTCCCTTTGCGCGAAGTGGTGCCAGCGGGTCACCTTCGGTCGGGGGCGTGGTGCAGCGTGCCGTCGGATTTGAGTTTCAGTCACGCCTGAAAGCGGGCCACGTCTTTTCCTCGCGGAAGCTGAATTTTGTAACCGATGAGCTGGAAGAAGATAAGAAGCTCGGGGATGGCTTCATCGCGTTTGAGAACAAGCAGGATCACTGGCACATCGAAAACGATCACGGCGACATTGAGTTTGTGACGCATCCTCCGTTTGCAGAGACGAAGGAAGGCTATGAGTCGCTGCTGACCTGCATGACGTCCATGGTGACGGCTGCGCAAGCGTTTGAAGCGCTGGGTGCCGAGGCTGCGCCGAACAACCGCGTCAACACCGATCAAGCGCAGGAGCTGTTCGGAGAGAACGTCACCAAGACAGAAGCGCTGGAGTCACGCGAAGCATTTGGCCCGATCTTTTTGCGCATGCCGTCCGCAAGCCTTCTGACGCACCCGCAAGCGACCGGCGGTGTGACGCTGCCTGCGCTGCTGACGCTGATGAAGAAGATGAGCGAGCGGACCGATGAGGATGGTTACGAGCAGAATCCGCCGCAGCGTCAGCCGGGAATTCGCGAACAGCTGCTTGCCGAGGGTCTGGATGCGATCGGGATGTCCAGCAAAGACTATCGCGCCTATGCGCTTCAGCAGCAGCGGCTGGTCGAAGCCAAGGTGGCGGCCTATCAGCCCGAGGAGGAGATCTCCCAGCAGACACGCGGCTTTTTGGCGCTGGTGACGACCATGATCTACGGCGGGGCCCACATGCGCAATAGCCAGGTGCAGTACGCCAAAGATCTGCTGGCGATCATGCCGCGCTCAGACTACGTGCAGGTGTTTAAGGGCCTGCCGGCTGACGACCAAGCGTGGTTTCGGGGCAAGCTTGAAGACGGATCGCTGGCCGAGGCGCTCGACTGGGGCAAGATGGACGAGCCGCTCGTGTTTCACCGCTTGAGGCATCAGTCCAAAGACAATTACAACGACCTGGCGAAGCTGACCAAGAAGCGCTGGCTGTCGATGCTGTCGAGCGCAAACGGGCCTGTGGACTTGCTATCGGCAAAGAGCGAGGGAATCGGCAAGGTGGCGACAGCCAACTTGGATCAAGCAGGACAGATTGGTAGCTCCAATGCTCTGGTGAACCAAGGACGCAGAGGCGTCGTCGTCGAGATGCGCGCACTGCGTGAAGCGGTGCCGCCCGAGCAGTGGCTGGCGCTTACCAAAGCGTGGTTTCGCATGACGGTGGCGCTGAATCGTCCCGATGATCTGGAAGACATGTTTCCTGAGCTGGCTCCGCAGGTCGATCCAAAGCAGGGAAAAGCCGTCTGGAAGAAGCTGAATCAGCGCTATCCCTATCGCAACTATCAGCAGCCTCGGCTGCTCGGCCCTCCCAAGGTACAAAACAACCCACCAAACATCGATGCGCTGTAGCACGCCGCGCCTTCCTTGCGAGGGGACATGGCGGCGAGGGCTGGACTGACTACGGCTTGATGGGATAGTCGGTGTAGCCCTTTTCGTCGGCAGAATAAAGCGAGGCAACGTCAGGCTGGGCCAGCGGTAGACCCTCGCGCAGCAGCGTAGGCAGGCGAGGGTTGGCCAGGAACGGGCGTCCGAAGGCGATGAGGCTTGCGCGTCCCGTCGACAGATCGGCCTCGGCGCGCTCTCGATCGTAGCCACCGGACAAGATGATGGTGCCGCCAAAAGCGCTGCGGATCTTTTCCTTTACGCTGTCGGGCACCTTCGGCATTCCCAGCTGCGAGTGATCGACGATGTGAATGTAGACGAGGCCGATCTTTTGTAGCTCGCTCGCGAGGAGTGCGTGAAGTTCCTCGACTTGATCGTCATCGGAGCGGAGGCCGCCAGCCGCGCTGTACGGAGAGACGCGAATGCCGACGCGGTCGCCACCAATGCGGGCCGCCGTTCGCTTCGCCACTTCGACCGCAAAGCGGATGCGATGTTCGATGGGTCCGCCCCACTTGTCGGTGCGCTGGTTGGCTGCCGTGTTGAGGAACTGTTCGATCAAATAGCCGTTGGCTCCGTGTAGCTCGACACCGTCGAAGCCCGCTTCGATGGCAAGCTCGGCAGCGTGAACAAACTCCTCGATGGTGCGCTCGATCTCGGAATCGGTTAGCTCATGCGCGGTCGGCACCGGAACTTGGCCTTTGCCATCGACCCACAGCTTGTTTTCCCAGGCAATCGCCGAGGGCGCGACGACTCGTCCGCCGCTTGGTAGATTGTCAGGATGCGAGACCCGACCCGTGTGCACCAGCTGAACGAAGATGCGCGAGCCCGCTCGGTGGACCGCGTCCGTTGTCTTTTTCCATCCTTCGACGTGCTCGGCGCGAAACAGGCCCGGAATGCGCGCGTAGCCCAGACCGCTCGGCGAGGGCGAGGCGCCTTCGGTGATGATGAGCCCCGCCTCTGCGCGCTGCGTATAGTAGGTGGCGATCAGATCGTTTGGCACGTTGCCAATCGCACGCGAGCGAGTCATCGGTGCCATCACGATGCGATTTGCGAGCGAGATTCGGCCCAGCGTGTACGAGGAAAACAGACTGACGGCGTTCGAGGTCATGGATGCGGTCCTTTCTGGTCGCTCCGGTCTGCGTCCGCACGGCTTGCGGGGTGGGCAGACTGGTTGGCTTGGCTGAAGCCAGTGCCGCTCGCTTGCTTCATGGCTTCACCGAAGGCGCCCATGTTGCGGTAGATCGAGTTCACCGATACAGTTCAGCTTAGTTTCTTTCCAGAAAGAAATAAACCGCAGCCAGCGGCCTGTCAAGCGCGAGATTGATGTCATGGGTAGACCCAAAGAAGTAACCAACGAGCAGATCGTGGCGGAAGCCCGACGCTGTTTCCTGGCGCGAGGTGCGGGGATTTCCGCCGCCGACATCGCGCGTGAGCTGGGTGTAAGTCACACGACCCTGTTTAACCGCTTCGGATCGAAAGAAGGTCTGATGGTGGCAGCGCTTGGACCGCCGAAGGAAATCGGCTGGATCGCGGCGCTGAACAGCGGGCCCGATGCGCGTCCGGTTCGGGAACAGCTCGTCGAGCACGCGAGGACGATGTCCGCCTACTTTCAGGATCTCCAAGCGGGCTTCGGAATCCTTATCGCGGCGGGAATCGATCCGGTCAAGGCGCAGTGCGCACGCACGGGCTGCTCTGCACCGGAGCAAGCGTATCAAGCACTTTTGGGATGGCTGCGGCGGGCACAGTCGCAAGGACGGCTGGCTCCGTGTGATCTGGATACGCTGGCTTCGACGCTGCTGGGCGCGCTGCATGGCGTGGCGCTGACGTCGCGCGTCTGTGGTCAATCGGCCAGCGTGACCGCGAACGGCAGCTATGTCGAGCGCTTCATCGAGATCCTCTGGAACGGTATCGGTGACTGTACGCGCACGGCTCCGACGCAGCGTCCCGCGCAGTAGCGTCCTTCGCTTGCTGTTGCGAAAAAGTCGCACAGATGTCGCGACGTATCGCGCCTTGCTGCCGACAACTTCACGGATATGAATGGGACTGATCTTGGCTCGGTTCCCAGCGGATGGACGTATCTGTTCTTGATCGTTGCAATCTTGCTGGCGCTGACGTTTGAGTTTGTAAACGGCTTTCACGACACCGCCAACGCTGCTGCGACGGTGATCTACACCAACACACTGCGTCCCAAGACAGCGGTGGTGTGGTCGGGATTCTGGAACTGGATCGGCGTCCTGACTTCATCGGGAATGGTTGCGTACGGAATCGTTGCGCTGCTGCCGGTGGATCTGGTGCTACACATCGGCTCGGGGCTCGGCTTTGCGATGGTGTTTTCGCTGCTGCTGTCTGCGATCTTGTGGAACGTCGGAACGTGGTTCTTCGGACTCCCGGCCTCCAGCTCTCACACCCTCATTGGCGCGATCTTGGGCGTCGGCTTGGCCAATTCCTTGATGGGTCCGTCTCACGCTGCGCTGTCGGGGGTGAACTGGTCCAAAGCACAAGAGGTCGCGCTGGGTCTTTTGATCTCTCCTGCGGTTGGATTCTGTGCCGCAGCAGGACTCCTTCTGCTCGCCAAACGGCTTGTCAAAGAGCCCACGCTGTATCGCGCGCCCGAGGGAAAGCGTCCTCCGCCCTGGTGGATTCGTACGCTGCTGCTGACTACGTGTACCGGCGTTAGCTTTGCGCACGGATCCAATGATGGACAAAAGGGAATGGGCTTGATGGTTCTCATCTTGGTGGGACTCCTTCCGGGTACGTATGCGCTCAACTTGTCGGCAGAGCCGCACGCGATCCATGAAGTTGCTTCTGCGACGGAAAAGCTGGCCGCTTCGCTGGTTCCCACAGTGGCTCAAGCCGCGCTGTCGGATGACGAAGTCTCGACAGTCCTTACGCAGCCCATCCACCGAAGTGCAGAGACTCCTGTGCGACTGCTGGCTGCGGTGCAAAGAAAGAGCGAGCAGGTTGCGCGTACGCTTCACGGAATCGACTCTCTTTCCGCGATTGCCACCTCTCAGCGTGCGCAGCTCCGACGAGATCTCTATCTTCTGTCGATCTCGCTCAAGCAGATCGAACACCGCGCGCTGCTGACAGACCGTCACGCACTGCAGCAGGTCGCAACCCTGCGCAAGCACATCCAGCAGATGACCAGCTACATTCCTGGATGGGTGAAGTTTGCGGTCGCACTCGCGCTGGGACTGGGAACCATGATTGGCTATCGAAGGATTGTCGTAACCGTCGGTGAGCGTATTGGAAAGGAGCATCTTTCCTACGCACAAGGTGGGGCAGCAGAGCTGGTTGCAATGGTGACCATCCTACTTGCGGATCACTTTGGACTCCCGGTGAGTACAACACACGTTCTGTCTTCAGGAATTGCAGGAACGATGGCTGCGAATCGCTCGGGT
>CALMML010000075.1 GCA_937868485.1 uncultured Myxococcales bacterium | reverse complement strand
CGAGGCTCACGCTCTTGGGGATGACTCCGTTCGAAGCGAGGCTCACGCTCTTGGGGATGACTCCGCTCGAAGCGAGGCTCACGCTCTTGGGGATGACTCCGTTCGAAGCGAGGCTCGCGCTCTTGGGAGGGACTCCGCTCGAAGCGAGGCTCACGCTCTTGCGAGGGACTCCGTTCGAAGCGAGGCTCGCGATCGGGACGGAAGCCTCTGTCGAAGCGCTGTGGACGATCGTTTCGGAAGTCGCCGCGACGACGATCATCGAAGCTGCGTTCGTGCGAGGGTCGCGGCTTGTCAGGCCGCAGCACAAGCTGGATGTTGTCGGGAACGTGTGAGCGACTTTGGTTGCGATCCGCACAGAGCTGCTGAAGCAGCAGCGCAGCGACGGTCGTCGCATCGTGACCGCTCGATTCCGCCAGCTTGTTCGCGAGCGTCACAAAGCGCTCAGGAATCGCCTTCCCAAGCTGCGGCAGCAGCGAGTCAAACAGACGTTCCTCTCGCTTGGCCAGCACATCGTTGCGCGTCGGAATCGGAAGCTGCGAGATCGTACTTTGGGTAAATCGCTCCAGCATGCGCAGACGACCACGCTGCTGCGGAGTGATAAGGACCAGCGCTTCCCCGCTGCGACCGGCGCGTCCGGTTCGTCCGATTCGATGTACGTAGGTGTCGAGATCAGTCGGGAGATCAAAGTTGATGACGTGGCTGATGTGATCGATGTCGAGGCCGCGTGCTGCGACATCGGTTGCAACCACCACACGGACTCGCTGATCACGCAGACGCTGCAAAACCGTCGCACGCTGAGCCTGCGACAGATCACTGTGGAGCGCTTCCGCTGCGATTCCTTCTGACACCAGCGCTTCCGCCAGCTCATCGGCTCCGACTCGAGTGCGCGAAAAGACGATCGCAGCCTCGGGCGGACTCACTTCCAACAGACGAATCAGCGCATCGAACTTGTAGCGCTCTTCACACAGGGCAAAGCGCTGATTGATCGTATCGACGGTGCGTGTTGCGGACTCGATTGCGATGTGCTCAGGATGACGCAGCTGATTGTGCGCAATGCGTCGAATCACCGGCGGCAGCGTCGCGGAAAGGAGCGCCGTTTGACGCTCTCGCGGAGTCTTGCCAAGGATTGTCTCTACGTCTTCGATAAAGCCCATGCGCAGCATCTCATCGGCTTCATCAAGAACCACGAAGCGGACTTGATCGAGCGTCAGGGAGCCGCGCTCCAGGTGATCGAGCACTCGGCCTGGCGTTCCGACGACGACCTGTGCACCGCGCGAAAGCTGCGCAAGCTGCCGACCCATCGAGTCCCCACCGAAGATGGCCAGCACCGAGATCTGCCGAAGATACTTTCCGTACGCATCGATCGCGGTGGCCACTTGCAGGGCCAGCTCTCGCGTCGGACAGAGCACCAGCGCTTGGACCGCGCGAACACTTGGATCGAGCGCGTTCAGAAGCGGAAGTGCAAACGCTGCGGTCTTGCCCGTTCCGGTCTGCGCTTGTCCGAGCAGGTCGCGACCTTTGAGAAGAACGGGAATGGCTCGGGCCTGAATCGGGGTCGGAGTCGTATAACCTTCGTCGCTGACCGCGCGAACCAGCGGTTCAGAAAGGCCCAGATCTGCGAAGGTATTCTCTGCGCGCTCGTCTCCCGACCGTGCTTCGGTCGCTTGGGGAGAGAGGGCAGCGGGTTCAGAGTGCACAGCTTCCGTTGAGTGGGTGTGCGTAGTCGGAAGGGTCGCCGGAGCGACAGCCAAGTCGGTCAAAACACGTTCTCTTTGCTAAGGGGGAGGGAAACGGACGAACTGCTAGAAGGCTGCGCACTCTACACCAAGGCGCGCGGCTGTCTTGCCTTTTCTTTGGTCGGGCTGAAAATCACGATGACAGCGACGGGGAATAGGCCTTTGGCCTGGTCGTTTACCGTCTGGGACAGTGCAAGATGCCGCGATCGAAGACGCCGCCGATGAGCAGGTGCGCGCCATGTGCCACCGCGACGCTGGATGCCGAGAGGAGCTTGCCCGGTTCTCGATAGATGCGCTGGACGGACGCCGGACCGCTTGCACCGGACAGGATGGAAAGCTGAACCACTTCCGATGGCGCAGGCTGCGCGGCCGATCGTGCATGTCGCAGAAACTGAAGCGGGCTTGGATGTCCCGCCAGCAGCAGGTTTCCGCGATCATCGATCGAAAAGTTATCCGGTGAGGTATCGACAAACAGCGGTGGATCGGACGGACGCAGATCTCCGTTTGGCTGTCGTACATAGCTTCGGATTTGGTATCCCGTGGTTTCCGCGACAAAGACGCGCTGTCCGTCCGGTGTCAGCGTGATTCCGTTTGCGTAGCGCAGCTTGTCTGCCACGGTGCGCGCAGACGTTCCATCGAAGTACACCACCGACGCACGACCGATCATGGATGCGTCTTCTAGTAGGTGTCCGCCCGGACCTTTGCGACCGTGATCGTTTGTGACGTAGAACGCTTCCTGTCCGCTTCCCGTGACATCATTGAGACTCACAAAGTGCGGCGCAGTCACCGTGCGAGCCAGCGTCAGCCATGACTTGTCCTGTTCGTCTTCGATTCGGAAGACAAAGACCGCTTCTCCGCGCGGGCTGTGCTGCACTGCGAACAGTCGTCGCTCTCCGCTTGGATGAACGTACAGACCGATTCCGTGTGGACGCAGCGCTTCACCGATTCCGCGCACGGCAAGCTTCGTCGGGACCGCTTGTTTGTCGAGCTGCCAGCGAAACATTGCACCCGGATCGGGATGGAAGTCCTTGCTGTTTCGACGACCGGCGGCGGCGATATACACCGTCGCGGTTTCATGATCGATGTCCAGATCTTCAGCGCCAACCAGTCCATCCACCGTCAAAAGCTGACAGCCTTCGGTTCCGATCGGAGCCGACTGTGCAAACGGTCGCATCATGCGCACCACCAGCACCAAGTAGGCGACAAGCCCGGTCAAGAGCAGACCGACCTGGGCGCGGGCTACGCCATCGCCATGCGCGACCTCGAAATGCGTGGCGCCGGTGACATCATTGGGCCGAAGCAGTCCGGCCAGATCACGGCCGTCGGCTTCCACCTGTATACCAAGATGCTCAATCAGGCGGTTAAGGCGCTCAAGAAGGACCGCGTCCTTCAGGACGCGCGCGGACGGCAGACCGCGGACGGCGGACCGGTGGATGAAGGCCGGAAGCCGATAGACGATGG
>CALMML010000074.1 GCA_937868485.1 uncultured Myxococcales bacterium | reverse complement strand
ACATTCAGTGGCTACGTCTCTATGGCGTGGTCGAGGAGTCCGAGCTGCGCGTCATCACGGAGCTGGGACGAGATCTCTGTCTTCGGATCGGCTACTACATCGTGATGTGTGACAGCAGGTCCACAACCGGAATGACTCCCGCCGCGCGTCGCTACAATGCTGACTTTAATGGCTCTCATCCGGGCTTGCTGGGTCTGTCCATTGTCTATGGAGCCAGTCACACGGGCCGCGTTTTGCTGACGATGCTGATGCGCGGAATGGCTCTGCTTTCGAAGAATCAGCCGAGGATTCTGTTTGCCAAGGATGAAGCGGAAGCGATTGCGATGGCCAACACCGAGCGTCCTTTGCTGCAAGCAGAGGCTGCCCGGCGCAAGCAGAGTCGCACCTAAATCGATGTACTACTCTGCGCTCAGCAGCAGATAGTTCAGACACATCTCATCGAGCGTTCCTTCTCCCCACGTTACGTCGCGCGGAGTCTGCTTCACACCACCGACAACCGGCTGATTTTCAGCGGTGTTGTTGTAGTGACATTCCAGCTTGAAGGTATCGTTTCCGCTCGCTTCATACGGACTTTGGAACATGTAGCCCTGCTGCCAGTGAAAGTCCCAGCGCGGAATGTCGATCAGTCGCTCTCCGTTGAGCGCCGTCGTGATCTGCGTTCCCAGCAGGTGCATGTGCGGCGTATGTCCGTACACGGTTAGCTTGGTGCTGGGCAGTCCGAAGCGTGAAAGCAGAACGCTCAGCGGAAACTCAATGGTCTGCACCGCGTCGGCGGATCCGGCAGGAATCATCAGCTGTTTGGGACGCGCAACTGGAAGGGAATGTAGCTCACGCTGCGGCGCTACATCCGTCAGCTCAAACTGCATCTTGGTGAGATCGGACTGACCCTTTCCTTCCAGCATGTTGTAGTGAACCTGCATCACCACGAGCGATCCTTTGTGCAGCCGCAGCGCGGTTCCTTGCGGATAGCGCGTTGCGACGCCTCCCGGTGCCCAGCCCATGATCGTGACCGGCGGTGACATCGTTCCTGGAGACCCAAAGCAAGTGTATCCCTGACCCGTCGGATCTTTGGCTTTGATCGCAGCAGCTTCCGCCAAAGGAATTTCGTACGCGATGATGTGATGCACGATGTGATGGTTGCCAGGAGTCGCATCGCCTGCGACGACAAATCGATCGTTGGTGAGCTGTGGATCGAACACAAAGCAGTGATAGTCATCGCTCTGCGTGGCATCCGGTGTGTAATTCCGTCCGGGATCGAGCACCAGATCCGCGCGGGGTGGTGTCACCATGATCTGTGCTGGCAAGTCTGTGCGCGGTGGATCGCTCGGATTCCCTTGCGCAAACCCTTCATCAATCCAGCGCAGCAGATCGTCTTTGTCTTGCGTACGCAGCACCCGAGATCCGTGAAGTGGACGACTATCCTGCGACGGCAGCCACGGCGGCATCGTGCCATTGGCAACCGCACTGCGGATCAGCGGCGCATAGCGAGACACCTCTGCGTAGCTGGTCAGTGAAAAGTGTCCGATGCCGCCACTGTTGTGACAGTTTGCGCAGCTGCGATCGATGAGCGGCTTGATGTCCCGGTAGTAAGAAAGCGGCTGCTTCATCACCTCGGGTTCTGGCTCTCCGCACGCGGACACAAGCGACAACAGCAGGGTCAGTCCGTGCGCCATTCCCAGTCGAGATCGGTTCGGGTTGTGCGACGAGTTCATGCGCTCTCCTTCTCTTTCTTGGGTCGGGATTCTGGTATCAAAAATGCGTTATTGAATGAATGATCAATAAGAAAATTGCCAGTCATTGAGGGGTCCGTCAATAGGCGCTATGCTGTTTCCGTCATGCCACGTCGGCCAACCAAAGAAGCAAGCGCTCCACAGACGGAGCCCGTCACGCGCCGCAAGCGACGCAGCCCCGAGCAAGCGATGACGGAGATCCTGGATGCAGCCGAGCGTCTGTTTGCGGCCAAAGGCCCCGATCGCGTCGCAGTGGCGGATGTCGCAATTGAAGCGGGCGTCAGCTCTGCGCTGGTGCTGCACTACTTTAAGACCTACGCCGATCTGGTGCGGAGCGTGCTGGCTCGTCGCAACAAGCTGGTGCTTCAGCAGATCAAGCAGCGCATTCTCCGTCGCGATCCGCACAGCCTGGTGCCGCCTTCGGAAGAGCTACTCGGGCTGTTTCTCGATGTGGTGTGCGAGCCGATTCACGCGCGGCTTTTGGCGTGGGCGGCGCTGTCGGGAGAAGGCATTCACCTGCGGATGGTGCAGCAGCAGGGACTCGCGAAGTTTGTGGACTTTGTGATCGCGCAGTTTCCGTCGGTGATAGAGCAGTCTTCCGATCAGATTGCGCAGCGGCGACGGATTGAGGAAGGGCTGCTTGTGGCGATCTCTGCGACGCACGGCTATGCGATGGGAAAGTCGGTCTATGTTCCGGCGCTGGGACTGTCGACCACCGAGCAAGTGACGCAAGCGATGGATCCGCACCTTTTGCAGACCACGCAGCGGAACGCGATCGATGATCGATTCCGGTTGGCGCTGGCGACGATGCTGCGCGCGTATCTGGCCCCGCTGCTGGACGCTATCGAATCGCAGCCACGGTGAACGTACGGGCATCGGCTCCGCGTGTGTGAGCGCGCTACGTGGCAGACTCCGCAGCAAGCGGCGCGGCACAGGCGGACAGACGCAGTCGCAGCCAGCTTTCATCCAGGTGTTCCCCGATAAAGACCAGCGCACCTTCGGTCGGGAGCACGGCCTGGACTTCGGGACTCGGTGTCTGTAGCTCGACGCGATGACCGGCCAGGTGAACGATCTGATCGCGCAGCGGCAGACCGGGACCGTCGTAGATTTTCACAAAGCCTTTGGCGCGCAAGATGTTGCCGGGAAGCTCGGAGAGCAGCGCATGCAGCGGCGATGCGAGCAGCGGATCCTTTACCCGAACCGACACCGCCGCCAGCTGACTGGCACCATGACGGACTTCCATCGTGCGCTTGCGACGCGGCTCTGTGCGCGGCAAAAACGCCCAGCGCAGCACTTCGGCCACGTCGTGATCGCTCGATCGCAGCGACAGACCCGCGCGATCACTGGTCACCGCCAGGTCATCGAGCAGTCGGTGTGCAGACAGAAGCTCCTCGGCACTGGCCAGGTCGAGCTTGCTCATCAGCACCCGATCGGCCAGCTCCAGCTGATGACGCGCTTCGGATCGACGCTGAACGGCTTCCCCCACAAACTGCGGATCGACGACACAGACCAGCCCACGCAGCGTCAGTCGATCGGCCATGTGCTTGGGCAGCAGCTCGTACTGGGTCAGCAGCGCTTGCGGCTCGACCAGACCCGAGGTCTCCACCACCAGCACCTCGGCTCCCGCGCGATCGACCAGCTCCAGCGCCGATTCCCACAGCTCGGTGCCGCGTACGCAGCAGACGCAGCCGTTGGACAGCTCGAGGATTCCGGTGCCAGGCAGCAGCTTTCCGTCGATTCCGACCTGGCCAAACTCGTTGACCACGACACCGATGCGCGGATGTCCCGGCGATGCCAGCCAGCGATTGAGCAGCGTCGTCTTGCCGCTTCCCAAAAATCCCGTCAGCAGCAAAAGGGGCGTGACCTTCGGCGTACCGGACTCTTCTTCTTGTCCCAAGGCGCGTGGCAGTGCAGACATCGGACCGCCACCTATACTCGAAGCGGCGGTGACTTTGCAAAGCGCGGCTGCGTGTGCGGCACCACTTCCATCACGACCAGGCCCCAGTCGGGCTGTAGCTCCGTGCTCGGCGATGCGCGCAGCGCGGCTTGCTGCATCCAATCGGCAATCTGGGCGGGCGTCTTTTCGCGCAGTCCTTCGGTCACTTCCTGATCGGACAAGTGCCGCAGGAGCTGTCCGGTCATCATCAGCCAGCGATCGCCGATGCGCGTGGGCTCGCGATGAACGGGCGGCAGCGGTGAGCGCGCCATCAGCCCAGACAACAGCGCATTGCGCAGCCACGGCGGATGATTCGGCTGCGTGACTCCTTCGGGCGGATAGCGCGCCATCGTGTGTTCCCACAGCACGGTGTCCACCGTCGCAGCCGTTTGACGCAGCACGCGCGCTTCTCCCAGGCGCAGAAAGAACATCTCATCCCCTGAGCGCGCCGCGAGCACACCTTGGGCTCCGAGCTGATGCAGCTTGTTCTGTATCGACTGCACGAGCCGCTCGTGGACCGTGCGCAGCGCGTGTTCGGGATCGCGTGGCAGCGGGTCATCGGACGGAACCGGCGTGGAATGGATCGGTCCCGACAGCCGAAACAGCGACGAACCACTTGGAAACAGACCGCGCCAGGCACTGCGCAGCGGATGCTGAATCCAGTCAAGCTCGCGATATCGACACAGGCCGTGGATCTTGGCGACGTAGGTGATGCCGTCTTGTTCGCCGCTGAGAACATCCAGCTTGGACTCGCGGGGCTCGGGCTGGTCGCCGTAGCCGCTCGACTTGTTGCTGCCGAGGCTGCGATACGCAGAGATCCGGGTTCCCGCATGGTCCGTCAGACGACCTTGGGTCAGCGCTTCGATCACCGATGGTCGCAGTCGCGCGCCACCATCGCCGAGCACCGGACCTTTCTCCGCAGGTGACAGCACGCCATCGACACGATACCGGACGCCCGGCGTCAGCAGCGTACCGGCGTCATCGCAGTCGAGCTGCACACCCGCAAAGTGCGGCGCTTCAACGTGGCTGTGTTCGAAGGTTGCTTCGACGCTGACGTGCGCATGGCGATTGAGCGCGGCGACCTGCTCTGCCGTGAGCACTGAGGGCTGGGCGCAGAGGCCACGCTGGGACAGCAGCGCTGCCAGCTCATGGTGACTCGCGATCACAGAAGCCATAGCGATCGATGTTACGAGCGAACGCTTCCGCTGACCACGGTGTTGCTGGATGGGACGCGGCTTATCGGAGATCGAAGCGATCCAGGTTCATCACCTTGGCAAAGGCTGCGACAAAGTCATGGACCAGCTTCGTTGTGGCGTCTGCGCTGGCATAGACCTCGGACAGGGCGCGCAGCTGCGAGTTTGATCCGAACACCAGATCCACACGCGTCGCGGTCCACTTCACAGCGCCGGTCTTGCGGTCCCGACCCACGAAGACATCTTGCGCATCCGACACCGCGTGCCACTCGGTGGCCATGTCGAGCAGGTTCACAAAGAAGTCGTTGCTCAGCGTGTCCTGCTTGTTCGTAAAGACACCGTGCGGGCTCTGTCCGACGTTTGCAGAAAGGACGCGCAGACCGCCGATGAGCACCGTCAGCTCTGGCGCCGTCAGCGTCAGAAGCTGTGCGCGATCGATCAAAAGATGCTCCGCATACGTCGCCGTACTCGTCGCCGTGCTCGTCGGTTGATGGTTGCGGAAGCCATCGGCCACTGGTTCCAGCACTGCGAAGGAATCGACATCGGTCTGTTCTTGCAGCGCATCCATTCGACCTGGCGCAAACGGAACCGTGACCGTCACGCCCGCGTTCTTTGCTGCTTGTTCCACCGCCGCGCAGCCACCGAGCACAATCAGATCCGCAATCGACACCTTCTTGCCGCTCGGCTGCGACTTCTCGAACTGCTGCTGAATCGATTCCAGCGTCTGAAGCACTTTCGCAAGCTTGGCGGGCTCGTTCACTGCCCAGTCTTTTTGCGGAGACAGTCGAATCCGGCTGCCGTTTGCGCCGCCTCGCTTGTCCGATCCACGGAACGTCGAAGCCGAAGCCCACGCCGTCGAAACCAGCTCGGCAATCGACAGCCCCGACGCAAGCAGCGTCGCTTTGAGCGCCGCGATGTCCGCTTCATCCATCAGCGGATGATTCACCGTCGGAATCGGGTCTTGCCAGATCAGCGTCTCGCTTGGAACCTCTGGACCCAGATAGCGAGCACGCGGACCCATGTCGCGATGCGTCAGCTTGAACCACGCGCGGGCAAACGCATCGGCGAACTGCTCGGGATGCTGCAAAAACCGTCGCGAGATCTGCTCGTACGCTGGATCAAAGCGCAGCGATAGATCCGTGGTCAGCATGGTCGGAACGCGCTTGTTCGACGGATCGTGGGCATCGGGAATCGACGCCTTGGCGCCCTTGGCCACCCACTGATGCGCACCGGCTGGGCTGCGGCTTAGCTCCCACTCGTAGCCGAACAGGTTTTCAAAGAAGTTGTTGCTCCACTTCGTCGGAGTCGTCGTCCAGGTGACTTCCAATCCGCTCGAGATGGTGTCTTTTCCTTTGCCGGTTCCGAAGCTGCTCTTCCAGCCGAGTCCTTGCGCTTCGATGCTGGCTCCTTCTGGATCGGCACCGACGTGGCTGGCAGATCCTGCGCCGTGCGTCTTGCCAAAGGTGTGACCGCCCGCGATAAGCGCCACCGTTTCTTCATCGTTCATCGCCATGCGCGCAAAGGTTTCGCGAATGTCTCTGGCCGCAGCGACGGGATCGGGCTGTCCATCGGGCCCTTCGGGATTGACGTAGATAAGGCCCATCTGCACCGCCGCGAGCGGATTGTCCAGCGCACGATCCCCCGAATGGCGCTTCGCATCGAGCCACTTTGTCTCCGAGCCCCAGTACACGTCCTGATCCGGTTCCCACACGTCTTGCCGACCGCCACCGAAGCCGAAGGTCGCAAAGCCCATCGATTCCAGCGCGACATTGCCCGTCAGGATCATCAGATCCGCCCACGAGATCTTGCGTCCGTACTTTTGCTTGATCGGCCACAGCAGGCGACGCGCTTTGTCCAGGTTTACGTTGTCTGGCCACGATCCGAGCGGTGCAAAGCGCTGCTGACCTCTGCCGCCACCACCTCGACCATCAGCGACGCGATACGTTCCCGCGCTGTGCCACGCCATCCGAATGAACATCGGACCGTAGTGACCGAAGTCGGCGGGCCAAAAGTCCTGGGAATCGGTCATCAGCGCCGTCAGATCCTGCTTCAGCGCGGCCAGATCGAGCTGCTGAAACTCGCTGGCATAGTCGAAGTCTTCGCCCATCGGATTGGACTTCGCAGAGTGCTGATGCAAAAGCTCCAGCCGAAGCTGATTGGGCCAGAAGTCGCGGCTTTGGGCGGCTCCACTTGCGGTGTGATGAAAGGGACACTTGGACTTGGTGGTCGTCGTCATCGTCGTTCTCCTCGAACCGAAGTTCAGCGGTCTGTTTGAACGTCTGTTTGTTTCGCCTGAAGTAAGAATGCCTCCGCGCCGACTGATAGTTCCAAGACATTTTTGTGATAGCAGTAATAGGAAATGTCTATCATGCCGCTGGCTCCGCATCCGTTCACGCTGCGTCAGCTTCAGTACGCCGTGGCCGTGGCAGAGCTACTAAGCTTTCGCAAAGCCGCCGAGCGATGTTTTGTGTCGCAGCCGTCGCTGAGCGCGCAGCTTCAGCAGCTAGAAGACAGCCTGGGCGTTCGTCTGTTCGAGCGAAACCAGCGTCGGGTGCTGCTGACCACCGCTGGAAAAGATCTGGTCGAGCGTGCGCGACGGGTGCTGCGCGAGTCCGATGATCTGCTGGCTGCGGCCAAGCGGGCCGGTGATCCGCTGACGGGACTGCTGCGGATTGGCGTGATTCCGACGGTGTCTCCGTATCTGTTGCCGAGCGTGACCATCGCGCTGCGAGCGACCTTCGCGCGACTGACGACGGTCTGGGTGGAAGACAAGACAGCGACGCTGCTACGTGGGCTGGATCAAGGATCGCTCGACGCGGCGCTGCTGGCGCTGACGCCCGAGGTGGGCGAGGTCGAAAAGCAGACCGTGGCCGTCGATCCGTTTGTGCTCGCGACGGGTCCACAGGATCCGCTGGGTGCGCGCGGTGGCGATGTTCGTCCGTCGGAGCTTCGTGATGTGCAGGTCTTGCTGCTGGATGACGGACACTGTTTTCGCGAGCAAGCGCTGGCGTTCTGTACGACCGCCAAAGCCACCGAGCTGGCCTTTCGCGCAACCAGTCTTCCGACGCTGGCTCAGATGGTCGCGGGCGGTGTTGGGGTGACGCTTTTGCCCCGCTTGGCGGTGGCGACAGAGGCTCCGCGCGCGCAGCTTCAGGTTCGTCCGTTTGCGCAGCCCGCGCCGCATCGAACCCTCGCGCTCGTCTGGCGCAGAGGCTCTCCGCTGGCGTCCGCACTGCGTCAGGTCGCGGCGACGATGCGGGATGCTTATCCCCAGGACGTGCAGCATCCGGCTGCGCAGCGCGCGCGAAGTCCGGCACGTACACGACGGTAGGTGGCGCAGGCTCTGCGACGGGGTAGGGCGTTCCGATCGGCTTGGTGGCCCAGTCTTTGCGCTTCTCGCGAAATGCCCCCGCATGAGATACTGGCTCGTAGGCTGAGAAGGAGTGTTCCGTGTCTGACGCGACTTCTACTGTCCCTGAGCTGCCGCGTTTGCCCGGTGTGGATCTGTTCGATGACAGCCCTGTCGTGGTGTTCCGCTGGCAGGCTGCCGCAGGCTGGCCGGTGGTGTACGTCTCAAACAGCGTACGTCAGCTTGGCGTCGAGCCCGCGCAGCTGCTGTCTGGCGAGGTTCCTTATTCCTCGCTCGTGCATCCCGACGACCTCGCGCGCGTTGCCCAGGAAGTCGGCGATTTCACCGCTGCAGGCCGCACCAACTTCGAGCAGGACTACCGCTTGATCCTGCCCGGCGGTCGCATGATCTGGATCTACGACTACACGCGCGTGCTTCGTGATGCCAGTGGCAACGCAACCCACTACGACGGCTACATCTTCGACATCACGCAGCGCAAGAACGTCGAAGCCGCACTGCAAGTTCGGGTGCGCGAAAGCGAAGCGCAGCAGCAAGCGATTGCGTCGATGTCATCGCCGATCATCGAGGTCTGGGACGGTGTCCTGACCTTGCCGGTGATTGGCGTCATGAACTCGCATCGCGCGCAGCTGATGTCGCAGCAGCTTCTGGATCGAGTCATCCAGACGCGCAGCAGCGTCGTGGTGCTCGATCTAACCGGCATGGAGATCGTCGATACCCACACCACCAGTCACCTGCTGCGGATCGTTCAGGCGCTGCGGCTGCTTGGGACGCGCTGTGCGCTGTGCGGGATCTCTCCGCATTTGGCGCAGAGCATCGCGCACCTGGACATTTCGCTAGAAGGTGTGCCGACGGTATCGACGCTGAAAGCCGCGCTGCGCATGTTCATTACCGAGTCAGCGATCGAGAGCAGTCGATCACGCAGCAGCCAGCCGTTTTCGTCGCCACAGACCCAGCGCCGCAAGCCATGACAGCACCGACAAGATCACGCCGATGACAAACGATCGCGGTCGATAGTACGCGACGATCTGATGTTGTCCGACGGGAAGCTTCGACAGATCGAGCCCGAGCTGACCGTGCTCTTTGACGACCGACACCGTGCTGGGCGACGCCTTCCAGTGTTCATTCCAGTTCGAGTTGAGCAGCAGCTTGGCACCGGGATGATGTAGCTCGACGGTGATCTCGCGACGATTGGGCGTGTGCTGATAGCGCAGCACCTGACCGCTCGTCGATTCCGCAAACGCGTACTGCGGCACGTCGCCCAGGTTCAGCTTGTCGGCGCGCTGAAGCGGCGCTTCTTCGTCGCAGCCCATCACACCAAGCCCTTGCAGCTCCAGATCGCGCATTTGGCTCCAGTGTCCTTGGACGTGGAAAAACGGCACCGGACCGCGTGGGGTTGGAATGCCCACGGTGAAGACATCCTCGAAGCTGTGCGCAAAGAACAGCGACGCATCAAAGCCCGCCGCCGCGATCAGTGCCAGCCCAACGAGCCGCTGCGGCCAGCGTGTGCTCGACTGCGAAGCCAGCCACGACATCACGCGCTCGACGCCGAGCCCAGCCAGCAGCGACAGCCACAGCACCGCCAGCACCAAGTGCCGAGACGGAACCCGCAGATCGCGCAGCACCGGCAGCTTTTGCAAAAGCGACCACGGTGCGATGGGGGAAAAGTTTCCAAGCGACAGCAGGATCGACACGATCGTCAGCAGCCACAGCCGTCTGAGCAGCTTCGACTGATCGGAGAGCGCGCTCTTTCCGCGCAGCAAATAGACCGCGAGCGGCGTCATGAGCAGCGGAATCACCACCTGCGGCAGCCGTGCGGTGTATTCGTGCGACCAGTACTTTCTGCCGCTGAGCGGTCCGAAGTCGCGATACGCAAACAGATCGAACACCACTTGCTTGAGTAGCGTCACATCTGGCGTGCGACGAAACGGCGGTCGCGGATGATCCAGGATGAACTCCAGCGTCGGAAGCATGCGATACGCCGACAGACACAGCGCAAGAAGTCCCAGCGCCACGAGCAGTCCGTAGACGCGCAGTCCGTCGCGCAGTCGCGATCCGGTGTGCTGCTCGGATTCCATCGGCCACAGCGCTTGCATCGTCGCCCACAAGATCAGCACTTCGCCCGCCATCGCTGGGGTAAACGTCCCGCCCAGGCTCGCAATCCAGCCCGCGACCGCACCGGCCCAGATCAAGTGACGCAGATCCTCCGTCGAGCGAATGAAAAAATAGAGCAGCAGCGGATACAGGAGCGCGCCCGCGAAGTTGATGTGACCGACCGCCAGGTGCAGCGCGTGATAGCCGGACAGCCCGAAGCTGAGCCCCGCGACAATCGATCCCGTCCAGCCGATGTCGAGCCGTCGTGCGAGCAGCGCCATTCCGAAGATGCCGAGCGTCAGATAGACCAGCATCGACAGCTTGAAGCCGAGCGGCGTACCAAACAGCAGCACCAGCAAAAACGTCGGCGATCCTTCGAGAGACTGCGGATTGGCCAGCCCGACTTCTCCGCCGCACGAATACGGATTCCACAGCGGCAGCTCGCGATACCACAGCACGCTGCGACGAGCCATCTCGCTCATCGTCTCGAAGTAGCGCCAGTCATAGCGACTCGACCACGAATCACCGCTGCGGATCGTCGGCCACAGCGCAACCAGTGCAAAACACAGCGCCAGGCCCGCAATCAGCCAATACGCCAGCCTGTGCGCTCGTCGGATTTCTTCTTGCGCAAACTCGGGTTCAGACGACAAATCGGGTTCCATGACCTCGGGTCGATTCCTACCACGGCAGCGGCTATGATGGTGCGGTCATGAGCCGCTCGCGCTTTGTGGAAAACCCGTTCTACATCCTCGGGGTTCGGCCAAGCTGCACCCGCGCCGAGATGGAGCGTGAAGGTCAGAAGCTGCTTGGCATGCTCGAGCTGGGTCTGCCCGTGGCCAAGAAGTACAAGACCCCGCTTGGCGACGCAGAGCGCACCCCTGAGATGGTTCGCCAAGCGATGGCCGAGCTGCGTGATCCAAACCGGCGGCTCCTTCACGAGCTGTGGGCGCAGCTTCCCGCCGAGCCACTTGCCGACGAGCCAGCCAGTGAGGTCCGTGATCCGAACCAGATCGGGCCGGGACCGTGGTCGGATGCTCCGTCGCTGCTTGGTCTGGGAGCCAAGAAGTGACGCTGTCGATTCTTTCGGTGCTGCTGCTGGTTGGCTGGCTGTTTCGCAAGTCCAGTCGGCAAGAACCCAGCCAAGAGCCGCCGCGAGAAGACCTGCGGTTTGCGGTTCGACTGCTTGCGTGGATGCTGTGGCTCGGCTGTCTAAGCCACGCCATCGTCAGGACGCTGGACGGAGGCTTTGGCTGGCTGTGGCTGCTCGTGCCGATTGCGCTGCTGTTTCCGCTGCTGCGTCCGCTGTTTTTGATTGATGATCTGCTGGTTCCGCGCGGGCTGGTGCGTCTGACCTATCGCGTAACGCTTGTGACGATGTGGCTTCACGCCGAGCGTCGCGGTCATGCGCTGCTCTACGCGTATCGTGCGCTGCTGCGAGCGCCTCGGCACCGTGATCTGCGGGGCGACGAAGCGTACCTAGAAGAGCGCGCCAAGAAGCTGAGCGGCGGTGCGGTGTCGCTGGTGGCTGCGGCGCTACAGCTGACGCTGCGGGAAGGTCTGACGGCGGCGCTGCCGCTCGTGCGCTGTCTGGATTCGCTCGATGATACGGTGAAGCCGCCGTGGGCAATGGCCGTTGCGCAGGAACTTCAGCTCGTCGAGCTGATGCGGCTGGGCGACTGGTCCAAGGTCCGCGCGCTGACTCCGCAGTGTGAAGCGTCGTCGCTGATTGCCTTTGTGGATGCGTGCGCCAAGGTCTTTGTGCCGCAGCTGCCGGGTGAGGTCGATGCTGCCGTCGCACCGCCGTCTCGTGATAGGCTGTATTGGCTGTGGCTGAAGGTGCCGGAGAAGCAGCATCTGCTCTGGCTGCTCGACAAGGCCCAAGATTTTAAGCCGCAAGCCGTAGGAAGCGTCGTGCCGCCCGCAAGCGAACCGCAAGACCACAAGCCGAAGCTCGATGTCGCACTGGCTGCGCTTGGGAAGCTGTGGAAGATCGAGCCGCACTTGGTCGGCCCAGAGCACCTGCGCAAAGTCGGTCTGCTGTGGGATGCGGCGCTGACGGACAAAGACACCGAGCGGCTGGCGATGACGCGCGCGCTGACGCTGACGATTCCGGGTAGTGAGCACAAAGCGCTGGCATCGCTGCGATCGCAAGTGGTTGAGACGCTGCGCAGCTACTTGGGGGACGGTCAGATGCCGATCTCCAAGCTGTTTCCCGATGGAAAGATGCCAACCCAAGGCGTGCTCGTCGAAGCCGTGCTGGCGGTGCGTGCCAAGCTGCTGGAACAGTTTGAATCGGCGACGACGCAGCTCGAAGAGCGCACGACCGATCAGCGCTCGCTGCCATGGCTGGACGAGTGGCGAGAGTGGGCTTCCATTCGGGATGCCTATCAGCGGATCGAAGACTTTGGCGGAGCAGAGGCGCGGCGGCTCGCGTGGACTTCGCTGCATCGTCAGGCCAACAACTGGGCGTGCTGGCTGTGGAATGCGCGCAGTGAAAAAGTGCTGGCCAACGCGGTGTTTCGCTTCCTGCTTCGTGAGTCGCTGGCGATTGGCGACGATCGAACCGCGCAGCTTGCCAAAAAGAACGTCGGCTCGGGGCTGTAATCGTCCGCGCCGGTGTCCGGCAGGATGCGAGCTGGTCGGGTCTTTGCGGATGGCCGAAGTCGGCCTACAGTGGCGCCGATGAAGGATCGCTTTGACACCAAGTGGCAAGCGCTCATCGATGCGCTGCGTCAGGACGGACAGTTTTCAGCGACGGAGACGCGACAGGCGGTGTTTGCGCAGCGCTGGGCGGAGGTGTCGGGGCCGGTTCGTTCGCTGCTCGAAAAGATCGCGGGTGATGCGTACAAAGTCACCGACGAAGATGTTGCGGCGGTCGAAGCGAGCGAAGACGAGACCTTCGAGCTGATGGTCTGCACTGCCGCTGGGGTGGCGGATCGAACCTTGCGGGCTGGACTGCGGGCGCTCGATCGGGCTACGCCTTGCGAAGCAACTGCGTCAAACCCTGTTGTTCCCGAAAAGCCGAGGTAATCATCCGATGCGACTTGCGACGCTGGAGCGACCCAAAAAGCTGCTGGACCGCATCAAGCTGCGGCTGATTGGCCTGGTCTTGGGTCGGACGCCGCCGGATCCGGTGAAGCTGATCTTGTATCGTCGGGACTGGCTCGGAGGACGGTTTGTCGCGCTGCTGCAACAAGTGATGCGTGGTGCGTCTCCCTGGACCGTCGGAGAGCGAGAGCTGTTTGCCGCATTTACCGCCAAGCAGCTTCGGTGTGCGTATTGAACGCGTGATCACGACGCGGTCGCGTCGGCACTGATGGGAAAAGAGCTGGTTTTTGCGATCTTGAACGATCCGTGGTCGGCCCCGATTTCGGCGCGGCTGCGTGCGACGCTGCGCTTTTTGGACGTGCTCATTTCGCACCCGGAACAGCTTGGTCCGAGCGACGCCGACGCAGCGTATCAGGCCGGTGCCAGCGAAGAAGACCTGCGGGCTGCCGTTTCCGTCTGTGTGCTGTTTCAGCTGATGACGAGGCTGGCCGATGGACTGGACTATTCCACCGCTGGTCCCGACGGGAGCGCGTTTTTACTTCGACTCGGCTATCGCGTCTAGCTTGGCTTGTCCTCGCAGACCGACGAGCCGAAGCGCATCCGCCAGATCGCGCACGGCAATCAGCTTCGACAGATCGATCTCAATCGCAATCAGCGCTTTGGCGACGGCGGGTTTGACCCCAGCCAGGATGGTCTTGGCCCCGAGCAGTCCCGCCGCTTTCACCAGCCGGGTCAGAAACTGTGCGGTGCGCACATCGACGCTGCCAACGCCCGTGATATCGAGGATGACCAAGTGTGCGCGCTCGTTTTTGATTTCGTCGAGCACCTTCGGAACAATGATCGAGGTGCGGTCTTCGTCGAGCGTTCCGATGATTGGCACCATCAGCACACCGCTTCCGGCTCGCATCAGCGGCGCGGACAGCTCTTCGTTGAGCGCGCGCGACCGAATCAGCTCGTCATTTTGACTGCGAAGCTGGCTGACGGCTTGCTCTAGCTCGACGACTGCTTGGGCGCGCTGCTGCTCTCGGTTTTGTAGCTCTTCGTGCAGGATCAGAATGCCCGACAGAACCTCGATAAGCGGAGAGTCCTCTCCCAGCGCGCGAATGCCATCCAGCGACAGCGAGCAGCGTCCCGTAAAGACATCGGTCAGGTGGCCCACCACCACGCGGGTCCACTCTTCCAGCACCTGTCGCGACGCAGCGTCCTGCGGCAGGCTAGGCGTCTCCGACTTCACGTAGCGCCTCCTCTAGGGTCTTGTGCATCGTCACCGGCACCCTGACGGCAGCCAGCACGAACTTTACCGCCGCGTTGAGCAGGAAGTTTCGTCCCGTAAAGCACGCGCACCGCCGCATTTTCGGCAGCTGATCGAGCCCTTTGTACAGCGCGGTGCGGACTTCCTGCGGCGGCGGATCGGCGTGGGTCAGATCCACAATCAAGTGAAACCAGTCGAGCGACTCGGTCAGACGGTGAATCTCATCCATCATCACGGAGACGGAAAAGGTGCTCTGAACGGGCATCTCTTGCCAAACCAGCGATGACTTGCCAATGCGACGGAGCCGCGCCCGGATGGCGGCGACTTCCTCTTGGGTGCTGGCGGGCCCGTAAGCCCTGCGCTCGATCTGGATTGGCATGGCGAACCTAGGTAAGAACTGGGAGCGTCTCAGTGTATCAGGCGGGAAGCCAGCCCTTCAAGCGGCGCAGTGGCCGCGATGTTGGCAGGTTACAGGACGCGCAGGAAGGCGAGCAGGTCGGTGCGCTCTCGTGGGGACAGACAGATCGGATACTTCTGTCCGTCGGCAGAGTTGCGGTAGTGATCACCCGTGAAGTGATCGATCACCGCTTCCAGCGTCGCTGCCGAGTTGTCGTGGAAGTACGGTCCCATCTGACTTACGCGTCGAAGCTGCGGCACCTTGAAGCGATGGAGGTCTTCGTAGCGACCCGTCGCCGATGCGGTGCCCGGATCAATCGTGACCGGATGCATCACCGTCGTGCCATCAAGCTTCGCCAGCGGCAGCACCACCGTCTGAAGCGAGCGCGACGCTTCGGGACACTGCGTGGTTCCGTCCGCGCACAGGAACGCTCGGAAGTCGAGCCCGTGGACATTGCGCTGCGACACCCCGACATCGAACGTACGCGCAATGCGTGGTGGGAAGCTGAGCGGCAGACCCGGCACATGGTCGATGTTGCCAAACACGTTGGGCGTGTTGTGGCAGCCCATGCACTGATCGGCGAACACCTTCTGTCCTCGGCGCTCGGAATCGGTGGTGGTCTTGACCGTGAAGAACGGGTCCAGCTTCAGCACCGTTTCCAGCGTGCACGCGGTCGATCCGGTGAGCCGCACGCAGTCCGAGATCTTGCACTTGGCCCCGACGGTGTTGCTGCACTGCGGGTTCGCCGTTGCGTCATGCGGCTTGAGCAGCGCCATCAGCTCCGGCGGATCAATCGTCGTCTCTTCAATAAACGCCGCGATGTTGCGCGGACGCTCCTCGAAGTCGGTCGGGCCCGCTGGATACACAGGGTTTGGCACGCGCAGCAGATCGTCAAAGCGCTCGTCGAAGTTTTGGGTGTGCGAAAAGATCGCGCCGCGAGTCGTTTCCACCACTTCGCGCATGCGCGCATCGTTGACAAAGCCAATCGTCAGCGCGGTGTTCACAAAGCGGACAACCTTGCGCCACTCGATGACCTGACGGAACGGATCGTTGAGCGGCAGGATCGGGTTAAACCGCCCCGGACGAATCAGCACCAGCCCGTGGTTGTCGAGGTTGGCGAGACCGTTTGGATGGTTGCCATCGTCGGCAACGCGACCCGTGAAGAGCGGATCCGTGGTCGGAACCACCGACGACAGCGGGAACGTGTGCGGCAGACCCAGCTTGATGGCGTCCACCACTTGACCTTGCGTGTTGCGTAGATCCGGGCGGTGACAGGTCGAGCAGGTGCGACCGTTGCTGACGATGGTTCCGACGCCGATCATCTGGCTTGGGCCTTCAAACAGACCCAGCGTGTTTACGATCGAGTTGCCATCGGCGCTCAGTCCAAAGTTGAGCCGCCCGGTGTTGACTTCGGTCGCTGGCGTCGGACAGCTGGTGCCGCAGCTTACGTTGGCGTTGACGACGCGGCCCAGGAACTCGACCTGCTGGGTGTAGCGCACCGACAGATCGAACGCATCGCGCAAGACCTCATCGAAGCCGGAGTCGGCGTGAACCGTTAGCGCGCCTCCTAGCAGGAGACCGCCAACCACGAGACGGACAGTGTGTGCTTTACGAGCCTTCATGGAAGTCCACCTTTTCCGGTTAGTGCTGTCCCTGGCAGTAGAGCGGCGCCGTGACGTGCGGATGACTGACGAAGCCTCCACACTTGGGCACGGGCTGAATACCTGGACCGACATTCTGGATGATGGCAGGCAGTGAGCCGTGATATCCCCACGGCACGCCACCTTGCATGAGCGGTGCGTTGTTCAAGAACGCCAGGCCGCTATACACATAGGTAAAGTTGTTGTCGTCTCCGCCAAGCGGAACATCGGGACGTCCTTCTTCAATTGTCAGGTCGAAGAACAGACCCGCGCGCATCATTGCATTCCACGACAGACCTTCCGCTGCGGGACGGAACGGTGCCACATAGGGACGAAGCTGACCGAGTACCGGCTGCGTTGCTACGGCCCGACACAGGTTGTGCGGTAGGAAGCCAACTGGCGCATATGACCAGTAACCACCTTCGCCAGTGACTTTGTCATAGGGAACGGTCCACTCGCGTGATGCATTGCCATTTTCATCCGGGTAAAACAGCAATGAGCTGACAATCGACACAGTCGGGAACGGCACCGTGAACGTACCCGGTGGTGGACCCGCTGGAAAGTCAAACGAGCTGCCCTGAAGCTGTAGATTGGAACCCGAATAGTAGAACGAGGTCGGGCTTGAACCATAGGGCGTGGAAATTGTCCAAAGTCGATAGGCCGTTCCGTTGCTCGGATGTTCAGGGAA